>DATIVG010000186.1:0-5321 GCA_035466075.1 Nodosilinea sp. | reverse complement strand
TCCAACCTTCATTAAAATGCCGCCGCCTGCTATAAATCAGGTTTTGGCTCACTCCTTACCCCCACCCTCTGCCCCATGACCAATTCCCCCGCCCGCCTGGCCCTGGAGATTCACCCCGCCACCGCCGCCGACCTGCCCGCCCTGGTGACGCTGATCAAGGCCCTGGCCGACTACGAAAAGCTCTCTCACCAGGTCACCGGCAGCCCTGAGGATCTGGCCGCGGCTCTGTTTGGCCCCCGCCCCTACGCCGAGGCGGTACTGGCCTGGGTGAATGGCGAGCCCGTGGGCATGGCCCTGTTTTTTCACAATTTTTCGACTTTTTTGATGCAGCCGGGCCTGTACCTCGAAGACCTGTTTGTGCAGCCCACCCACCGAGGTCAAGGCATTGGCAAGGCGCTGCTGATCTACCTGGGTCAGCTGGCGCTGGAGCGGGGCTGTGGCCGTCTGGAGTGGAGCGTGCTCGACTGGAATACCCCCGCCATTGAGTTTTACCAGCGCATGGGAGCGGAGATTAAAACCGAGTGGCAGCTCTGCCGAGTGACCGGGGAGGCGCTGGGGGCACTGGGGCAAATGGCGTGAGTTCTCAGTTTTGAGTGCTTAGTTTTGAGTTTTGATGCGGGCCTGAATTCAAAACTCAAAACTCAAAATTCAAAACTTTCTCTCCCCCACCCTTCCCCGGCCCTCCCCGCCATCCACTTCCCCCATTCACAGGTATCATGCTGGCGAGGGATCGTTAGATTTAGCATCGGTTCAGCATGGCACAGATTTTTATTTCGGCGGGCCACGGCGGCTTTGAGGATGGGGTGATCGACCCCGGCAGCGTGCTGCCCAACACCACCGAAGCGGCGGAGATGATTCAGGTGCGCGACCTGGTGGTGGCAGAGCTGCGATCGCGCCAGCTGGAGGTGCTGTCGGTGCCCGATGAGCTCAGCGCCGCCCAGACCCTCGCCTGGATCAACGCCCGCTGCCGCCCCGCAGATGTGGCCCTGGAAATTCACGCCGGGGCCTATAGCGACCCGGCGGTGCGGGGCTCGGCGGTGTTTCACATTGCCAAAAACGACGTGCGCCGCACCCACGCCGAGCTGGTGCTGCTGGCCCTGAGGCGGCGGCTGCCCCTGCTGCCGAGCCGGGGCGTCAAGCCCGACACCGAGTCGCCCACGGGCATGCTGGCCTTTTGCCGCAGCCTGGGCTGCCCCTCACTGCTGATGGAAATTGGCTTTTTGAGCAACCCCCAGGATCTAGAGATCATCCAGCGGCAGCGGCGGGATGTGGCCCTGGGCATTGCCGACGGCCTTGCCTCCTGGAGCCGGGCCGTGGCCAGCGAGACCGTGCCCCAGGTGCCGGGGGGCACGCTGCCCGAGATTCGCATCAACCTCAACGGCGGCATTTACCCGGAGACCGGCATCATCGTCAACGGCAACGCCTACGTGCCGATCGATCTGGCCGACCTGCTGGGGGTCGATGCCACCACCTCCCCCAACATCACCCGCGTGCGCTACGCCAACGTGGTCTACATCAAAGCGGTGGATCTGCAAAACTACAATGTGTCGGTGTCGTGGGATGCGGCGACTCGCACCATTCGGCTGCGATCGCGCACCGGCATGCAGTTTTGCCCCGGCAGCATGGACCGCCTGATGGGCATTGGCAGCACCTCGGAGGTGCAGCTCACCATGTTTCTCAAAAACGTCAACGAAGCCGCCGTCAACACCTACCGCGACCTGCCCAAGCTCTACCGCGAGGAGGCGGCCATCGAAGGGGTCAACCACGACGTCGCCTTTTGCCAGATGCTGGTGGAGACCAACTCCCTCAACTTTGGCGGCAGCCTCAACCCGGCCCAAAACAACTTTGGCGGCATTGGTGCCCCCACCGGCGGCATGGAGGGGGCCTCGTTTCCCAGCGCCCGGATTGGGGTGCGGGCGCAAATTCAGCACCTGAAGGCCTACGGCAGCGTGGACCCGCTGGTGCAGCGCCAGGTTGACCCCCGGTTTCAGTTTGTGGTGCGCGGCATTTCGCCCCTGGTGGAGCAGCTCAGCGGTCGCTGGAGCGCCGACCCCGAGTATGGCCGTAAAATCATGGCCTTTATGCGGCGGCTCTACGAGTCGGCGGGGCTGCTCTGAGGGCCACTTTAGCGGCTGGCCCGCTGGCGGCAACTTCTGCCTCAGGCGGCGGTCATAGGAAGTCTAATGTGCCAGGCCTAGCCATCGGTGATACCGTAAAAAGCGCCGCCGGGTGTCCTGGCTGAGTTGTTTTTATCTGCTGCGCCCCTATGACTCTATTTCGCCAAGCCCTCGCCCTGCTGCTAAGCCGCACCCTGCTCAAGCACAGCCTCAGCCTGACGGTGCTCTGGTGGCTGATGGCCCTCCCCGCCCAGGCCCTGGTGGAAATGCGGGTGGCTATTGGCGACCGCCTCAACCAGGTCACCGTGGGCAGCTCAACCCCGGCGGTGGTTAAAAATGGGGCGGGCCAGGGGGTAGGCCAGATTCCCCAGGGGCGCTCGGTGGTGGTGACCCCCACCGGCGGCGGGGTGCGCCTGGCCGACTGGCAGGGGCAGGCCTTTTGGGTCGAGCCCACCGGCGGCGGCTACGTGTTTATTAATGACGCCTGGTACCGGGGCCGAGTGCTGGTGGTGCCCGTGGAGGGCAAGGTCACGGCGGTCAACTGGGTCGATATTGAGGCCTATCTCTACGGGGTCGTGGGCGGCGAAATGCCCGCCAGCTGGCCCCAGGAGGCCCTCAAGGCCCAGGCGGTGGCGGCGCGATCTTACGCGATGTATCGGCGCGATCGCACCCAGGGTCAGCTGTTTGATGTGGGGGGCACCACCGCCCACCAGGTCTACCGCGGGCTGGCCGCCGAGGCCCCCTCGGTGCAGGCCGCCGTCAACGCCACCCAGGGCCAGGTGCTCACCTACGGCGGTCGCATCATCGAGGCGGTGTTTCACTCCTCCTCCGGCGGCTACACCGAAAACTCTGAAGATATTTGGCAGCGCGCCACCCCCTACCTGCGGGCCGTGGCCGACTACGACCAGGAGGCCCCGGTGTTTCAGTGGTCGGAGACCTTCTCAACCCAGCAGATCGAGCAGCGCATCACCGGCATTGGCCGCCTGACCGGCGTGGCCACCGAGCGGGCCACCCCCCAGGGGCGGATCGCCTCCATTCGCCTGACGGGCACCCAGGGCACCCGCACCCTGACGGGCACGGAGCTGCGCCAGGCCCTGGGGCTGCGCAGCTCGCTGTGCTCGCTCACCCTGAGCGGCAACACCCTGCGGGTGGACGGGCGCGGCTACGGCCACGGCCTGGGCATGAGCCAGTGGGGGGCGCGGGGGCTGGCCAGCCGCGGCCAAAACTACCAGCAAATTTTGGCCCACTACTACCAGGGCACGGCCCTCTCCAATCTGCGGGTGGCCGCCGCCCCCAAGCAAGAGGTACAGCCCGATCGGCTGCTGCTCGACCCCAAGCTCCTCCAGCCCCGCTTTGCTCCCTAGCGCGGCGGTGGAGGTTGCGATCGCGCCTCCCGATATGCTAATTTCTATGTCTGCCCGGACGTATAGCTCAGTTGGTTAGAGCACCACGTTGACATCGTGGGGGTCACTGGTTCGAGTCCAGTTACGTCCATCCCCTGGAAAGCCTAAGTTTTAAGGCATTTAGCGATTACTCATTAGGTAGGATCGCACCTAAGAACGGGTATGCGCTTAACGGATTTAAACGGAACAATCAGGGTTTTAGCGCTTCAATGGGTACAGAATGGGTACCCAAAATGGCTAGAACTCCTAAAGGTGAAGTTTCAATTGAAAACATAGACGGCTGGATTCGCCTGAGATGGCGGCACCAGGGGCAGCGCAAGACGATGAGCCTGGGCCTCCGCCATGACCCGGTGAATCTGGCGGTAGCGCAGCAGCGGGCCAATCAGATCCACCTGGACATCATTTCGGGCAACTATGACCCAACGTTGTCCAAGTACAAGAGCGATCGCAGCCAGCAGCTCCAGGCGATCGGGGCGGTTGACCTCTTCAAGCGGTATAGCGAGTGGAAGGTTAAACAGGTACAAACTCGTACCCTTGAAAAGTACTGGGGTCTGGTGAACTGGTTAATACCAAATCCGACTTGTATACTTCCGGAATGGTGTAGGGTTGTGGGATGCCTAGACCCCTCCATCTCGAACGTCATTTTTCAGCCGACGAGCTCAAAGCGCGTTATCGCGCTAGCGGTGACCCGGTCGAGTCTCGACGCTGGCATTTGCTGTGGCTGGTTCACACAGACACCACACTGACCGATGCTGCTAAAGCTGTGGGCTTTCACTACGACTATGCCCGAGCCGTCGTGAGAGACTACAACCGTGATGGCGCTAATGGCCTGCGCAATCGCCGCAAAGACCCGCGACCGCAGCAGTCTCGTAGCCTGCTCACCCCCCAGCAACTCGAAGACCTGGAGGCTCGCTTGCAATCACCCCCAGACGATGACGGGGTCTGGAGTGGGCCAAAAGTGGCCAAGGTTATCGCCGAGGTAACGGGAGTACCTAAAGTCTGGCCCCAGCGAGGGTGGGACTATCTCAAGCGCTTGGAGCAATCCCTGCAAGTGCCTCGTCCCCGGCATCGCAAAGGCGATCCGGAGGCCCAGGAGGCATTTAAAAAAACTCCCGGAGCGTAAGGCTGAACTCGAACAGCAATATCCCGAAGCACTGGTCGAAGCGTGGTCATTTGACGAGCATCGCCTGGGGTTGAAACCGATTATTCGCAAGCTGTGGGCCAACGTTGGGCAACGACCATTAGCCCTATTAGACCCCAGCTATGAGTGGACGTACCTCTACGGGTTTGTTCATCCCACGACAGGCGATACCGAATGGCTCATTCTGCCTCGAGTGAATGGCGATTGGTTTAACCAAGCCCTCGCCACCTTTGCCGAACAGGTCGGGGCCGGCCCTCATAAGCGGATTCTGTTGGTCATTGATGGGGCCGGATGGCACAACAGTAAAGACCTGGTGATACCCGACGGCATCCATCTAGAGGTGTTACCGCCTTACTCTCCCGAGTTACAGCCGGCAGAACGGCTCTGGCGACTCGCCGATGAACCCTTAGTCAACCGCTGCTTTGATGCCCTCAATGATCTCGAAGATGTCCTTGAGGCTCGCTGCCGCACCTTGCTGTCGATGCAATCCGAGATTAAAGCCCTCACCAACTATCATTGGTGGCCCGCATGACAAGCCCAATCATTTCGGGGGTATACTACCCGGATTTAGTATGAGTATTCAGGCGCTGGCCCGCTGGCCCTAGCCCCTCGGGGTCGAACGCCGCGACGGCGGTTTGCGCCGCGAGGGCTTGTGCTCCG
>DATIVG010000185.1:0-3723 GCA_035466075.1 Nodosilinea sp. | reverse complement strand
CCGCACCTGGTCGTCTAAGCGTTCGAGATCTTCGTAGGCCTTGCGCGAGCCGGTGGTTTCGCGCCCGGTCTGCACCGTGTCGCCATCGCGGGCGGTCGCGGCAAAGCGCATCTCCATATCCGACCAGGCCTGGTCAATCAGAGTGCCTTCGGAGGTGGCCAACAACACTCGCTGGGCCACGTCGGTGTAGCGCACAGAAGTAGTGGCAATGCGGCCATCTACCCCCTGGAGCAGGTCGGCGTAGTGGCTGCACAGCGCCTTTTTGCGGGCTAATGAAATGTGTCGGGGGTCGGTGCCCTCCAGGGGCAGGCGGCGGACAATTTGTACCGGGTCTACCGGAGCCAGCAGGGTCTCGTCGTGGCCCACCAGGCGAGCCGCCGCCACCGCCGACTCCACCGAGGGGGCCAAACTCTCCAGATCGTTGAAGCTGGCAAAGCCCCACCCGCCGCGGTAGCAGGCCCGCACATGGCCGCCAATGGCAATGGCCTCGCTGAGGGTTTCGGCCCGCCCGCCCCGCAAAAAAATATCGGTGCCCTCCGACTGCTCCAGGCGAATTGCCAGATAGTCGACCTTGGGGCCCCAGCGATCGCACAGTTCCTGCACTCGGGTTTTTGCCTGGTCAATCGCTTCCACCATACCGATACCCCCAGTGGTTTCCCCAAATGTATCATTCAGAAGCCCCTGCTCCCAGGTTGAGATCACAGGCTAAAATCACAGGTATGACTACAGACTTTGACTACACCCTCCCCCCCGCCGTGCGGCGCATCGCTGGCTCCTTTCGCATCGTGGGCTGGGTCAGCTTTTGGGTACAGGCGGTGCTGGCGGTCATCTCCAGCCTGGTGCTGCTGTTTGCCCTGGTCAACCTGGGGGCTCGCTCCGGTAGCGGGGGCGGCAATCCTGGCACCGGGGTGGGGCTGCTGTTTGCGGCTCTGGGGCTGGTGGCGGTCTATCTCAGTGCTTTTTGGGCCTTCCGCTACACCCGGCTGGGCCGCCGTCTACGCAGCCCCGACAGCGCCAAGCGACCCAGCCCCAAGGATGCCCTTCAGGCCCTGCGCCTGGGCACCATGATCAGCATGGCGGGTATGCTGATCACCCTATTTGGGGGGCAGGCGCTGATTGGGTCACTGTTGGCGAAGGCCCTGGCCCAGCCCCAGGGCGGCACCGTGTTTGTGCCCGGCAACATCAACCAGTACGTCGAGGCCTTTGATATTTTTGTGGTGCAGGCCAACACCAATACCCTGCTGGCCCACTTTGTTTCGCTGGCCGCTACCCTGTGGCTGCTCAGAACTGTAAACCGGGCCTAGGCCATGACCATGCCGCCATCGACGTTGAACACCTGGCCGGTGATGTAGGCTGCCGCCGGGTCAGCCGCCAGAAACCGCACCATACCGGCTACGTCTTCGGGCTGGCCAAACCGCCCCAGCGGGATGAACTTGAGAATATCGTCGGTGTTGGCCAGGTCGTCGGTCATGTCGGTGGCAATGAAGCCGGGGGCGACGGCGTTGGAAGTGACGCCTCGGCTGGCCAGCTCTTTGGCCACGGTTTTGGTGAAGCCAATTACCCCGGCCTTGGCCGCACTGTAGTTGGCCTGGCCGGGGTTGCCCATCTGCCCCGCCACCGAGGCGATATTGATAATGCGGCCTGAGCGCTGCTTGAGCATGAGCTTGGCTACGGCACGGGTGCACAAAAATACCCCGGTCAGGTTGAGGTCGATGACGGCCTGCCAGTCTTCGGGCTTCATGCGCAGCAGCAGAGTGTCGCGGGTAATGCCGGCATTGTTGACCAGAATATCGACCCGGCCAAACTTTTCTACAGCGCCGTTGATGAGGGCATCGACCTGGTCAGCCTGGGAGACGTCGGCCTGGATGGCTACGGCGCTACCGCCCGCCGCCGCAATGTGGGCGACTACTTCATCGGCGGCGGCACTGGAGCGGGCGTAGTTGACGACGACCTGAGCCCCGGCTGCGGCAAGGGAGATGGACACCGCCCGACCAATGCCTCGCGAGGCCCCGGTGACCACTGCAACCTGGCCTTCAAGGGGTAGGGATGATGAACTCATGGGGTAACCTCGCTCTGCAAAACATGCCCACTGTTTTTATCATGAAACGGGGGCCTATGGGGTAGGGCAGAGGCGGGGTTAAAAAACCGAGAAGTACTGGTAACAGACAGTTGAGCTGGCCGTAGCGCCGCCGAGAAACGGTCGGGGAACCCAATCTATTCGAGGCCTACGTCGGGGTCGTCGCACTCGGCATTGGTGCCTGTTTTGATGTTGCCCAGCAGGTTGGCGACGATGACGCACTGCCTGGCGGTACCGGGGCCACCGGTGACCACAATGACAAAGGGCAGGTTGTCGGTGTCGATGGGGAGCCCCTGGTAGTCAAAGGCGATATCGGTGATGTCGGTGTCTTGGGTGCCGTCGTCGACGGAATAGGCTTCGAGGCTGATTTGCCCGGTGCTGCTGGCCTCGCCGCCCACCACCTGGGCATTGCCGCCGTTAAACACCGGGTCTCCATCGGCATCGAAGGTGAGCGGGCCGACGTTGAGGGTTGGAACGTCGGCGGCTGTATCGACCTCCACTCGCCGGGCCTGGCGCAGCTGAATGGCGTCTTGCTGGGCGTTGCGGAGCACCTGAACGATGTCGCTGCGCACGGTGTTGGAGCGCTGGCGGCTGGAGAAGGCAAACCAGCTGGGAGCCGCGATCGCAGCTAGCACCCCAGCGATGACAATCACCACCAGCAGTTCGATCAGGGTGAAGCCAGCCTCAGGCTGGTGATGCGGCGTGCGCAGGCGTTTCATAGCAGGCACCAAAAAAACAACGTCATTACCATCAACTTAATAAACCGCACCCCAGGACATGACCAGAACATTACAGGCCGGGCTGCTTGTCTATCACACCGCGAATCAACACTTCAGAGCGCAGGGTGGGCAGACTGCCAGCGTTAGAAAAGCTACCGAGCGCAGAATTGGCGCTATCGATATTACCCCGCAAAAAGACAATCAGCGTCTGGTTGCTGCCCACCGTTAGCTCCTCGTCTAGGGGGTTTGCCGTGGTGGTACCCGCCAGCACGCAGGCATAGAAATTGTTGGCATCGGCGGGGGTGGCCAGATAACCTGCTGGGCATTCAGCCGCCTCATCGGCTGGCTCGTCGAGGTAGTCGGTGAGCACGTTGATGTTGCCATCTGTATCGCCAGTGCCCTTAGTCCAACTGTCAAAGTTGTTCTCAAGGCCGGTGGGCTCGGAGTAGCCGGAAGTAATGTCGAGATCGGGCAAGCCGGTAGAGGTGTATTTCGGCAGCTCGTAGCGCACAATTCTCGCTTTGCCGCCCCAAAAGTCACCTTCGTCGTTGGCCTGCTGGGCATAGATGACCAGCGTGTAGTAGCCCTGGCGCACCTTGAGAGTCGTGCATTCATTTCGTTGGGCCTCAGTGGGAAAGGCGGTTTCGCAGTCGGGGTTGTCTGCAAAAAACGCCCGAACGCTGGGGCTGTTGGGGTCGAGAGGGTCGAGCCGCCAAAAGGCCAGCACCGGTATCTCGCCATTATTAGGAAAATCATCGAGCTGTTCAATCAAGGTTGCGCCCGATTCTTCGTCAACGACGGCATTGGGGGTCGAGTAGATATAGACCGCCTCCCCGGCGTCGCGGGTAATGTAGTCGATGGCCCGGCGCATGTCTTGCTGGGTTTGGGTGAGCACCTCTTCTCGGCGGTTGATTTGCAGCATCTCTA
>DATIVG010000184.1:0-2972 GCA_035466075.1 Nodosilinea sp. | reverse complement strand
GCCTGATGGGCCCGGCGGTTGACCCTAGCCAAAGGTGCCGCCATTCCAGCCCCACATGGCACCGGGGGCGTCGGCAAATTCGATGTAGGTGCGGTTTTTGGGCACCCCCAGGGCGCTCTCGAGCTGGGCGCAAAACTCCTGGCTCATGGCGCGGGTTTTGGTGCCGCCCATGGTGCCGACGCTCTTGATTTCGACATAGCAGGTCGGGTCGGTGGTACCGCCAAAGGTCATCGGTACGTCGCCCTCAAAGGCGGTCATCACGTAGGTTTCGGGCTTGCCCAGGTGGCTGGCCAGGCTGGCCGAAAGGGTTTTGAGCAGAGCCTCGAGGGCGGGGCCAGCGGGGGCGGAGACAGAGGTTTGAACTTTAATTAGCGGCATGGGTATGAGATCTCAAGGGGACGACCGCAACCAGTGACTCGAATAGCACCCGGCAACCGGCGACCGCCGGGGGACAGGAGTAGTGTAGTACAGTCTGGCATTGCCAACGGAGGGGGCTAGTACCCAGCTACACAAAAAAAGGGCGCATCGCAATGCGCCCTCAGCAGAGTTGCAATACCCTGGTCTACTTGTTGGGCTGGGGGGTCATGCGCAGGTAGGGCTTGATTTCGGTCACCCCTTTGGGGAAGCGCTGCTTGGCTTCTTCGGTGGGGATGGCAGGAGAAACAACGACATCGTCGCCGTCTTTCCAGTCTACGGGGGTGGCCACGCTGTAGTTGTCGGTGAGCTGCAGGGAGTCAATCACCCGCAGAATTTCGCCGAAGTTGCGGCCGGTGCTAGGCGGATAGGTGATGGTCAACCGCAGTTTTTTGCTGGGGTCGATGACAAACACGCTGCGCACGGTGACCTTGGCGTTGGCGTTGGGGTGGATCATGCCGTAGAGGTCGGAGACCTTTTTGTCGTCGTCGGCAATGATGGGGTAGTTGACGGAGACGCCCTGGGTCTCGTTGATGTCGCCAATCCAGCCCTGGTGGGAGTCGGCGCTGTCGACGCTGAGGGCGATAACTTTGACACCGCGCTTGTCAAACTCGGGCTTGAGGCGGGCTACGCTGCCCAGCTCGGTGGTGCACACGGGGGTATAGTCAGCGGGGTGAGAAAACAGCACCACCCAGCTGTCGCCAGCCCAGGTGTAAAAGTCGATTTCCCCTTCACTGGTCTGCTGGGTAAAGTTGGGAACCTGATCGCCAAGTTGAAGCGCCATATAAACCTCCGATTAATCTCGACACAGAATCTTGACAGGTTGCAGAACGGTACGATCTGCGTTTGCTTTGGCTATTCTCCCATAAACCCCGGTATTCCGGTCGGAGTTTAGAGGATTGTCTTAAGAATTGTAGCGCGGGGAGAGGTGCGATCGCGCATCCCCCCCGCGCTACCCTGCCCCAACCAGCCCACAACTAAGGCACCCAGGGCTAACCCCAGGTGCCTTGCTGCACTTTTATTAACCCAGCCCGCCAACCGCCAGGAATTTAAACGCTGGCCCTAAAACTGCCGGTCAAAAACCTTGGGCGCGTAGGCGCTACACCCATCGCAGGGGCCCATCGGGTTGATGGCGCAGCGCAGGTAGGGCGAGCGGGCATTGAGGTCGCAGGTAATGTCGCCCACCATGTAGCCCATGCCGTCAACGTAGTGCAGGTCGGGGTTGCTGTCCATCAGCTTCATCATGCTCTGGCCCAGGGCCGTCGGCAGCAGCGACGACTCATTGCGCTTCTCAGTTTGGTCAGCCCGCACGCTCATCCAGGCGGAAATGATGGCTGGGGTCAGACCGATGACGAAAATTAAAACAATGACGAGCATGAACTTGCCGAAATGAAACGAGCAAAATCATCCTAACCCGGTGCCTCGGGTTGGGCCGCCGCACTCCCGGTGGATTGGTACGTACCGTTGCGTTACTTAGTCTTTCGCAACGTTGAACCCCGAACCCTCGGATCCCGATTAAGCTAATTCATAGCCGGTATACAGCCATCGGCGACCCCTATTTTTCCTTGGCGGGGGTGACGAAATAGCGCCCAGAAAGTTTCCGGCCCAATATATTTTCTTGGTAAATTTGTGGTGGGCTCTGCAAAACAGGCGGGTATGGGCCCATTTCTTGCCCAAATCGACCCAGTTATCGATCACCTGAACAAGATCCTGAACTTTCCAGAACTTTCATGTATTGGCGAATTCTGGTCTATGACCGATTATCAAAACATCCTGTAGACTCGCGTGTGCTCCATAGCTAAGACCGGGTAGGGCCACAGGACATTGTGGAGGTTCGCTCCTCAGTGATAGCGCCCTACCCGGCTTTTTATTTTTAAACGCCAACTTGGTCAGGCCGCCGCCGTAGCCCGGAGACAGGGGCACAAAGGCGGCGGGCTACAGATTAAAAGCCTAAGGACAGCCGCCCGATTCGGTTCTTTCGCGGCAGGGCTGTAGTCAGGCCGGTTCAGACATTTCCGCTCAAACATTCGCAGGTTCGAAGCGGCGGGGAAAGTCTGCGGCCCTCGGCACGACCGTAGCCCACGGCCCAAGAGCAGGCTGGGGCGGTGAACCGTTCCATCAGGGCAAAATTTTCTACCTATTCAAACTCGGCCCCGGTGGCTTCGGTCATGGCGTAGATTTGCAGCCACTCCTGCACCACGTAGGGGGCCACCACCAGGCGGGCCGGGGCGGCTCCGGCCACGGGCACCACCAGCGTTAGCGGGATGGGCTGGGGCAGTTCAGCCAGCACCGCCGCGAAGTCATACTGCCCCACGTTGTCGGGCAGGGCCTGGGTTTGGCCGTCGAGGCGGGCTGGGGCCGTCCACTGGGTAGCGGTGCCGGTCTGCACCAGCAGGCTGCCCTGCCCGTCGACGCGGCTGCGGCCAGGAAAGCCCACCAGTCGCAGATATATGCCTGTTTCCCCGGCGGGGGTGTAGCGCTTAAAGACCGTGGCCTGCCAGGCCCCTTCGGTTTGGTCGCGCAGGCTTTGGCGCGAGCGGTAGGTGGTCTGCCCCGGC
>DATIVG010000183.1:0-3683 GCA_035466075.1 Nodosilinea sp. | reverse complement strand
AAGGTAAGGGAAAGGTGAGGGGGATGGGGGAGGTGAGGGAGATGGGGGAGGGGGTTATTGGGATAGATAGCAGAACAGGTATCGGCAATAACGCTTAGGTTACGACTCCCTTACTCCCCCACTCCCTTACTCCCCCACTCCCTATACTCCTCCACCCTGGATTGGCAACTGCGCATTGGGATCAATAGATTTCACCACCCAGGTGTCTTTGCTGCCGCCGCCCTGGGATGAGTTGACGACTAACGAACCGCGCTGGAGGGCGACGCGGGTGAGGCCGCCGGGGTTCACATAGATATCCTGGCCGTAGAGGATGTAGGGTCGCAGATCTACGTGGCAGCCCTCAAAGCCGTCGCCGATCAGGGTGGGCACACGGGAGAGGCAGAGGGTGGGCTGGGCGATGTAGCCACGGGGGTTGGCGCGGATGCGATCGCCAAATTCGGCCCGCTGGTCTTCGGTGGCGTGGGGGCCGACCAGCATGCCGTAGCCGCCGGAGGCGTTGGTGGCCTTGACCACCAGCTGGTCTAAGTTATCGAGTACGTGGGCCTGCTGGGTGGGGTCTTCGCACAGGTAGGTGGGCACGTTGGGGATGATCTGGTCTTCGTCGAGGTAGTAGCGAACCATCTGGGGGACGTAGGCGTAGACCAGCTTGTCGTCGGCCACGCCGGTGCCGAGGGCATTGGCCAGGGCGACTCGCCCGGCCCGGTACACCTCCATCAGCCCCGGCACCCCGAGCAGCGAGTCGGGGCGAAAGGCTTTGGGGTCAATAAAGTCGTCGTCGATGCGGCGGTACATCACATCGACCCGCTCCAGACCCTTGGTGGTACGCATTTTGAGGTAGCCGTCGGACACCACCAGATCGCGCCCTTCCACCAGCTCGGCCCCCATCTGCTGGGCCAAAAACGAATGCTCGAAGTAGGCGGAGTTGTACATGCCCGGCGTCAGCACGGCCACCCGGGGGTTGATCAGGGTTTCGGGCACCAGGTTGAGCAGGGTTTCGAGCAGCTGGCTGGCGTAGTCGTCTACGGCGGCAATGTCCATGGCCGCAAACAGGTGGGGGAAGGTGTTTTTCATCACCCGCCGGTTTTCGAGCACGTAGGAGACGCCGGAGGGACAGCGCATGTTGTCTTCGAGGACGTACCAGCGGCCATCTCTGTCGCGCACCAGGTCGGTGCCGGTGATGTGGCACCAGATGTTGTTGGGCGGGTTGAGGCCCATGCAGGGTTTCAAAAAGCCGGGGGCGCTCTCTACGACGTGGCGAGGCACGACGCCGTCGTTGAGAATTTTTTGCTCGTTGTAGACGTCGTGGATAAAGCAGTTGATGGCGTAGATGCGCTGCTTGAGGCCTTTCTCCAGCCATTCCCACTCGTGGCCGGGCACAATGCGCGGAATCACATCGAAGGGAAAAATGCGCTCGGTGCCCTGGTTGTCGCTGTAGACGTTGAAGGTGACCCCCAGCTTAAACAGGGCGTTTTGCACGGCCCGCTGCCGCTGCTGAAGCTCTACCAGCGACATGGCGTTGACCCGTCGCACCAGCAGCTCGGCCTCGGGGCGGGGCTGGCCGGGGGCCTCAAACAGTTCATCAAAAAAGTCGCCGGGGTCGTAGGCGTCAAATAGCACCGGGGGTCTCCCAAACTACAGGGCTTGCGGTATCAACGCTGCAGCGTTCTCGCTGTAGCGTTGATCATTACCGGGGAGAGCCGCCCCAAAGCTGTAGTTTTCGATACATATTCACCGTGCTGCCCCATTTAGGCCTGACGCCCCAGCACCACAGCAACGGGGGTATTATCTGCGCCCGCGTAGGGTTTTAAAGGCGGGGAGATCAGCATTTTTTTTGGTGAGAAGATTTCTTTTTCTGTCTATTGCGATCGTTTTTTGTCGTTTTTGGCTCCAGTAGGTGCTTCAAACCGACAACTACCCGATGATTTAGGTAGATTCGCGTAGAGCACCGGCCTCAGCCCCCAGCGGCAGGCAGCGTTTGGGAGCACAACCCTCAGCGTGCGATCGCAGGTTTGCGATCGCGAATCGCCCCTATGGAGGATCGCTACATCTACAGGGAGAACTGAGCTATGGAACGGTTTGACCACGTTGTTTTAGGAGCAGGGTTGGGCGGTCTCTCGACCGCCGCCTGCCTGACTCGCCAGGGCTATCGGGTGGCGGTACTTGAAAAGCACTATCTGCCGGGAGGCTGCTGCCACACCTTCGACTACGGTAACTACCGCTTCTGCGCCGATGTGCACTACATTTCTCAGTGCGGGCCGGGGCAGGCGATCGACCAATTTCTGCACTACATCGATCGCGAGGTAACCTTCAATGCCCTCGATCCCGACTGCATCGATCGAGTGATTACCCCCGCCGTAGACTTTGCCATTCCGCTGGGGTGGGAAACGTTTCGGCAGCGCTTGCTAAACCAGTTTCCGGAGGCAGCAGCCCCGATCAACCGCTACTGCGACGAAATCAAGCGCCTCCACCGCGAAATACACGATCTCAACCAGGAGATCCGCTGGTACGACCAGCGATGGCACGACTGGCTTAAACTGCCCAAATATTTGAACCTGTTTAACAAGCGCTCCTGGACCCTGCAAGAGCTCTACAACCAGGTGGGTATGCCCCTCCAGCTCCAGGCCCTGCTAGCCGGGCAAAGCGGCGACTACGCCCTCCCCCCCGAAGAGATTGCCCTGATGACCCACACCGCCCTGGTCTGGGACTACGCCGAGGGGGCCTACTACCCGAAGCATCACTTTAAGGGGTTTGTAGACACCATTGTCGATGCGATCGTAGAGGGGGGCGGCACCGTGCGCTATATGGCCCCAGTCGAGCACATTGAGGTGCGTGACGGCCAGGTGCAGTGGGTGACAGCCGGGGGCACCGACTACGCCGCGTCACACCATTACATTAGCGATCTCGACCCCAAGCTGACTGTAGAACTCATGCACGGAGCTGATCTCAGTTTGGCAGAACGCCAGCGCCTGACCGGCTATGAGTATTCGGCCAGCGCCTTTAACATTTACCTGGGCCTAGACGATCGCTTTGACCCGGCCAACTACGGCATTGGCAACTGGAATATCTGGTACTACCCCACCGGCGATCTCAATCAGGAGTATCGGCGGCAGCTGGAGGGCAACCTGGACCATCCGTGGATTTTTATGTCTTGCCCCACGCTCAAATCGACCGCACCGGGTATGGCCCCCGCCGGGCACCACGTGCTCGAAATCGCCACGGTGTGCCCCTACGAGCCCTTTAAGCAGCTACACGATACCGATCCCGCCGCCTACAAAGCCAAAAAGCGCGAGGTGTACCAGGCGATTATGACCAGTGTGCGCGACCTGATTCCCGATGTCGATCGCTACACCCGCATGAAGGTCTACGGCACGCCCACCACCAGCGAGCACTACCTGGGCCAGCCCCAGGGCAATATCTACGGCGCTAAGCTGGTGCCTCAGCAGGTGGGGCTCAACCGCTTGGGCTACCAAACGGAGCTGCCCAACCTATTTCTGGTGGGAGCCAGCGCCGGCTACCCCAGCGTGCCGGGGGTCATTAGCAACGGCATGGATGTGGTGGAGCTGATGACGGGTCAGGCGGTGCGGCAATCGCCCGCCCAGGTCAACGTCGAGCCACCGCTGTCTATAGCTCGATAAATGAACTCGATAAATGAAACCGTCTGTCCGCTGTCCCCTCCTAGGAGG
>DATIVG010000182.1:0-3369 GCA_035466075.1 Nodosilinea sp. | reverse complement strand
AGCGGCGGCGGCCCACTCCCTCGGGGCTGACTACCGGCTGCGCACCTCGGTCTACGGCACCCCCGGCCCTGGGGAAAGTACCGTGCTGCGGGTGGTGGGGCGGGGCGACCCCAGCCTGACCACCGCCCAGCTCGACGCCCTCGCCCAGCAGCTCGCCCAGGCGGGGGTGAGCCAGGTCAGTCGCCTGATTCTCGATGACTCGTATTTTCCAGGGTTTGCCACCAACCCCACCTGGGAGTGGGAAGACGCCCAGTACGCCTACGCCGCCCCGGTGAATAGTTTGATCTTGAACCGCAATGCGATCGCACTTCAGATCGCCCCCACCCAGGTGGGCAGTTCCCTCAGCGTAGTGTGGCCCCAGCCCCTCCCCGCTGGCCCCCTGCCGGTGGTAAACGACGCCATCACCGTGGCGGCGGGAGCACCGGCTCTGCCCTTGGCCCTCTGGCGCAGGGGCGATTCTCCCTCGGTGCGGCTGACCGGGCAGCTGGCTGAGGGCAGCGGCGCTCAGACCCTAAATTTGGCGGTGCTCAACCCTACCGAACAGTTTGCGGCGGCGATGGAGCAGGCCCTGCAACGGCAGTCTATTCCCGTGGGGCAAACCGCGATTACCCAAACCCCATCCCCGCTGGCGGGTCAAGAGCTGGCGGCGCTGGAGTCGCCCTCGGTGGGGGAGCTGATGCTGAGGGCCAATCGCGATAGCGATAACCTCTACGCCGAGGCCCTGTTCAAAACCCTGGGGGTGACGGCGGGCGGCCCTATCTCTGAAGCCAGCCAGGCGGGGGGCAGGGCGGTAATAAATTCTCTCACGGAGCTGGGGGTAGAGGCCTCGGCGCTGCGGCTGGCGGATGGCTCGGGCCTGTCGCGCCACAACCTGGTGTCGCCCATCGCCCTGGTCGATACCCTCCAGGTGATGACCACCCATCCCCAGGGGCGGGCCTTTCGGGCGTCGCTGGCGGTGGCGGGCCAGAGCGGCACCCTCAGCAATCGGTTGCGGGGCACGGCGCTAGAGGGGCGGTTGCAGGGCAAGTCGGGGGCGCTGACCGGCAATGTGTCGCTGGCGGGCTACGTGCAGCCGCCCGACTATGAGCCGCTGGTGTTTAGCCTGGTGATCAACCACGCCAATCAGCCCGCCAGCCAGCTGCGGGCCCGCATTGACGAACTAATGCAGCTGGTGGCGCAGCTACAAACCGGCTGCTGAGCCGCTCGGGCCCAGCTCTAGCCGGTCTGAGGCCAATTAAGAGGATGTTTGAAAAGTCCTATTTTTTGTAGCAAAAGTGACGATCCCCCTAAATCCCCCTTAAAAAGGGGGGCAGGGGGGATCAGCAGGTGACTAAAGCTACAGCGACTCACTTTTCAAACGCCCTCTTAGAAGGTCGCGGCCAGATCGAGGGGAAGTTGTGGGCATTGTGCTCTAAATCTCAGATTGGCGGATTCCGTTCCTTCTAATGCGCTGTCTTAGTCTGGCCTGGAGCTGGCCCTACTCCCCGTAGATCATCTTGCGGGTCATGCCGCCATCCACAACAAAGTTCTGCCCAGTGATGAAGCCAGCTCTATCGGACAGCAGGAAGTGGGCCATCTCGGCCACGTCCTGGGCCTGGCCGACGCGCCCCACCGGGTGCTGTTCGTGATCGGCAGGGCTGAGGTTGGCTGCTTGGGGTGGATGCTGCCAGTGGCTCACGTCAATCCAGCCGGGGCTGATGCCGTTGACGCGGATGGCTGGCCCGAGGCTGATAGCTAGGGCATGGGTGAGGGCCACCATGCCCCCCTTGGAGGCTGCATAGGCTTCTGAGTGGGGTTCAGACTGAAGGGCGCGGGTAGAGGCGATGTTGACGATTGCGCCCTGTGTGGGCCGCAGGTGGGGCACGGCATACTTGGCCATCAGGAAGCAGCCGGTGAGGTTGGTGCCAATCCAGCGGTTCCAGTCGGCTAGGGATAGATCCTCGACGGGGCCGCTGTGGGGGTCAGCGACGCCAGCATTATTGACCAAGCCGTTAATCTGGCCAAACTGGTCAAGGGCAGCCTGGACGTAGTGTTCTACGGCGCTCTCCTGGGACACGTCACAGGGGACGAAGAGAAAAGCATCTTGCCATGGGGCCAGCGTCGATTGGAGGGCAGAGCCAGCGGCTGCGTTGATGTCGGCGATGGCGACCTGCCAGCCTTGATTGAGCAGATGCTGAGTGAGGCCCAGGCCAATGCCCTGGGCGCCTCCCGTCACCAGGGCGACAGGGTTCTGAGCGGTATGCGGCATGGGGTGAACTTCTGGTGGGTTGGGCACCTGATCAGCTTAGTGGGTGGGTTAAGAAGTTGCAGGGGTGCGATCGCACATTCTGTATCCAGTTCTAACCTGTTGGCCATGGCTCGCTATCGTCAAACCCGCCTTGGGCAACCGTCTGAGGAACGCTGCCCCGAGCGTTTGCCAGTATTTTTAGCCGCCAGATCCGCTATTCTGACGGAGTCTTTGTGCGATCGCACCCTAGGTAGCCGCAATGACCGAGCAAGTACCCCTCACCCCATTGGCTCAGCAGGCTATTCTCAAACAGTTTCGGCTTTACTATGCCTGGCTAGTGGTGCTGCTGGCGGGCATTAGCATCCTGGGGGTGGCCTGGCACTGGAGCCTGCCCAAAAGCTATGCCAATGGGGCTTCCTTTGGGGATGCGGTGCTGGTGCTGCTGGTGGCAGCGGTAGTGATCAACCTGATTTCGTTTTTCGTTCAAGATCGCTACGTGCAGCGTTTGCTCAAGCAGCCAAATAGTTTGCGGGAGTTTGGCATCATTCCCTTTGGCCTGCGGTTTTACGCCCAAAATCTGGCCATCGCCATCGCCCTCTCTCTGATCGGCTTTTACCCCCTGCTGCTGCTGCTGTTCTTTTTTGCCCACTACCCGATCGTGCTGTGGCTCATGCCCTACCACCTGATCCTGGGCTTTGGGTTGGGGTGGGTGATCAAACGCCAGCTGCTCTAGCGGCAAAAATCCAGGGTTCTGCGGCAGGGGTTCAGCGTTGGCCGTCGAAGTATTGGTACCAGACCCAGTTGCCTGCCACCGTCACCGCCAGCACAATGCCGCCGCCCAGCCAGCCGAGGGTGGGGTTGTAGCCGCTGCGGGAGAGGTTGGTCATCCACAGGTGGGTGAGGTCGCTGCCCACCAAGACGTCGGCGATCGCCGGAAAGAGGTACATCATCGCTGCCCCCACCAGCAGCCAGCCCACCATGGAGACCAGCAGAAAAACGGTTTTGGCGGTGGATTGTTGGCCAAGCATGCCTGTCTAAACCCTCCTAGCACTATCTGAATTTGGCGTTTGAAGCCCTCAGAGCAACTCAAAACTCAAAACTCAAACCTTATTCCCCTACCGCTCCATCGCTTCCAGCGACTT
>DATIVG010000181.1:0-12040 GCA_035466075.1 Nodosilinea sp. | reverse complement strand
ACAATTAGAACTCCCCCTGGTTTGAGGTGAGCGGCAGCCTGTTGAACCTCCGCTTGATCTGCTTCGATATGCTCTAGAACATCGATGTAGAGGATGGCATCAAAGTGCTGATCAGCTGGCAAGTCAGCCAGGATTCCTTGTCGAATTTCGCAGAGAGCAGGTATCTCGGAGTCTGCTTTGAAACCCTGAATTAAGTCAGCATCTGGTTCTATGCAAAGCCAGCGTTGGTGGGTCTGCCGACAGAGCACCTTGGTTGTGCCACCAATGCCGGCACCGACTTCTAAGACTTCGGGCCCTAAATGCCGCCGGATCATATGGTAGTAATAGTCTTTCCAGTTTTTGGCGGCTCGAAAAAGTTCGAGTTCGGAGCCGATATAGCTGTAGTTTGTCATATGTTTACAGTAACTTCGTCTAGAGTTAGGACAAAATGATGATAGTCGCGATTGGGCAAAAAGCCGCCATTATTGCGACCAATTAAAACTAGAAAGATAAACGACAAGGATATGATAAATGCCTGCAAGATGACGGAGATTAAGGCTAAAACCAGGTAAGAAGTCCAGCCGGGGATAGCTAAGTCGGTCATTAACCTTACTCCGATCACCCCGAGTAGGGCCATAACCGAAATTCCAATTAATCCACAGGAAGCGATTAGCAGGCGAACTCCGACCATTTCGCCATACACGGAGATCGCGCTCAAGCCGTGGGTAATTAAAGATGCGAAATTCATCTTAGACTCGCCCCGGTAGCGGTAGCCACGTTGGGTAGGGATATCGGTGTGGGGCAGCTTTGATTTTAGAGTGCCTGCGGCGTAATGGTTCCAGATTTCTGACACTACGACCAATCGGTGCAGCATGGCAAAGGGTATGGCGCTGAAGTTGCCAACCTGGATGTCGAAGCCGGTCAACAGGCGGTACACGGCGCGGTAGGCCCGATAAAAGAGCTTAAAAATCCAAGATTCTGACCGTTGGCTACGGCGAGCAAAAACTATCTTTTGGTAATTGGTAGACGCGCAGATGCGAATTAACCGAATCACGTCGATGGGGGTATCTTCTCCGTCGCTATCCATCACGACAACTAGATCTGCGGTTAGATTAGCCTCTGCATAGGCCAGACCGATGGTTATGGCCCGTTGATGCCCCAGGTTGCGTTTAAGCCTGAGGACGTTGACCTTTTGGATGGCGGTTAGCTTGGCGGGGTTAAGGCTGCCTAGCGGTGGAATACTGGAGCCATCATCCACTGCTAAGATTTCGGCGCTCATGCCATGGGCAACTAACTCTAGATCTAGCTCTTCGAGCAGCACGGTTAGGGAAGGCCAATCGTTAAAGACTGGTGTGACCAATAAAACGTGGGGTGGTGAGGGTGTTTCAGCCCTGTACGCAATAGGGTGAGTTGTTTGTAACACGATCTACTCCCACCGGGGGATCAAGAATTTGGCCTTTATCTTCCCACGGATGATCATTTTTTGTTTGCCCAATGCCCTGGCTGTGGAAAGACCTGCCGCGGTCGCGCACCAGGGGGCTGCTGGCTTGGCTCGGTGGCTTGGCTCTGTGGCTGCGGTGCGATGGCTGCGGTCCAGGGGACGGAGTTCTCACGGCGCCGGATTCATCGGGCGCTGTGAGAACTGCTGGTTTTCGCCGGGCCTAAAGTCCGTTAAGATACGCGCCTAGGGTGCAATTGTCACCCCGATTTGCCCTGAGGAAGCCTCCGTGATTATTCAAGAATTTATTCTGCTGCTGGTGGCGGTGCTGGCCAGTGCCCTAGGGCAGCTGTTTCTCAAGGTGGGAGCGTTGCAGCTGGGCGAGGTCACCGGAGCCAATGCCTTCAGCCATATTTTGAGCATTGTCACTACGCCGGCGCTGATGGCGGGGCTAATGGCCTACGGCGTGGGGGCGGTTCTCTATATTTTGGTGCTCACCCGAGTCGAGCTCAGTGTGGCTGCTCCGGCCTCGTCGATGATTTATTTAGCCTCGGTGCTGATTGGGGTGGTGGTATTTAAAGAAGACCTCTCTGTGGCTCGGCTGGTAGGGCTAGGGTTGATTATGGGCGGTGTGGTGCTGGTGGTCTCCCCATAGCTGGGCTGGGTTAGGGCAGCGCCGTCGGTACAATTGCAGGGTGGGAATTCAGGCCTGCGGCGGCTACCCTTGAGGGCGGACAGGCCAACACCGACAATACGGTCAACCCTGGCGTTAGCCGCTGGGCTTGACTTCTGCCATGCCTGCACCCCTGCCATGATTGTGACTGTCGCCAGCTTTAAAGGAGGCGTGGGTAAAACGACCACTGCGATTCATTTGGCTGCCTTTTTGCAGGGCTATGCCGAGACCCTGCTGATCGACGCTGACCCTAACCAATCGGCGTTGGCCTGGGCCAGCCGGGGGGAGCTGCCGTTTCCGGTGGTTGACCAGTGGCAGGCCCAGGAGATGGCTGGGCCCCACGGCCATGTGGTGATTGACACCCAGGCCCGCCCGGTTGCGGACGATTTGGCGCTGCTGGCGGCCTCCTGTGACCTGCTGGTGCTGCCCACTAGCCCGGATGTGCTGGCGCTGGATGCCCTGGCCCTGATGGTGCAGTACCTGGGGGGGTTGCCGGTGGCGCCCTACCGTATTTTGCTGACGCTGATTCCGCCGCACCCCAGTCGGGCGGGGGCCGAGGTGCGGGAGATGCTGACCACGACTGGGCTGCCCCTGTTTGAGGGGGGGGATTCGCCGCTATGCGGTGTTTCAAAAGGCAGCCCTGGCTGGTACTGCTGTCTATGACGTTAGGGACCCGAAGGCGGAGCTGGGCTGGCAGGACTACAGCGCCGTTGGTAAGGAGATTTTGGCGCTAATGCCACCGCCATAGACCCCCTCCCTCACTCCCACCCTCCGGGAAGCCCTCCTGCGTCTACACCTCCTCTCCCCCACCTCCTCCATCACCCACACACTCCATCACCCCCCGCCACTCCGCGCCTCCTCTCCCCCATCCCCCTTCGGTTCTCCCCACCCCTGGCGGGTGAGATGTCGTTTAACACTTCGTTACAATAGGGACATGGGCAGGGGATGCGCCTTCAGGGTGCAGGGCTCTGTCCTCCGGTTTTGATTATGAGGTGCCCGATGAACGGCAACTTACGGGTGGGGAATCTGTTTGGGATTCCCTTTTATGTGAATGTGTCTTGGTTTTTGGTGCTGCTGCTGGTGACCTGGCAGTACGGCAGCGGGCTGGCGGCGGCGTTTCCGCAGCTGGGTGGGTCGCTGCCCTGGGTGCTGGGGCTGGGGTCGGCGCTGATGCTGTTTGCCTCGGTGCTGGCCCACGAGCTGGGCCACAGCGTGGCGGCGCTGCGCCAGGGCATTGGGGTGAACTCGATTACGCTGTTTTTGTTTGGCGGCCTGGCGTCGCTGGAGAAGGAGTCGGCGACGCCGAAGGGGGCGTTTTGGGTTGCGATCGCAGGTCCCCTGGTCAGCTTTGCCCTGTTTGGGCTGTTCTCGCTGGCGGGGCAGGTGCTGCCGTTGGCCGCTCCCATCGCTGGCATTGTGGGGCTGCTGGCCTACATCAACCTGGCCCTAGGGGCCTTTAACCTGATCCCCGGTCTGCCCCTGGACGGCGGCAACGTGCTGAAGGCCCTGGTGTGGCAGATCACCGGCCAGCCCTACCGGGGCCTGGTATTTGCCAGCCGGGTGGGGCAGATCATCGGCTGGGTGGCGGTGGCCCTGGGGGCCGCTGCGATCGCGGGTCTCAGCCCCGTGGGCAGCCTCTGGACGCTGCTGATCGGCCTGTTTATGCTGCAAAACGCCAACCGCAGCGCCCAGTACGGCACCGTGCAGGGTCGCCTGGCGGGCCTCACCGCCGCCGACGCGGTGGTGGCCGATAGCCCCGTCATCGCCGCCACCACCACCCTGCGGGAGTTTGCCGACGACGCCCTGCTGGCGGCCCCCTCGGCCTGGCGCAAGTTTTTGGTGGCCGACGCCAGCGGTGCCCTGGTGGGCACGGTGCTGGTCGAGGCGCTGCGCCAGGTGCCCCGCGACCAGTGGGCCACCACCCCGGTGGCAGCGATCATGACCACGGCGGCGGAGATTGCCACCGTGGCCGCCGACCGGCCCCTAATCGAGGTAATTCAAACCCTCGAAACCAAGCAGCTTCAAGCCCTGGCGGTGATTCACGCCGACGGTTCCCTGGCCGGACTGCTGGAAAAGGGCTCGATTCAAGCGCTGCTACAGGCCGCCTAGGCCCTAGGAGAGAGGCCCTCCCCCGGCGATCTCCCCCCGCCTGGGGGGCTGGGGTGAGCCCTGGGGTAGGGGTCGGCTGGGCCCAGTCTCCCTACTATGCAGATATACCGCCAGTAAGGAGACTGCAACCATGGCTAACCAAACCGACAAGCGCGACCAAGACCAGGCCGCCCAGCCCAAAGACGGCTACAACACCCCCATCGACCCTTCCCAGCGCCACACCGGCATGTACGAAGAAGGCGACGGTAAGGACAGCGCCCAGGCCGAAGGCGGCAGCAGCAAGAATGGCCCCGAAGGCTCCCCCAACCAGGGCCTAGAAAAGCGCTAGAGACCTGCCAATCAGGGTGGACTGACGCAATCTAGGTCGCCTCACCCCTGGCCCTACGGGTCAACCGACTGAGTAGGCCGCGTTCTAGCTACTAGCTACAAACTCACTGCGAAAAGCGGCCCGATGCCAGGCATCGGGCCGCTTTTGCGTGGGCCGATGGGGCAGGGGCACTAGTCGCCGCAGGCCAGGCGGGGTTGCGGCTGGGTTTCCAGCATCAGCCCGTACTCCAGCCCCTCGGTCACCGCCTGGTACGACGCCTCGATGATGTTGGTGGAGACCCCCAGGGTGGTCCAGCGCTGGGTGCCGTTGCTCGACTCGACCAGCACCCGGGTTTTGGCCGCCGTGCCCGCGCCGCTGTCGATGATGCGCACCTTGTAGTCGGAGAGGTGAAACTGTGCGATCGCAGGGTAAAAATTCACCAGCGCCTTGCGCAGCGCCGCATCCAGCGCCGCCACCGGCCCGTTGCCCTCCGCCGCCGCCAAAATCTCCTGCCCGTCCACCATCACCTTGATCGTGGCCAGCGACTGGCTGCTGTGGTCAGCCCCATCGCCCTGGTGCTGGCAGTTAATGTAAAACCCCTTCAGATCAAAGAAGCGGGGCCGCTCCCCCAGCGCCTCGCGCATCAGCAGCTCAAAGCTGGCCTCCGCCGCCTCAAACTGGTAGCCCTCGTGCTCCAGGGTTTTCAACCGGCTCAGCAGCTGGCGCGAGGCCGGGTCGTGGCGGTCGAGGGCCAGGCCAAAACTGCGGGCCTTCACTAGCACATTGCTCAGCCCCGCCTGGTCAGACACCACAATGCGGCGGCTGTTGCCCACCGCCGCCGGGTCAATGTGCTCGTAGGTTTTGGGCTCGCGCTCCACCGCGCTGACGTGGATGCCACCCTTGTGGGCAAAGGCCGAGCGCCCCACGTAGGGGGCATGCTCGTCGGGGGCCAGATTCACCACCTCGCTGATAAAGCGGCTGGTCTCCGCCAGGGTCTCCAGCCGGGCCGGGGCAATGCAGCGGTAGCCCAGCTTGAGCTGCAAATTGGGAATCAGGGTGCAGAGGTTGGCGTTGCCGCAGCGCTCGCCGTAGCCGTTGATGGTGCCCTGCACCATGGTCGCCCCCGCCGCCACCGCCGCCAGGGCGTTGGCCACCGCCGTGCCGCTGTCGTTGTGGGTGTGAATGCCCAGCTGGGGCCGGGGGGCGGGGAATTGCTGAAGCCAGATGTTCACCGCTGCGACCATCTCACTGACGGATTGAGGTAGCGTGCCGCCGTTGGTGTCGCACAGCACCAGCCACTCGGCCCCGGCGTTCACCGCTGCGCCCAGGGTTTCTAACGCATAGTCCGGATTTGCCAGATACCCATCAAACCAGTGCTCGGCGTCGTAGATCACCCGACGGCCCTGGCTGCGAAAGTAGCGAATGGTGTCGTCGATCATGGCCAGGTTTTCGGCCAGGGTGGTTTGCAGCCCCGTGGTCACGTGCAAATCCCAGGATTTGCCAAACAGCGTAATCCACTCGGTGCCAGCGGCCAGCACCGGCTGGAGCATCGGCTCGGCGGCGGCCACCTGGCCGGGGCGGCGGGTCGAGCAAAAGGCCGTCACCTGGGCCTGGCTCAGCGGCTGCTCCTGGAGCTGCCAAAAAAACTGCACATCCTTGGGGTTGGCCCCCGGCCAGCCGCCCTCAATAAACGGCACCCCCAGGGCATCGAGCCGCCGCGCAATCCGCAGCTTGTCTTCGATGGAGAGGGCCAGTCCCTCCCGCTGGGCCCCGTCCCGCAGGGTGGTGTCGTAGATGTGAACGGTGGTGGGTTGACCCCCAAGGGGGCTCTCAAGGGCACCCGCCGGGGTGGGGCTTTGCCCATCGCGCTGCTCAGCCATAGCCAGTCATACTCTAAACATCCCAATGATCCAGAGTAAGCCCTCGGTTAGGGCCGCTTGAGAAAACAGCGGCCATCGCGTTATAAAACGTAGATATTCTGCCCCCAACGAAAAGCCATGCCCACCGTCACCGCCCAGGGAAAAACCATCCCGTGCGAGCCCGGCACCAACCTGCGGCGTCTGCTGCTCGACCACGGCGTCGCCCTCTACAACGGCCAGGCCCAAACCATCAACTGCCGCGCCCTCGGCACCTGCGGCACCTGCGCCGTCCACATCGAGGGGGCCGAGGGGGCGGTCTCGGCACCCAACTGGCGCGATCGCACCCGGCGGTCGCTACCGCCCCACGACCCCCAGCGCGATCTGCGCCTGGCCTGCCAAACCCAGGTGCTAGGCGACATCACCGTCACCAAGTACGACGGCTTCTGGGGCCAGGGCACCACTGTCCTCTGGTGACAGCCCGCCCTCGGGTACTCAAGGCAGCTCCTTCACCCCAATGGCGTTCAGCATCTCCGACTTGGTGCCGTCAATGCTGCCCCCCTGCACGCTAATCCGGTAGCGAATGGGGGAAAGGTAGCCCTGAATCTGGCGGTGCTGACACTCCAGGTGCAGCTGGCTGAGCGCCACCTGGCGATCGTCAGCCAGGCTGTCGAGGTAGCCCCCAAACCCCAAAAAGGCCAGGCGATACAGCAGCAGCTGGCTGTACTGCCCCTCAAAATAGCCGCCGTGCACATCGCGCTTGCCCCGAGCGTAGTCGAGGGTGAGCAAAAAGTAGTCCCAGGGTTTGAGCACCGCGTGGCCCTTGGCGCGGGTCAGCACCCCGGCGGGCTTGGCGGTGCAGAGATTGGTCTCCGGGTTGTACTTCACGTCGATGTAGTCGGTGCAGTCAAAATAGGTAAAGAAATCCGCCACCGTAGCGCGGCGGCTGTCGCCCTTGGCCTGGGCCTCAAACAGGTCGGCCAGGGTCACCACCCCCCGTTTTTGAAACCGCTGGTAGGTCAAAAACAGGTTATCCATCACGTTGGCCTCAGATTGGGCAATGGCCTCTCCCACCGGCATTGTCGCCGGAAAGTCTTTGTCCAGGGTGGCCAGGTTTAGCAGGCCGTAGTCGTCGATGGTGCCGTGGGCGTTTTGCAGCGCCACATTGCCCAGCCGGTAGCCCCGCGCCTGGGTGCGGCTGGGAAAGGCAATGTAGTTGGCCGTGGTCGAGGCCGTGCGCAGGGCAATGTCGCCCTCGCTAGAAAACAGATAAGACTCTGAAAATCGCCGCAGCGACGACGCCAAAAAATTGGCCCGGCTAGAAATAATCGTCAGCACCGGAATGTCGGGGGAGGCCAAAATCAGCCGCTCCAGGCGGTAGACATCGCCCACATCGCTGGAGGGCTGTTTGCTAATCGAGCGCGAGTCAAACACGTCCGACAAAATGCGAATGACGTTGGTCACCACAAAGCCACCCATGCTGTGGCCAATAAAGCTGAGCTTAATGCGGTGGTCGCTGCGGCGCTGCCAATATTCCCGCGCCTTGAGCATGGCCTGCTCGCGCTCCGAGTCGCTGTGCGCCTGGGGAAACATACTGTGGGCGGTGCGCGCCACCAGCCCCTGGTCAATTTGGCGCAGCAGTTCGACTAGATCGAGCACGCCAAAGTTGTCGGCCCGGTAGCTGTCGCGAAAGTACACCACCAGCCGCAGCACCACCAGGGAAAGCATCAGGGTGCCCAGCACAAACAGCAGGGTAAATAGCAGGCTGAGCAAAAACCCCCAGATCGATTCGCCGAAGGTTCTGAGCTCTAAAATCAGCAGCCCCAGGGCGCAGACGGCCCCGGTCAACAGCAGGTCACGGGGCAGCGGCGGCAGCGCCTTTAGGGCTTCCAGCACTTTTTGGGGTTCGCTCAGGGCCACGTTTTCGGAGGGCCAGCGATAGCCAATAAACACCTGGTGGGGCCGATCGGCAATGGCCGGGTCGTGGCGGTTGACGTACTTAAAAATGTTTTTGTACCAGGCCTGCACCCCGTCCAGGCTGGTGTTGTAGCCATGCACGGTGATCACCAGTTCGGCGGTGCCGTTGGTGGTCGCCATGATGCGGTGCAGGTGGTTGACAATTTCTTGCAGGCCCTGGGCAGCCTGCTGCTGAAGAGTTTCGTCGACCTCCTTGGCCTCTTCAATGTTGGGGGGGGCACTACTCATCACAAAGTAGCCTGGGATGGTGCCTTCCCCACCGCTGGTGTCGTCTATGTTGACAATTTTGGCCAGGCTCTCTTGCGCAAAGACAAATTTTTGAATGGTGAATGGAAGCTGTTCCATAGATGCCCTGTCAGACCCTAGCAACGAGACCCTAAGAGATTACCTGACGGCCCTCGGGTCTCGTTGACCAGGTTCATGAAAAGTAGGCAAATGTTAAGCCCTATGCCACCGCCGCCAGGGCGGGGTAGTCGGTATACCCCTCGGCGCCGCCGCCGTAAAAGGTGTCGGGGTTGGGCTCGTTGAGCGGCGCATTGTGCAAAAAGCGCTCGGGCAGGTCGGGGTTGGCGATAAACAGTTTGCCGTAGGAGACCAGGTCGGCGTCGCCCCTGGCAATCGCCTGGTTACCCGCGGCCTGGTCGTAGTCCCAGTTCACCATCAGGGTGCCATCGTAGAGCGGGCGAAACTCCTTGGTGGGGATGGGAATGCCGCCGTAGCGCAGGTCGGCCTCGCTGGGTTCGAGCAGGTGCAGGTAGGCCAGGTTGAAGGGGTTGAGCGCCCCAATGGCGTAGCCAAAGGTGGCCCTGGGGTCGGAGTCGGTCATGTCGTTGAAGGTGGCGCTGGGCGACAGCCGCACGCCGACGCGATCGCACCCCCACACCTCGACCACGGCCTCGGTCACCTCCAGCAGCAGGCGGGCGCGATTTTCGATGGAGCCGCCGTAGGCATCGGTGCGGTGGTTGGTGCCATCGCGCAAAAACTGGTCGAGCAGGTAGCCGTTGGCCCCGTGCACCTCGACGCCGTCAAAGCCAGCTTCGAGGGCATTTTTGGCGGCCTGGCGATACTGGTCAACGATACCGGCGATTTCTTCTAGCTCCAGTGCCCTGGGGGTGACAAAGGGCTGCATGCCCGCGGTGGTCATGGCCTCGCCCTTGGGCTGAATGGCGCTGGGGGCCACCGGCAGCCCGCCCTCGGGCTGGAACGAGGGGTGAGAGATGCGGCCCACATGCCAGAGCTGTAGGAAAATGCGCCCGCCCCTGGCGTGGACCGCCTGGGTGACCGACTGCCACCCGGCGATCTGCTCAGCGCTGTGGATGCCGGGGGTGGCGGGGTAGCCCTGGCCCTGGGGAGAGATCTGGCTGGCCTCGGTGATGATCAGCCCGGCGGAGGCCCGCTGCTCGTAGTAGGTGACGTTGAGCGGCTGGGGCACGTTGCCTTCGCCAGCCCGGTTGCGGGTGAGGGGTGCCATCACAATGCGGTTGGGCAGTTCGTAGGCCCCGAGCTGGATGGGGGTAAACAGGTTCTTGTCGGTAGTCATGGGGGTTTTCTTCTCAATAGCTAGAGCAGAGGGATGGGCAGGGCCCTACAAACAGACCGTTTGCCCCTACAGGGTGACTGATTCCAGGCCGATTGGGGTTTAGCTCAGAAAGGGCTCGACGGTTTTGGCCAGGGTGGTCTGGGATACGGCCCCAACCACCTGGGCCACTTTCTCGCCGCCCCTGAACACCATGAGGGTGGGAATGCTGCGAATGCCGTAGGCGGAGGCCACGCCGGGCTGCTCGTCGGTGTTGACCTTGACCACCTTGAGCTGCCCGTCGTACTGCTGGGCCACCTCATCGACAACGCTGGCTACCATGCGGCAGGGGCCGCACCAGGGGGCCCAGAAATCGACCAGCACCGGCACATCGCTCTGGAGCACTTCGGTTTGAAACGTATCTTGGGTAATAGTTGCGATCGCAGCCATCTAAGTACCTCCGCCCCTGGGGCGAAATGGGTTGAGCGAAACAGACTGAACAAGATTCGATTATTCGAAAAACTCGAACTAGTAAACTATAGCGTCCCCCGTGGCATAATGCAACCATGCGCCCCATTCACCACCCCAACCCCCAAGACATCGCCCTAGAAGGGGTTTTGTACGCCCTGGGCGACCCCGTCCGGCTCGAAATCGTGCAGCGACTGGCCGCCAGCGACGAGCTGTCCTGCTCCGATTTAGATTTGCCGGTGGCCAAGTCAACCCTCTCGCACCACTTCAAAATTTTGCGGGAGGCGGGGGTGCTGCGCTGCCGCAAACAGGGCACCCAGCACATGAATTCCCTGCGCCGCGACGACCTGGAGGCAGCCTTTCCCGGCCTGCTCGACACCATTTTGCAGGCCGCCCAGGCGGGGCCATAGCCTGACCCACCGGGCAAAGCCAGGCCACTAAAGGCAGAAGGCGGAGGGCAGAGGGCCAGCCTATGGCCACCGTCAAGGACTGGTGACAGACACGCCATTCGCTAGGGTTGCGCCCGCCGCTCGGGTGCTGTCTACAATCTTTTTGACAAAGCTGGCGGTGGGCACGGCCAGCAGCAGCCCCAAAAACCCGCCAAACTTGGCCCCCACCAGCAACACCACAATAATCACCGCCGGGTTGAGCCCCGTAATGCCGCCCATCAGACGCGGTGCCACCAGATTGTCGTTGAACTGCCCCAGCACAACGGCCACCCCCAGCACCTTCAGCACCAGCCAGCCATCCTGAAACGCCAGCAGCGTACTGATGCCCAGCACCGCCACCGTACCGCCAAAGGGAATCACGCTGACCGCCCCAATGGCCAGGCCAAACAGCAAGGCAAAGGGCACCCCCAGCACAATGAACGCCGTGGACTGGCCGATTGCCAAAATCAGCGCCAGGGTGGCCTGCCCCGAAAAGTAGCCCCGAAAGCTGGGCTGTAGAGACTCGCGAATGCGGGCTTGCCACGGCTCGGGCAGCCAGCCCAACAGGCCGCGCCACAGCGCCTCGCCATTGATGATCAGCAAAATTGTGAGCACCAGGGTGACCAGCAGGTTGAGGGTGCTGTCGATGGTGGTCAGGGCCACACTAATGGTTTGGCTGGTGGCAGACTGAAGCGCCCCGGAGAGCTGATTGGCCACATCCACGGTGAGCCGATCGAGGTCGAGGGGCAAGTTTTGAAAGAAGGGCCTTTGCTCCAGCAGCAGCAGCTGGGTTTTGCCCTGCTCAATCCAGCGCGGCAGGCGATCGGTGAAGTCGTTGAGCTGCTGCCACACCAGCGGCGCTAAAAACACCACCAGCACCGTGATCACGCTGACCGCCACCAGCACCACCAGGCCCACCGCCAGGCCCCGGCCCAGGCCCCGGTCTTCTAGCCAGTCGATGGGGTAGTCGAGCAAAAAGGCGATCAGGCTGGCGGTGATGACAATGCTGGGGATGGGCTGGAGCAGGCCGCCAAGTTGGTACAACAGCCAGCTGTTGAGGCAGATCAAAGGAAAGGCTAGGGCTGCGATCGCCCACTTGGGCAGCTGTGACAATAACGCCATGGTTTACCGTGTAAATGTTGCCAGGGTTTAGCACTCCAGTGGTCGAGATATTCCGGTAGACAAGAATACTTGTAAAGCCCTACTGTCTCCCCTAGAGCTGGCCGTAAGTTTCTAATTTACGGCGACTATTTATAAACATCGCCACGGGGAGCAATCGTAGTCACCAC
>DATIVG010000180.1:0-2584 GCA_035466075.1 Nodosilinea sp. | reverse complement strand
TGAAAGAGATGGGGAGGGTGAGGGGGATGGGGTGGGGGAGTGATGGGGCGGGGGAGATGGGGAAGTTGGGGGAGCTGAGGCGGTGGATGGGGTGGTGGCTGGGGCGTCGGGAGATGGGCGGCTGACATCCCAGAAGCGGATGGTTTGATCGATGCCGATGCTGACCAGGGCCTGGCCGGGGAGCCACTGGCCGTCTGGGGCATGGCCGTTGATAAAGGCAACGCCCCAGACGCTGTCGGTGTGGCCGGTGAGCACGGCGAGGCACTGGCCACTGGCGACATCCCAGAGGCGGAGGGTGCGATCGCTACCCGCGCTGGCCACCAGCTGCCCGTCGGGGCTAAAGTGAACGCCGCAGACTTCGGCGGTGTGACCGCGCAGGGTGCGCAGGCAGATGCCCGTGGCAATATCCCAAAGTTTGACCGTGTGGTCAAAGCTGCTGGTGGCAAAGCAATCGCCCGCCGGGTGCATGGCCAGCGCCCAGCACATGCTTCTGTGCTCGGCCATGGTGTGCAGGCATTCACCGCTATCGATATCCCACACTTTGACCAGGCCGTCCTGCCCGCAGCTGACCAGGATGCGGCGGGGCGGTTCTCCAGGAGCCAGGGCAATCGGGCGGGGGGCAAAGGCAACCCCGTTGGCCGGGCCGCTGTGCCCAGTCAGGGTTTGCAGCACCTCCCCCGTGCGCCAGTTCCACAGCAGAATGGAGCGGCTGGTGTCGCCCAGGCTGCCTGCCAGCACAGAGCCGTCAGGGCTAAAGGTCAGCTCCCAGGGGTGGTCGTAGTGCCAGGTTTGCAGGCAGTGGCCGGTGGCCATATCCCAAAATTTAATGCCCGTATCCATACTGCCGGTGGCCAGCACTTGCCCGTCAGGGCTAAAGGCCAGGGCAAAAATGTAGGTGCTGTGGGCCTGCATGGTAAAGACTGGCAGCCCGGTCGAGGCCTGCCACACCTGCACCATGCCGTCTTCGCCACCCATGGCTATGAAGTCGCCGTCGGCGCTGGCCACCAGCGCGTTGGGGTGGGGTACAGGCTCGGCAAAGCGGCAGGCCATCAGGTTGGCCTGGGCCAGGTTGACCCGGTGCAGGGGCGTCTTTTGCAGGCAGGCCTGGCGAATGGTCAGTCCCGAGAGGTCGTAGTCGGTGAGGTCGAGCTTGAGGTAGCCCATCAGGTTGATCAGGTTGCCCACCCCGTAGCTGTAGCTCTGGGTAAAGGTCTGCCGCAGCAGGGCCAGCAGCTGCCGCATCTGGCGATCGAGGGCGGCAGTCGAGTTAAAGCGGGCGCAGAGGTTTTGGGCAATGGGCTGCAAAATCAGCCGGGTTTGGCTGTCGCGAAGATATTCTTTGGCGGTGGCTTTGACCAGGGCATAGCGATCGATCAGTAGCCCCCCGGGAGGAGCGACCTCAGGGATAGTGATGATTTCGTCGGTGATTTGCTCGATCAGGCGCTCGGTGACATACTCCATCACCACGGGCTGCTGGGTGAAGCGGGCCTGTTTTTGCTCAATCAGGCTGCGCCGCGCCAGCGATTCCAGGGTTTCGAACAGGCGCTGCTTGGGGATGGCGGGCACAATGTCGGTCTGCAAATCGGCAATCGTCACCCAGTCGCGGGCGATCGCCAGCCAGGCCATGATCTGCTGCTCCAGGGGGGCGAGGCGCTGGTACTGCTGGTCAAGCAGGCGGCGAATGCCGTTAAAGACGGTGGTTTCTTCCTGCACAAAGGCATCGACATCGCCGCCAAACAGTTCGCGAATGGAGGTCGCCACAATCTTGAGCGCCAGCGGGTTGCCGCTGTAGCTGTCGATTAGGCGATCGCGACCCTGGGGCGATCGCGACAGCCCAATCGCATCAAAGATTTGGTCAGTGTCCGCCGGGGGCAGACCGGGCAGGGTGAGCGATCGCACGGGCAGCGTCGCCCCCTCCATATCCGCCAAAATTGCTGGTTTTTCGCGGCTGGTCAGCACCACACAGCTCTGGTGGGGCAGCTCACCCACCTGGCGCAGCAGCTCGCCGTAGGCGTCGTAACCGTCCCGAAATGCCCCCGTTAGGCATCCTTCCTGAAGCAACGTCTCGCCGTTGTCGAGTACCAGCAGGCAGCGCTGCTGCCGCAGGTAGTGCATCAAGCGGGAGAGCAGCGGCGCAACGGCTAGCGTTGAGGGGCTTTCCTGCTGGCCAGAGAGCACCTGAATGAGATCCGTCAGCAGTAGCTCCAGGGGTGGGGCGTTGCGGAGGGTGCGCCAGATGATGGCAGAGAAGGGGTGGGGGGTGACGGGGTGATGGGGTAACGGGGTGGCGGGGTAATGAGGCTGAGAATTCTCTCTAACTCCATCACTCCCCCACTCCCCTACTCCCCCACTCTCCCACTCACTCAGCCGCTGGGCCAGCTTTACCGACAGCGCTGTCTTGCCGATGCCGCCCATGCCGAGGATGGCGACTAGACGGCAGCGATCGCGCCCCATCCACTGCGCCAGGGTGTCAAGCTCGGCGGCGCGTCCGTAGAAGAGGGAGGCGTCGATGGCTTCGCCCCAGTCGAGGGTGAGGGCGTGGGGTGGATGAGTGCGGGGTGGGAGGGTGGATGGGTGGGGGGTA
>DATIVG010000179.1:0-3430 GCA_035466075.1 Nodosilinea sp. | reverse complement strand
GGGTACCCCAACCCCAGGGACCGAAACTGGGGAAACCAATGCCACCGGCCTCGACGCACCCCGATCTAACCACCAGACCAGCCCCCAGGGCTACACCGTGGTCAAAACAGGGACGCTGTCTAGCCTGGTGATGCCGCCGGTGGGGGCAACGGCGGCAGAGACCCTGGCGGCGCTCCAGCAGGCGGAGCCAGCCGCACCCAGCCCACCGTCATCCAGCCCACCGATGAGCGGCCAGGGCGTGCAGCTGCCGCCGGAGCTGGCTCACGATGCCGAGTTGGTGAATTTGTGGCGCTATATTCAGGGGTTGATCGAGCAGCAGGCGGGGCCGCTTACCCTGTCGCGGGCCTACCTCAGCCTGGGCCAGATGGGGCGCGATCGGCTGGCGGTGGAGGCCCCGGCGGCCAAAATTTTAGACTTTGCCACGGCGGTATACGACCAGGCGATTGCCGGGTTGCCCGAGGGCAGCGCCGACTGGTGCGACGCCCTCAACGACCTGGCCAGCCTCTACTGGCTCCAGGGCCAGGAGCCAGAGACCGCCGACCCCGCCCCCTGGCTACGGCGCAGCGTGGCCACCTACGAGCGGGCCCTCAAGGGCGGGCAGGGGGCGATTCCTGCCGATACGCTGGGGCGCATTTACGGCAACCTGGGCACCGTGTACGGCCTGCTGGCCAGCCTGGAAGCCGAGGCCCCCGTACCCAGTCTGACCCAGGCGGTGGTCGCCTACCAGCAGGCCCTGGAGCACAGCCCGGCGGAGCAGTCTCCCCTGGACTACGCCAATCTGCAAAACAGTTTGGGGGCCATTCACTGGCGGCTGGCCCAGCACGAGCAGCCCCAGCATCACCTGCCGCTGGCCATTGCCGCCTACGGCGAAGCCCTGCGCCACCGGCCTGCCGCAGAGGCCCCGCTGGAGTACGCCATGGTGCAAAACAACCTGGGCATTGCCTACTGGAGTCTGGCCCAGCACCAGCAGCCGGTGTTTTTGCTGGAACGCGCGATCGCAGCCTACCAGGCCGCCCTCAAATACCGCACCGTCGCCGCGGCCCCGGCGGGCTGCGCCGCCACCGCCAACAACCTGGGCACCGCCTACTGGGATTTGGCCCAGCAGGCGACCATGGCTGACGACCGCCGTATCGCCATGCTCGAACGTGCGATCGCGGCCTACGAAACTGCCCTCGCCGCCGCCGAAGTCGCCCTGCAGGCGTCGCCGCCCCTGGCCCTGGGGTTTGACCTGTGGGCCACCTGCCACAGCACCGGGGTCGTGCATGACCAACTGGCCCAGGCGCTGCCCACCAACCAGAGTGAGACCCGCCAGCGCCACCTGGAAATGGCCCTAAATCACTACCTGTTGGCCTACCAGGGGTGGCAAGACCAGCCCCAGCAGATGGAGGTGTTGACCACGGCCCTGGTGTACAACGCCCACCTAAATTTTGAAATCTTCGGTATCGCTGGGCAGCAGACAGTGCTGTCAAAACTGCCGGGGGAGCTGCTGCCTCAGGTGCTGCGGCGACTTTAGGTGCTAGCTGTAGACGGCTGGCTACCCGACATAAGCCCTAACAGACCCGAGACTAGAGCCCCGAGATGAGTGAGAATAGCTTGCCCACGGCCAACATCCATAGCCCATAGTCTGGAACCTAGGCCCATAGTCTAAACCCTCCAGACTGGAGTCTCCGACCTAGGGCTAGAGGGCTTTTGGGCAGCGGCTGCGACGAGTATTAGGGGGTGTTAAAGGCCCGCCCAGCCAGATCAGACTTAACGCCCCAGGCCGCCAAGCGGCAATAACAAAACTACATCAGGCATCTATGCTGGCGCTCGGTAAGCTTCTCCTCCATCCAGGGCAATCGCTGGAAAGAGTCTGGGGTTCGGAAGATAATTGGATACTTCGACACGTAATGAAACGTGACCGATGCCCGATCTTTTGCAAGGGGCGGCTGAGCGCGGTGAAAAATACCGCAGCCATCAAAGAGAGCAATCGTTCCCTCGTCGCCCAGGCAGACCTGACAATCGGTTTGACGCACCACCTTTCTGATCTTTTCGTCAGAAATGAGTCCCGAAATATAGCGAGTACGAGATACTGCTCTACGAGTCAAATCTTTGGTCATATACTCGAACGGGCCGCTTTCCTCATCGACATCGCTCAGGTAGACAATGATCTTAACCATACGATGATCTTCAGGGTCGATGTGCCATTTTCTGACACCGCTGGCTTGACCGTCGGCGAACTCGCGCTTAATCTCAGGCCCCAGATAATAAATGGGCAGCCCAACGTATTTTTCAACGATGTTTAGCAGGTTTTCGTTTAATCCCCACATGAAAACGTCAGGATCCTGGGAGGCCATTTCCTGAGGTACGGTCAGTCTACTATGGCTGGCAGCATGGCTAGACTGGTACTGCTCGAGCAGCAGCTTGGCTTTGACGACCATTGCCTCTGTGCCCGGAATGGCCAGGGTAGCTGAGTCTGACTGGTGGATTCCTTTAATTTCTAAATCATTGACAATGAAATCCTCAGTGCTAGAGAGCTGAGGCAGATCTTGACGATATGCACTAAGCCTCGCTCTGTAGGTCAAATCAAACATGAGCGAAGAAATAGGCAGGGCAGCCAGTCTTGGCTTCACATAGCTACTGACTTTGCCAAAGGGCTGAGACAGCCCCTTCATAAGGGGCGAAACACCGTTGTATCTTTTGTGATGAAGGCTTTGACTTAGCCCAGAGCTTGCCAGGAAAAAGTTCATAAGGAATACAAAAATGTTTGCTATAGGTTGCTAGTAAAAATTGATTTCAAAGCTCTTCAAAATCATGATGACGTATCGGCTTCTACTTGAATATGATTTTCTGAAGAAGCTTTGCTGAATAGGCAGTTCAGCGCCCTAGCAAACTTCATCCGCCACCTCGCCTGGGTGAGAGTTTCTTGCATCTGATTAAAGACCATAGGTTTCCTGGCTCTCCACACGCCATAGGGCAACGCAGATCATCATCAAAAATTCATAATTTTTTTACTCTTGTTGAGGAAATCAACAGGTTTTGGAGTAGCTCCGGTATTTTTCTGCATCTATGTAGTGCTTTTGCCTTAGGAGCCTTGGCGGTTTCAGTCATGGCTCTAAGCCTGCCTCAGAGCGGAGCCGCAAACTCTGGCTTAACGATTAACCTGGTTGGCCTGATGGAGTGATTTCAGGCTTTCGATCGGGGTGATTGCATCTAAAGTGGCTTATTGTTAAGCGGATAAATCCATGAATTTTTAGAATGATGTCTTTGTGAAAATAGCCTTAGGGTAGCTCAGATTGACTATTTTGCAGGAAAATCATGCTCGGTCTCATGCTGCCAGAATGTTTTGGATCGTAGAAAGCACTGAGGAGAAACGTTGAAGGCGAAGTATGGAGCAAGGCTTTTTGTGGTGCTTTGCAATCGTCGGGTTTAATGTTTTGAACAGGGTGGT
>DATIVG010000178.1:0-2603 GCA_035466075.1 Nodosilinea sp. | reverse complement strand
GTCTGCCTTCCAGCGGTGAGTTTTTGGTCAGCATTGAGCAATTTTGAATCGAAAATGGATCGAGGATTTTTTTGTAAAGCCTACAACCTTTCAACAGCAAAGGTTATAGAGTTCAGATATCTACCATCGCACCGCAGAGGTCAGGAGTTCGAATCTCCTATTCTCCATTTTCAAAAACACTTCAAACCATTACGCAACAAGGGATTCAGCTTTTTGACCCATTTGCCGCTGCGCCGCTCGGCCTCGGCCTCTAGCGCTTGCACCTTGGCCCACAGCTCTCGGATTAGAGCCTCTTTCTCCTCAGAACTGAGGCCTTCTAACGGCGGCAGGTCTTTCATGGCTAAAGTCCACCACCCCCTCTCATTCGCCGGTACCTGTCAACCCAGTTGAGCAATTACCATTTTTCACACCAGCTCTGATCCGGCCAGCCTCATCACTGGGCAGCCCTCTCGGCAAATTTTTGTGCTGGCTACAAAAGCAGCTGGTGTTGTGGAACTAAGATCAAGAAAGACGCCAGGGTAGCAGCGTGAGGCGAGCCATGGCGGTCTAGCCGGGGACAGGGTATGCAACGCATTGTCTTGATTGCTGGATTTGAAGCCTTCAACGCCGACCTTTACCGGCAGGCGGCCCAGCTGGCCCAGGCTCGCTGCCCCGAGCTGGATATTCGGGTGTTTAGCGATCGCGACCTCACCCCCCGCGCCAAGGAGATAGAAGTCGCTCTGCACGGGGCCGATGCCGTCTTTTGCAGCCTGATCTTTGACTACGATCAGGTGCTGTGGCTGCGGGAGCGCCTGCAAGACATCCCCATTCGGCTGGTGTTTGAGTCGGCCCTGGAGCTGATGAGCCTGACCCGACTGGGGAAATTTTCCCTGGGCGACCAGCCCCAGGGCATGCCCAAGCCAATCAAGTTTATTCTCAGCAAGTTCAGCAGCGGGCGCGAAGAAGACAAGCTGGCGGGCTACCTGAGCTTTCTCAAAACTGGCCCCAAGCTGCTCAAGTTTGTGCCGGTTCAAAAGGTGCAGGACCTGCGCCACTGGCTGATCATCTACGGCTACTGGAACGCGGGCGGCAGCGACAACGTGGCGGCGCTGTTCTGGTTTTTGGCCGAGACTTACCTGGGCCTGGCTGTGGGCGACATTCCGCCGCCGCTGGAAACGCCGAACCTGGGCCTGCTGCACCCCGATCACCCCGACTACTTTGAGTCGCCTCGGCAGTACCTCGACTGGTACCGCCAGGCCCATCCCGAGGCCCAGGGCTGGCCGGTGGTGGGGCTATTGCTCTACCGCAAGCATGTGATCACCCACCAGCCCTATATTCCCCAGCTGATTCGCCAGTTTGAGCAGGCCGAGCTGGTGCCACTGCCCATTTTTATCAATGGGGTGGAGGGCCATGTGGCCGTGCGCGACCTGCTCACTACGGCCTATGAAACCGCCCAGCGGCAGGGGGGGCAGCGCGATACCCTCTCTCTCTCTCCCGAGGCCGCCGAGGTGGATGCGATCGTCTCTACTCTGGGGTTTCCCCTGGTGGGTGGGCCAGCGGGCTCCATGGAGGCGGGGCGGCAGGTGGAGGTGGCCAAGCGCATCCTCAGCGCCAAGAATGTGCCCTACATCGTCGCGGCCCCGCTGCTGATTCAAGACATTCACTCCTGGACGCGCCAGGGCATTGGCGGTTTGCAGAGTGTGGTGCTCTACGCCCTGCCGGAGCTGGATGGGGCGATCGACCCGGTGCCCCTGGGCGGGCTGGTGGGCGACAACATTTATCTAATTCCCGAACGGGTGCAGCGGTTAACCGGGCGGCTGAAGCGATGGATTGCCCTGGGGCAGAAGCCTGTCACTGAGCGCAAGATCGCCATCATTCTCTACGGCTTTCCCCCCGGCTATGGGGCCACGGGCACGGCGGCGCTGCTCAACGTGCCGAAGTCGCTGCTGGCTCTGTTGCAGGCGCTCAAGGCCCAGGGCTATACCGTGGGGGACCTGCCAGCGGAGGGCGAAACGCTGATTGAGTGGGTAAAGGCGGCGGATGAGGCGATTCCCGGTTTTCAGAACCCCAGCGCTAAGATCCCCGGTTTCTTGAGAGAAACCGGGGATCTAGATGCCCCGCAACCCGCCACGGTTTCGCTGCGGCAGCTGGAGAAATGGTTGACCTATGTGCAGCGCGATCGCATGACGCGCCAGTGGGGTGCCCTCGAAAAAGCCGACCTCAAAACCTTCGATGGGCAATGCCTGCTCGGCGGCGTGCAGCTCGGCAATGTGTGGATTGGCGTGCAGCCGCCCCTGGGGATTGCTGGCGACCCCATGCGGCTGATGTTTGAGCGCGACCTCACCCCCCACCCTCAGTACGCCGCTTTTTATAAGTGGCTGCAAAACGAGTTTGAGGCCGATGCAGTGGTGCACTTTGGCATGCACGGCACCGTGGAGTGGCTGCCCGGCTCGCCCCTGGGCAACACCGGCTACTCCTGGCCCGACATTTTGCTGGGCGATCTGCCCCACCTCTACGTCTACGCCGCCAACAACCCCAGCGAGTCAATGCTGGCCAAACGGCGGGGCTACGGGGTGCTGATTTCCCACAATGTGCCGCCCTACGGTCGGGCCGGGCTCTACAAA
>DATIVG010000177.1:0-6208 GCA_035466075.1 Nodosilinea sp. | reverse complement strand
GCCGGGTCTCCACCGGGCCCTGGCGGCGCGGGTACCAGGGCCTGCCGCTGGCCGTCGTCGCCCAGGCGGTAGACGGTGCGGCGCTCAGGCTGGGGCGGGTCGGCCACCACCAGGTGCAGCTCCGGCCGCCGCTCGACCTGGCGCAACAGGCCCGCGGGGCTGGCAAACAGCACCGCAGCCACCCCGTCAAACTGCTGCAGCCGCTGGACTAACTTCGCTTCCAGGGCCGCCGCATCGGTGACCGCCAGCTGCCCCCGGCGCACCCCATCGACGTTGATGCGATTGATGACCAGCGGTGTGCTCAGGTAGCGTTCTAGCTCTTGCACCACCTGCTGGTTGGTGTCGAGCATCAGCTGTTGCCCCAGCAGCCTGACCGCCCGCTCGCTGCCGCGGTAGGACAGATAGCCCACCAGGGCCGCCGCCCCCACCGCTGGCAGCACCAGGGCCGCCGTCAGCAGCCAGGGCAGCGGCAGGCTGGGCCACCACCGCCGCTGGGGCAGAATTGGTTGAGCCGCGGGTGAGAACAGGGGCATGGGCTCAGCGCCCCCCGGCGGGGCTGAGTCCCGCCGGGCTAGGCGTAGATGTCATCGGTCTGCGAAGCATTCTGCGGAACCTGCTGTGAAACCTGCGGCAAAACCGGGGCGGAGCCGGACGGCGAACCGGTGGTGGACATGGCCGGGGGGGCGGGCTCGGCCTCGACGGGCAGGGAGAGCGACTGTTTGAGCTCTTCGAGCCGGTGGGCCATCTGCACCGCCAGGTGGGTCTGGTGGAGCTTAGAGGTGCTCAGCAGGTGCTCAATGGCCTCGGCTACCTCCGCCGCTTGGCCGTAGCCAAACAGCCCCAGCCCGCCCGCCAGCTTGTGGGCTTCGCTGCGGGCCAGCTGCTGCATGGGGGAGTTAAAGGTGCCGCCCTCCAGGGCCTGAACGGTGTCTTCGAGCACCGTGAGCCGCTGCCCCAGGGAGTCGCGAAACCGGCGGGTGGCCTGCTGCATGACCTGCTCTAGCCGCGCCCCCGCCGAGGGCTGGGCTGGGCCCTTGCCCTGGCCAGCCCCACGGGTGGGAGCGGGGGCGTGGTCGGCGCTGGGGGGCAGGGGCGCAGTCGGGGCCAGCCGGAGCCGGTAGCCCAGGCCGTAGACGGTTTCGATGGGGCTGGCGGCCATGCCCGCCGCCTTGAGCCGCTGGCGCAGGTCTTTCATCAGGTTGGTGACGGAGCCCTCCACCGGGGCGTCATCCATGGGCCACAGGTGGTCGATGATGGCGCTGCGGGTGAGCAACCGCTGGGGGTTGCGCAAAAATAGCTCCAGCAGCTCGTACTCTTTGGGGCGGCAGGGCACGGGCTGCTGCTCGTAGGTGACCTGGGTGAGGGCGGGGTCAAGGCAGAGCTCACCCCAGCTCAGCAGGGGCGAGGGGGTGCGGTTGCTGCGCCGCAGCAGGGCCCGCACGCGGGCCAGCAGCTGGCTCTCGTCGCAGGACTTGGCCAGGTAGTCGTCGGCCCCGGCGTCGAGCCCGGCCACAATGTCGTCGATGGCGTCGCGCACGGTGAGCATGAGGATGGGGGTGTAGTTGCCCCTGGCCCGCAGGCGGCGGCACACCTCCAGGCCGTCCACGGAGGGCAGCTGCCAGTCAACGATCAGCAGGTCGTAGGGCCAGTGGCTGGCCAGCTCTAGCCCGGCGGCCCCATCTGCGATCGCATCTACCGCGTAGTGGTAGGTGGTGAGGGTATCTGCTAAAAACTCACTGGCGACCTGATCGTCCTCTAGCAGCAAAATTTTCATATTTGAAAGATCGAACTAAAGGGGCATTTACAAAGCAGCTTATATAGCCACCTACCATACTCCGGTAGCCCCTTTGCCACAATCCCCCACCCCAGCAATGGCTACCCCATAGGGCGGCCTATGGGCTTGAAATTCACCGGACCCAGATTTATTGGCCCGAAAAATTATCGGCTTAAAATTTCTTGGGCCCGAAAAATTATCGACCCGAAAATTACCGGGGCCAAAATTTACCGGGGCCAAAATTTATCGCGACTGAAAAATATTCTGCACCATCTGCCGGTCGCTGCCCTGGGCGGCCCGGTCGAGGTCTTCCACCTCCCCAGCATCGAGGCGCCAGCCCAGGGCCCCGGTGTTTTGCTCGGCCTGGGCCAGGGTTTTGGCCCCCGGAATGGGCATCGTGCCCTTGCACAGACACCAGTTGAGGGCCACCTGGGCGGCGGTCCGGTGGCGGCTAGCTGCGATCGCACCCACCGTATCCAGCAGCGGCTGAATTTTGGGCACCAGCTGCCGAAACAAAACTCCCCGCAGCCCCGAGGGCCAGGGCCCCGCCGCCGAGTACTTGCCCGTCAGCAACCCCAGGGCCAGGGGGCTGTAGGCAATCAGCCGAATGCCCAGCTCGTCACAGAGGTCCTTCAGCCCCAGGGTCGTCACCGGGTAGGTCGACAGTAGCGAATACTGCACCTGCAACGTCGCCACCGTCACCCCTCGCTCCTGCAACCGGCGGTGGGCCAGCCTCAGCCGCTGGGGGCCAAAGTTTGACAGCCCCACCGCCCGCGCCTGCCCCTGGGCCCACAGCTCGCTCAGCCCGTCGAGAAAGGGGCCCTCCTGCCAGGGGGCATAGTTGGCCGTAGACCAATGCATCTGCACCAGGTCGATGGGGCGACCCAGGCGCTGGGCCGAGGCCGCCCCCGCCTTCACCACCGAGCCCGGCGTGAGCCGCCAGGGGTAGGCGGCCAGCTTGGTGGCCAGGCAGAGCTGCTCCCGGTGGGGGCCGCTGTAGGCCTGGGCAAACTGCCCCAGCAGTTCCTCGCTGCGCCCGCTCAGCCGCCCCGTGCCGTAGGAGTCGCCGCTGTCAAACAGCGTCACCCCCTGGCTGAGGCAGTGGTCAAACACCCGCTGTAGCTCGCCATCCATGGTCTGGTCGTAGCCCCACAGCAGGCGATTGCCCCAGGCCCAGGTGCCGCAGCCCATCTCAGGCAGCACTATCGCTGGGGACATAGACGGAGACTTCGATGCTGCGGTCGCCATAGCCTGCGGTCGAGAAAGGGCACCCCCATTATTCCAGGCCCAGTAGCCGATTATTTCGGCCCGGTTATTCCAGTTTGATTATTTCGGGCCAATTATTTCGGGCCAATCATTTCGGGCCAATCATTTCGGGCCGCTGGGGCCCGCCCCCAGCTGTTCGACCACCGGCGCGGGCAGATCTCGCACCAGGTGCAGGCGAAAGGGCTCAGCGCTCACCGCCTCCACGTAGGCGGCCCGCAAAAAGGGGCGATAGTCCTCCTGCTCAGCCAGGTACACCTGGCTAAAGGCCACCACCAGCGATTTGTTCACCCCCCGCGTGGCGGCCAGGGCCTCCTCCACGCCCTGGTCAAAGGCAGCATCCAGGTACAAAAACCGGGCGGCCAGCTTGGTGAAATCGGGGCCATGGGAGGTGTTTTCCCCCAGGTACAGATAGCGGTCTTCGCCCTGCAGCCAGCTAAAGGCCGCCACCTGCTGGGGCACCACCGGGGCCAGCAGGTCCACTTCGCCGCCAAACAGCATGGTCGGCACCGCCACCTCGGCCATGCCCTGGGGCCCAAACAGGTTCGACACCGTGGCAAAGGCCATCACCAGCTTCACCCGCTGGTCGCGGCTGCCCTCGCCCAGGCGCGCCATCGCCGCCTCGTCGCTCTGGATTTCCAGGGCGCGGCACTCCAGCACCATGGCGGCATCGAGCAGCAGGTTGGCGGCGGGGTCGCAGCGCTGGGCCAGTCGCTCAAAGTCGATGGTAGCCCCGCCCACCGCCAGGGCCGTGTAGCCCCCAAAGGAGTGACCCACCGCCGCCACCCGGCTGACATCTAGCCGCCCGGCAAAGGTGCTGGCATTGAGGCGCTCTAGCTCGTCGAGCAAAAAGCTGATGTCGAGGGGGCGATCGACAAAATCGCTGGCCTTAAAGGTTTCAGAATCAAGGCCCGTGAGCATGGCCTGTTTTTGAGTGCTGTTGCTGCCCACATGCTCGGGCAGCGCCACTGCAAACCCGTGGGAGGCCGCGTGGGTAGCCAGATCAAAAAAAGTGGTGCGGCTGTCGCCCAGCCCGTGGGAGATCACAATCACCGGCAGCGGCCCCGGCACCGCCGCCAGATCGGCGGGCAAAAAGACATCGGCGGCATAGGTGCGATCGCGCCCCTCATCCACCAGGTTCAGCGATACCTGGCGACTGCCGTAGGGGCCCGGCTGGGTGAGATCGGGCAGCGCAGCCAGGTCAAAGGGAGGCGGCTGGCGGGCCTCGGCCTCAGACTGCTGCTCAATGGCGGCGACAATGGCGCGGGTGGCCGCTACCTCGCCCCGCACCTGGCGGGCCACCGTGAGCCCCTGGGCCACATCGATGCGCAGGCTGCTGGTGGGGAAGTGGCGCACAATATCGAGCAGCGACACGCTGCCGTCATCGGCGGCGGCGGCGACAATGGCGGCCCGCAGCGCCTGGCGACCGTTGAGCCCGGCCTCGGTGCGGGCCAGCTTGCCCAAAAATTGCAGGCTGCGATCGCCCATGGGGCTGTTAAACCACTGGGAAATGGGCACCACATTCACCGGGCGGCCCCGGCTCAGCAGGGTGCGCAGGCCAAAGGTTTGGGTGGGGTTGAGCCGCCGCAAAAAGGGAGCCAGCTGGGCGTCTACGGTGCCGGTTTCGGCAAAGGTAACCAGCGACTCGGTGGGTATCGACCGGCTAAAGGGGCCAAACTCTAGCACCACGGTCTCGGCGGCCCGCAGCGGTAGGGCGGCACCCAGGGCGGTACCCAGCCCCACGGCCAGGGCAGCGAGCAGTTTGCGGTAGCGATGACGGAGCATAGGGGGGCACAGGGGCGCAACGGATGCCCGCATTGTCTCGCAGAATCCTCTGAAAAAGCTAGGCCAGGGGTGGGCGAGCGCTCAGGCGTTGGATTCTGCTGACGCGCCAGCTAACCTACGGCATTCACCTCCCAGGATGGTTGGGTTTCCTTTATCAACCCAGCCTACAGCTAAGCAGACAGACCACCATCAACAATTAATTCCTGGCCAACAACATAAGATGATTCTGTCGAAGAAAGCCAAATAATTGCTGCGGCAATTTCCCTCGGCTCTGCACATCGACCAATCGGAATGGACTCAGCCAGCTCGTTCTTTGCTTCTTGCTGTTCTTGTAGCGTTAAGTTTGCCCAACGGCGCTCTCGACGAGGAGTTAGGACTAAACCAGGACAAACTGAATTGATTCGAATACCCTGACGAATGTATTCCAATGCAGCAGAACGAGTCAGCCCGATCACACCATGTTTACTTGCACTGTAAATTGAACCTGTTGGAGTACCGCTTAGACCATTTATCGAAGCAACATTCACGATCGTCCCCCCACCCTGCTGCAACATCTGTTTGACCTGTAATTTCATACATAGCCACACCGCCCTGAGATTGACGTTGAGCGTGTTCTCTACGTCTGATTCAGATAATTCAGCTACAGAAGCAGGAATAACCTCTGCTGCCGCATTGTTGACCGCGTGATCTAACCGACCGTAGTGCTTGACTGTTTCCGCAATCAGGGCTTCAATGTCTGTCGCTTTTGCCATATCTGCTTGCAAGTACAGCGCATCTCCACCTGCTTGAGTTATCTCAGCTTGTAACGCCTTGCCTTGCTCAACTCCACGAGCAGCAATTACAACCCGCGCACCACGAGCAGCAAATTCAAGCACCGTAGCACGACCAATCCCCAAGCTTCCGCCTGTTATCAGTGCAACTTGATTCTCAAAGGTTGACATAAGCATTAGAACGAGGTTGATTCAGCTAAATCTTAGCGATTCTGGAAAAATGCCACGATGTGGGTGTTTTCTGTGTTAGCCAAATAAATGTAGACATTGCCCCGACGACTAAAACGAAGCGGTTGAACTATGTATTAAGTGTCAGATGTGCTGAATAAAATGTTGTAATTCCCGCATTATCCAGCACATCCACGGGATAACACCCAGATTTTAAGGAATCAAGCCAGCAGGAAATATCTGCAAACACCGACCATAGATGGTCAATCGGCACATCCGTCAGTTCGGTGAATGTGTGCATCCACATCGAGGTTTAATCTTTCCAGGCATTCCATTTCAGTTTAGATTTGTCGCGCCCACCATTTGCATAATATATGGACATCCTAATCACGTAGAGGTAGTTCTTGCTCGTTTTGTGACCGACCATGTCGTTTGCGCGGCAAAGATC
>DATIVG010000176.1:0-3344 GCA_035466075.1 Nodosilinea sp. | reverse complement strand
GGCAGAGGCCCCGGGCGACCTAGGCTTCGCGGTTGAGGAAATCTTGCAGCTGCCCCAGGGCGGCCCGACCAATGTTGAACACAGCCCAGCTGCCGGCAATCGCGATCGGTAGTAAAACAACAACAACTCGCCAGTCCATAGGGCATGACCTCCTAAAGTGGTTTGCTTAAATACTTGTCACAATTTTCTCATAATGTACACCAGATGGTGCGATCGCAGGCATTGAGATTTACCGACAGCCTGCCCTTACCGCCCCGCCGTGAGCCCAACCGGGCGGGGGCCGAAGCGGCTTCTTTGCTGACAAAACTCTATGGTAACCATAGCCAAATTTTATTTTCTACCTGAATCCACCCCGTCAATCAGCCCAATGACAGACGGCAGTCTCTGTCGCTATGGGGAGAATATTTAGTTTGGTTAAGCCTAGAATTGACTAGTGGCAAGAAAACTAGCGCCCTAGGCAAATTTCGAGGGCGCGCGCAGCTGGATAGCTATGCCTGTTCATCCAGTCATTGGCATCTCTAGACATCTCTAGATTGGCATCTCTAAGAAGGTAGATAGGCAGCGGTGTAGACCGCCGTGCAGAGGTCACCGTTTTAGATGCCCGAGGCCTTAAATTTTTTGCTCTGTGTTCTCTGTGATGGTGCGGCTTTAGGTGCCTGCAACTCTATTTTTTTGAAACATTTGGAAGGAGTATTCGATGCCCAGACTTGTGGGAAAACGCTCAAACCACGGCTTCTTCTGGAGCCTGGCAGTGCTGCTGGTGGCCGTTGCTGGGCTCGGGGCAGTGGAATACAAAGGCTACACCGACTTTGTACCAGAATTTGGTGAGCCTCGCCAGCCCGTCGTCGGCACAGCAGAGGATTCTTAAGCTGTTTGGGTCGTTTAACGCCTGTTTTAACGTTTAGACCCAGCTGCTCCAGCCCCAACCACACCGTCTTAACCATTAGCCATAGGGAATAGCCATGCGACAAGGTAGCGATATTTTAGGCAAATCCATTTTTGCCTACGACACCGGCAAAGCAATTAGCTCGGTGCGCGATTTAATTTTTGACCATGAGACCAATCAGGTGCTGGGTTTTCTGGTAGCCGAGGCCGGGTGGTTTAAAGGGGCGCGTATTCTACCGCTGTCGGCGGTCAAAGCCATTGGCCCCAGCGGCATTATTACCGCCAGCAAAAATACCATTGTCTCGGCCAAAACCCTCAGCCGCGTCAAGGCATTGCTCAAGGAAGACAACATTCTGCGCGGCACCAAAATTATGACCACCGACGGTCGCAATTTGGGCACCATGGTTGACCTATTTTTTGACGACAGCACCGGCCTGGTAGAGGGCTACGAGGTGTCTGGGGGCCTGTTTGCCGATGCCTACTCGGGCCGCTCGTTTGTGCCCGCTCCCCACACCCTCACCATTGGGGAAGATGTGGCCTTTGTGTCGCCCGAGACCACCAGCCTGATGGAAGAGCAGGTGGGCGGCGTGCTGGGTGCCCTACAGCTAGCGGGCGGTCGCCTGCAGGAGGCTGGTCAGTACACCGGCGAAAAACTTCAGGAGGCCGGTCAGTACACCAGCGCTAAGCTACAGGAAGCCACCACCGCCGCCCAGAGAGATTGGGAAGCCATGACCCTGGCCGCCAGCGAACGCTACGAACTGGCCCGCCGCAATGCCGAAATCTCGATCACCAATGCCGTGGTCAGCCCCGACGACCAACAGACCTACGTGCTGGGCAAAACCACGGGTGAGGCTGTGCTCAACCACGCTGGGGAGGTGATTATTCCGGCGGGTGCCGTGATTACCGCCCTGGAGGTGGAGCGGGCCGTTCAATATACGGTGCTCGACCGCCTGTACCGCTCCACCGGCGGCGACATTGGCCAGGATGCCAGTGCCCGTCTCCAGGCGGCCACGCTGGCGGCCAAGGAACAGTTTCAGGCGGCGACCCAGGCGGCCAAGCAGCAGCTGGATGTGGCCACGGCCCAGGCCAGTCAGGATCTAAAGGGATGGCAGCAAGATACCCGCGCCTCGCTGACCAATGCCGTCGTTAACCCCGAACGGCAGCGGGCCTACGCCCTGGGCAAGACCGTAGGCCACGACATCTATACCGCCGAGGGCTATTTGCTCATTGCCGAGGGGGCCTTAGTTACCCCCGAGCTGTTGACCATTGCCGAGTCGGCCCAGGTGCTCGACGAGCTCTATCGGGCCACGGGCGGCACGGTGGGCAGCGAGCTCACCCAGCAGGCGGGGAACCTGCTGGCGGCACCGGTGGTGGGTCAGGCGCTGGGTCGCCGGGCCGACAGCACCGTGCGAACTCCGGCGGGCCTGGTGATTGTGGCGGCGGGGCAAATTGTCACTGAGTCGGTGCTGGAGCGGGCCCAGGCCCACCACCAGGCCCCGGCGCTGATGGCGGCCACCGGCCTCACCATGGATGAAGCGATGCGCCAGAGTCTCGGCCAGGGCTGGTACGCCACCAACGAGCGAGTGCAGAGTGGATCTGCGATCGCAGGTCGGCAGTTCCAAGCCGGTGCCAGCCAGCTGCAAACCGAAGCCGCTACCCTGTGGGCCGCCTGCCAGCGCCAGGCCCTCAAGCTCCAGATCGAGGTGCAGCAGTTTATCGAAAACCGTCGCATTCAGCGGGCCCTCGGTCGCCCGGTCAGCCGAGTCATCCTCGATCAGCAAGACCAGGTGATTTTGAACCTGGGCGAGCTGATTACCCACCAGGCCATCGACCGCGCCCGCGAGGCTGGCAGCCTGGAGATCCTGCTGGGCTCGGTATATAGCCACACCCCAGAGATGCTCACCCGCTCCGACCTGCGTGCCCCCGCCCGCGGCCAGGCCGCCCTGGTGCGCCAGAGCTAGAGGTCTAGGTCATGGCTGGGGGCAAACCACGGTGCCTCCAGCCATGACGGCATCGCCCCTGCGACCGTCTTGCTACTGCTTTGGGTGTTATGGCTTTGGCCAGTTCGCCTAGGACAGTTCAATGACCAACCACAAAACTGGGGCAGCGCCCTGGCTTATAGCCATCGCCCACAGGCGGCTGTAGAGAATGTCCTAATCCTGATGGCGATGGCTATACATCTCCAGGTTTCAACTCTAGGTTTTAAATTGGAGATTTTCGCGCTGCAGTCTGATTTTCGCGCTTCAACCTACTGTCATCAATCCAGACAGATCCAAACGTAAGCTGCCGTCGTCACTGAGGCGAAAATGGCCTTGCCAGCGGCTCCCCAGTAAAAATTCCCTGGCCAGGCATCAGCACGCTCTTCCAGTAGGCTTCGATCAGCGTATCGCCGTTGAGGTAGTGGGCCATCAGCACCCCAGGGTGCGGAAATTTCTGCGGAAAGTTGCAGGGTTCTACTA
>DATIVG010000175.1:0-1750 GCA_035466075.1 Nodosilinea sp. | reverse complement strand
TCGGGGTACTGAGTCAAGTCGTTGTAGGGAAAAATTCGGTGCTGGGGGTCGATGCGCAGGCCCCAGGGCAGGGTGGTGGGCGGCCCGTAGAGCTCCTGGTTGATGAAGTTGCCCCAGCGACCGATAGCCTGGGCCAGGGGCAACCCCAGGGCAATGCCGTCGAGGTAGGGGAGGGGGTTGAGCCGACGAATGCGGGCAAACAGAAAGAGTGCGATCGCACCAAAGATAAACCCGCCAAAAATGTGAATGCCGCCGCCCCAAATCTGCAAAATCTGGCCCGGATTGGCCAGATAGTAGCCCAGCCCCTCAGGCCCCCGTGGCGACTGAATAAACACGTAGTACAGCCGCGCCCCAATAAACCCTGGAATCAAAATCCAAAACAGCATGTCCCACAGGTTGTCGGGGTCTTCGCCCTGGCGGGCTACGTAGCGGCTGCCCACCGTCGCCGCCGTGAGAATGGCCGCCAGCATCAGCAGCCCGTACCAGCGCAGGGCAAAGGGGCCAAGTTCAAAGATGATCGGGGAAACGGGAGGATACATGGAGTGGATGGGGTAGGCGGCAGCCCTATTCTATCTGCCGTTTGCGCCAGTAGTCGGGCTTGCGCTTGCTGTGGGCAATCGCCACAATCCAAATACAGGCTTTCAGCTCCGCATAAAAAATGAAAAATGGAAACCGCTGTAGAACGTAGCGGCGCAGTCCCCGGATTTTGTAAGAGCGGCCCAACTCTGGATGCTGCTGGATTTTGCTGAAGGCACGCTCAACGTCGGCCAAAAAGTCCAGACCCAAGCCTGATCTCTGGTTTTGATAGTAAGCAATGGCCCCATCTAATTCTGCAATCGCCTCACTGTGCAAAATCAGCGGCTTCATGCGTACTTTTCTCGCAAGTCTGAGAGCACCTGGCTGGCAGATTCACCCCTGGCAGTACCGTCGTCAATCGATTGCATCCGGTGGGTCAATTCACTGTCCCAAGCCGCTTCTGTTCCAATCTCGGCTTCTTCATCCAGAGAGTGAATGAGAAAATAGGCTAGCTCGGCGCGATCCTGAGGGGAGAGTTGAGCCAGTTCCTGCTTCAATTTTTCTGCGGTTTCGGTCATCTAATCCTCCAGGTAGCCGAGTTCTTCGAGGCGGCGGCGGACCTCGGGGTCGTCGTAGTCGGCGGCGCGGGTGGTGGCCGCCTGGGCCAGGGACTGGTCTGATTTGTCGGCAAAGGCCTGCAGGCAGTCTTGCAGCACTTCCACATTTTCGGGCAGGATGGCGCTGAGGTCGAGGGCTTCGGTGGGGTCTGCGAGCACGTCGTAGAGTTCGGCCTCGGCCCCTTCGGTTTCGATCAGCTTGTGCTGACCCATCCACACGGCGCGGCGGACGCGATCGCACCCCATTTCCTGCACCAGCTCCGGCTGGCGCTTCTGCATCAGGTTGACCACATTCTGCGGCGGAATCGCCTCGGCAAACACATAGTCGCGCTCGGTGAGCCCGCCCTGGCTATGGGCCAGATCGAGCCCTAGTTCTTTCTCGTTGGCAATGCCTGCGGCGGCCAGCACCGTGTGAAACAGCCGCCGGGTAGACACCACCGACTCCACCGTAGTGCCCTGCACCAGTCGGTTTTGCGGGTCGCGAATGATCAGCGGCACCCGCACCAGCTCGTTGTAGATCGACAGGCTGTGGCCCATGTACTGCTTTTCGCCCAGGTGCTCGCCGTGGTCGGCGCAGATGATCACCAGGGTGTTGTCGAGCTGGCCCGAGGTTTGCA
>DATIVG010000174.1:0-5874 GCA_035466075.1 Nodosilinea sp. | reverse complement strand
AATGTCGTCGATCATCTGGGTCATGCGCTCGACGTTGGCGTTGATGGTGAGCAGGTAGTCGGTTTTTTCGTCGGGGCGCAGCTGGGTGTCGTAGCGGTGCAGCGACGACACCGTCAGGGCAATGTTGTTGAGCGGGTTGCGAAACTCGTGGCAGACCATGGAGACAAAGCGCGATCGCAGGTCGCTGAGCTGCCGCAGCTGCTGGTTGGCGGCTTGCAGCTCGGCGGTGCGCTCCTGCACCTTTTGCTCCAGCTCTTCGTTGGCCCGCTGCAACACCTCCTCCGCCCAGCGCCGCTGGGTAATGTCGCGAAAGGTCACCACCGTGCCGATCAGCCGCCCCTCCTCGTCGCGCATCGGCGTGCTGATGTATTCCACCGGAAAGCTGGTGCCGTCCTTGCGCCAAAACACCTCGTTGGTAATCCGCCGCACGCTGCCATCCTGAAACGCCGCGTAGATGGGGCAGGCCTCCCGCTGGTAGGGGCGGCCATCGGCCAGGGAATGGTGCATCACCGCATGCATCGACTGGCCAATCAGCTCCTCGGTAGACCAGCCGATCATGGCGGCGGCGGCGGGGTTCACAAAGGTGACATTCCCCGCCATATCCAGCCCGTAGATGCCCTCCCCCACCGCATTGAGAATCAGCTGATGCTGGCGGCGCAGGTGCTCTAGCTCCTGCCCCAGGGGGGCGGGGCTGGGGGCGGCGGCCTGGGAGGGGAGCCAGTAGGTTTGGGTCATAGGGGTGGGGAAGGCAAACAAACGGCTGGGGCCTGGGCAGAATGTATCTGCTTATACAACAGACTGTGTTTTTTAAGGTTTACTAAAGAATTGTAGGGCAATCTAGCCGGTTCAATTGCTGCTGTTGGGGTGCCGTGGTGCGGAGCTAATGTACATCATTAGCTGAGCCTTTGGGCATTGGTCAAGCCTGTCGGATCATCCTTCGCTCAATGTTTGCTCAATGACTGAGGCGACGTTTTTTATGGCCAAAAGCGAGCTTCAAAACTGCGGCACAATTCGGTTTTAAACTGACCTGTCTTGGGTGTGAAGGAAAGCCGGGAGCTGCCGCCAATCCAAAACCTAAGGGTGTTGTGAAAACCATCTTAATCATCGAAGACGAAACTCAAACTCGCAACATTTTTTTGAAATGCCTAGAGTTTGAAGGGTTCCACGCCGTGGGGGCCAGCGACGGCACCACCGGGGTCGCCCTGGCTCGGCAACATGCCCCCGACCTGGTGGTGTGCGACATCATGATGCCCGACATGGATGGCTACTCGGTGCTCTCAACCCTGCGCAAGACGCCGCAGACCGCCCTGATGCCGCTGATCTTTCTCACCGCCAAGGTGACCATGGCCGACCTGCGCCGGGGCATGGAGCTGGGGGCCGACGACTACCTCACCAAGCCCTGCACCGTCGAGCAGTTTTTGGCCGCCATCAACAGTCGCCTCCAGCGCCAGGCCGAGCTTTCGGCCCTGTACCGGGCCCCGGTGCCCCCGGCCCAGGGCACCGCCACCCCCGGCCTGCTGCCGGATATTTTTCCGGCGGACTCCAAGCTAGAGGGGGTCTTTCGCTTTATTGAGGCCCACTACCACCAGCCCATCAGCCTCAACGATGTGGCCCGCCAGGCGGGCTATTCTCCCGCCTACCTGACCAGTCTGGTGCAGTCGCACACCGGGCGCACGGTCAAGCAGTGGATTATTGAGCGGCGCATGGCCCAGGCCAAACAGCTGTTGGCCACCACGGCTCAGTCGGTGCGGCACATTGCCGAGGCGTCGGGCTATAGCGATGCGGGCTACTTTACGCGGCAGTTTCGGCAGTTTCACGGAGTTTCTCCCCAGGCTTGGCGGCGGCAATCTGTAGCAGAAACAACAAATTAGCGACTAATTTTTGATTCCAATTTAAGTCCATAAGAAAATCCACCCAGATTCAAAAAATGATCCAATGCGGTTTAAATTTGAGCTTGGTACTTTGATTAATAACCTGATTTAATCCACGGGCAAGATCGAGGCGATGGTGAGGATTGTATTGGCTTCATCCCTCGCTGAGGTGGATTTTTCAGGTGAGTTGGGGCCAGGTCTTTGTTGCGTTCAATCATCCGCTTATGGTTATTTCAGCAGTGGCAAAGTCGCTAAGCGACTGGGGTAGTTTGAGTTGCGCCTCCTCGGCTGCGGGGTGGCTGGGGCAACCCTGTGTGACCTGTGGCGGGTCGCATTTCACCAGCGACCACGGGCAGTTTTTGCAGACCATGCCCCAGGACCCGGTCGATATGGTGGACGACCTGGTGAAGATGGGGATCTACAAGCAAAATCAGCTGCGGGCCGCCGATACCGTCAACGCCTACGAGCTGCGCAAGGCCCTGTTTTTGAAGCGGGTGGGCCGCAACGACCCTCAGCGGGAGAAGCTGATCCTGGCGCTCTGTCGGCAGGCCGGTGGCCTGGAAAACGCCTTTGCGGCGGCCTTTGGCCCCCAGGCGGGTCTGTTTTTTGCCGACTCGGTGCGCAACAGCGGTGCCACCCGGCGGGAGTTTTTAAAGAATATGGCGGTGGGGGCGGCCCTGGTCACCCTGGCGAGCTGCGCCGGAGGTAGCGACGAACCCGTGGCCGAAGACTCTCCGGCGGCCCCGGTGGATATCACCAGCCTGGAAAAGACCGACATTCAGGTGGGCTTTATTCCGATCACCTGCGCGACGCCGATCATTATGTCGGAGCCGCTGGGCTTCTATACCAAGTACGGGTTCAACGCCAGCGTGGTGAAGATGCCCAGCTGGGGTGCGGTGCGCGACAGTGCGATCGCAGGTGAACTCGACGCCTACCACATGCTTGCCCCCATGCCCATCGCCATGACCCTGGGTCTGGGCTCTGCCCCCTTTGGCGTCAAGCTGGCCAGCATCGAAAACATCAACGGCCAGGCGATCACCGTCGCCGAGCGCCACAAGGGCAACGTCAACGGCCCCGCCGACTTCAAGGGCTTTGTGATTGGCGTGCCCTTCCCCTACTCCATGCACAACCTGCTGCTGCGCTACTACCTGGCCTCCGGCGGCCTCGACCCCGATGTGGATGTGCAGATTCGCCCGGTGCCCCCACCGGACAGCATCGCCCAGCTGATCGCCGGGGATATCGACGCCATGCTGATGCCCGACCCCTTCAACCAGCGGGCCGTGTACGAGGGAGCCGGATACATTCACATGCTCACCAAAGACCTGTGGGATGGCCACCCCTGCTGCGCCTTCGCCGCCAGCGACGACTGGATCAACACCAACCCCAACTCCTTTAGGGCGCTGAACAAGGCCATCATTGAGGCCGCCGCCTACGCCCAGGACCCCGTCAACCGGCCCGAAATTGCGGCGGCCATCTCCGACCGCGCCTTCCTCAACCAGCCGGTGGAGGTGGTGACCGCCGTGCTCACCGGCGACTTTGACGACGGCAACGGCAACACCCTCTCGGTGCCCGACCGGATTGGCTTCGACCCCTACCCCTGGCAAAGCTTCGCCAAGTGGATCTCATCGCAGCTGGTGCGCTGGGAGCTTCTCGGTGAGGGCAAAACCGTTGCCACCGTCACCGACGAGGAGATCACCGCGGCCGGACAGGATGTCTTTTTGACCGACCTGGCCCGCGAGCTGGCCATCGAGCTGGGCCAAGAGGCGCCCACCGACACCGACCAGGCGGAGGTGCTGGCCTTTGATACCTTTGACCCGGCTGCGCCCAGCGACTACATCAAGGCCCAGGTAGAAAAGTTTGGCAATTAGGTAGCTCTGCAAGGGGGTGTGGTCACCCACGCCCCCGGTTTTGGTTGTGCTGGCTGAGTTTTTAGGAGGTATTTGATATGGCGGCGAGTCACCCCACGCCTGCCCTAATGAAGGCGGATCGCTCCGCCCCGTTTTGGCTCAACGAAAATGTCCAGGCCTTTGCGCTGTTTATGCTCTCCCTGGGGCTCTTTCTGCTGTTTTGGGAGGTGGGGGCCAAGTCGGGCTGGTTTGTCCAGGGGGTGCCCACCGCCACCGAGACCATTAAAGAATTTTGGTGGTGGGTGACCAACCCCTTCTTTGACAACGGCCCCAACGACCTGGGCATCGGCTGGAATTTGTTGATCAGCCTGCGGCGGGTGGCGATTGGCTACATCGCGGCGTCGCTGGTGGCGGTGCCCCTGGGCATTTTGATTGGCATTTCGCCGGTGGCCTTCAAGGCCTTTAACCCCTACGTGCAGCTGCTCAAGCCGATCTCGCCTTTGGCCTGGCTGCCCCTGGGGCTCTACCTGCTGCGCGACTCTGAGAAAACCGGCATTTTTATCATTTTTATCTCCAGCATTTGGCCGACGCTGATCAACACCACCTTTGGGGTGGCCAACGTCAACCAGGACTACCTGGATGTGTCTAAAACCTTGGGGGCCTCGCGCCTGCGCACGATCTGGAAGGTGATTATTCCGGCGGCGCTGCCGAATATTGTGTCGGGTCTGCGGATCAGCATGGGCATTGCCTGGCTGGTGATTGTGGCGGCGGAAATGCTGCTGGGCACAGGCCTCGGCTATTTCATCTGGAACGAGTGGAACAACCTGTCGATACCGAATATTTTGGTGGCCATTTTCATTATTGGTCTGGTGGGGCTGCTGCTGGATAGCCTGTTTGCGGCCCTGGAGAAGTTTGTTGCCTTTGGTCGAAACTCATGAATACTGCTCCCGTGAACACAGTTGCCCCCGCCGATACCCGCTCATCCACGGCCCAGCTCTCCATTCGCAATGTGGCCAAGGTTTTTCCGGGCAAAAAAGACCTGTTTAGCAGGCTCACCGGCAAGGCCCGCCGCGACTTTGTGGCCATTCAGGACATCAACCTGGAGATCGAGCCCAACACCTTTGTGTCGATCATTGGCCCCTCGGGCTGCGGCAAATCGACGCTGCTGAATATGATTGCGGGCCTCAGCCCGATCTCCGGCGGCGAAATTTTGCTCAACGGCGCGCCGATCACCGGGCCGGGGCCCGACCGGGGCATGGTTTTTCAAAACTACGCCCTCATGCCCTGGATGACGGTGGAGGAAAACCTGCGGTTTGCGGTGGAAACCGTGGATCCAAAAATGTCGGCTAAGGTGCGCGATCGCACCATCAAAGAGCACATTCAGCTGGTGGGGCTCACCGGGGCCGAGCGCAAGCACCCCCACGAGCTCTCGGGCGGCATGCGCCAGCGGGTCGGCATTGCCCGCGCCCTGGCCATCAACCCCCAAATGCTGCTGATGGATGAGCCCTTTGGGGCCCTCGATGCCCTCACCCGAGGCTTTTTGCAGGAAGAGGTGGAGCGGATCTGGGAGCAGCAGCGCAAGACGGTGATCATGATTACCCACAGCATTGAAGAAGCTTTGTTGCTGAGCGATCGCATCGTCATGATGACCCGCGGCCCCGCCGCCCGCATCGACGAAATCCTAGAAGTGCCCTTCCCCCGGCCCCGCAACCGCGAAACCATCGAACAGCACCCCGCCTACCACAGCCTCAAGGCCGAGATGGAGAGCCACCTGTTTCGTGAAACCCGCGCGGTGGAAGCCGCTCGGGTGGGGGGCTAAGGGAGTGTAGACGCGAAGCGGCTGCCCGTAGGGGAGGGGTGAATGGGTGATGGGAGATGGGGAAGGTGGGGGAGATGGGGGAGATCAATCAACCCCGTGGGGTGGCTTAGGCGGCCATTGCCCTCTGCCCCTATCCCAAAATCCCCGCCCGGCCGTAACCCACCGCCTGCCGTGGCCGCACGTCAGGGAATCCTGCTAGACCACTGCCCCATCCCCATAAGCCAGCCTCTCCCGTAGGGTGGGCAATGCCCACCACATCCTTCGCGCTAAACCAACCTTTCCCTCACCAACCCCGGGGCAAGGGTCGCTGATCAATTGCCATAGGCGGGCAGTGCCC
>DATIVG010000173.1:0-3065 GCA_035466075.1 Nodosilinea sp. | reverse complement strand
AGATGGGGGAGATGGGGGAGATGGGGGAGTGAGGGAGTGAGGGAGTGAGGGAGTGAGGGAGTGGGGAGTGATGGGGAGATGGGGGTGTAGACGCGAAGCGGCTTCTCGAAGGGTAGGGGGGGTGGGGAAGATGGGGGAGTTTTGAGTTTTGAGTTTTGAGTTTTGAATTAAAGGGGGGCGGGGGCGGTTGATTAGGGTCTATGGCCAGCGGCAGCGGGGGCAGGACTGGCTGGGCCGGGTGCGGGGGCAGCGGCCAGGGCTGGTGCTCACCCTGGGGTTTACGGAGACCGGGCTGCGGGAGGGGATTTCGGCGGCGGGGGCGACACCGCGCGATCGCACCTTTACCGCCCTGGCCGATGCCGAGTTTATGGTCAATGGCGTCACCGCCGCGCCCCGGTATCCGCTGCCACCGCTCCAGGCGGGGGCTTCCCCGGCGCTGATATCCAGGGCTGTGATTGCCGGGCAGGGCATTCCCCTGGTCATTTTCAATGGAGGGCTGCCGCTGCCGCCATCTGTGCCCCACCGAGATTTGGGGGGCAAGCCGGCCCAATGCCTGAGCACTGGGGCGGCGTTGCCGCTGGAGGTCGTGTGGCACCTCTGGCAGCAGGGGCTGGCCCAGGGCGAGGTGCTGGGGGGCGAAAGCGACTACCTGCTGCTGGCGGAGTGTGTGGTGGGGGGGACGACGACGGCCCTGGGCCTGCTCACCGGGCTGGGGGTGGATGCCGCCGAGCGGGTCAACAGCAGCCACCCCACCTGCAACCACCCCCAAAAGCAGATGCTGGTGGCCGAGGGGTTGGCCCGCGCCGGGCTGCCTGCGGCCCCCCACCCCCTGGCGGTGGTGGCGGCGGTGGGCGACCCGATGCAGCCGGTGGTGGCGGGGCTGGCCCTGGCCGCCAGCCGCACCCGGCCCGTGCTGCTGGCGGGGGGCACCCAAATGCTGGCGGTCTATGCCCTGATGACGGCGATGGCGGCGGCCGAGGGCTACCCCTGGAATCCCGAAAATGTGGTGGTCGGCACCACCCGCTGGGTGGCGGAGGATGCCACCGGCGACACCGTGGGCCTGGCGGCGCTGACCGGGGCCTGCCTGATGGCGACGCAGCTGTCGCTGGCCGATTCTCGGTTTGAGGCGCTGCGGGCCTACGAGCGAGGGTTTGTCAAAGAGGGCGTGGGGGCGGGGGGATGTGCGATCGCAGCCGCCCTCTACCAAAACTGGGACCAGCCCACCCTGCTCGCCGCCATCGAAGCCCTGCTCAGCCAGGCAGTCCGCCAGGCTAGCGGCCCGCCAACCGCGTAGCCAGCCAGCCAGACATCGCCTCCCGATTGCCGGGCCGGGCAAACAGATACCCCTGCCCCAGCTGACAGCCCAGGGCGGTGAGCACCACCTGCTGCTCGGGGGTTTCAATGCCCTCCGCCGTCACCTCCAGGCCCAGGCTGTGGCCCAGGGCTAAAATGGCCCGCACCATAGCCATGCCCTTGGCGTCTTCGGTAATGCGGCGCACAAACGAGCGGTCGATTTTGAGGGAATGCACCGGCAGCTCGTGCAGATAGCTGAGCGACGAGTAGCCGGTGCCAAAGTCATCGAGGCAGAGGTGCAGCCCGCGATCGCTGAGGGCGTTGAGGGTGGCGGCGGCGGCATCGGTGCTGGCCATCATGCAGCTCTCGGTCACCTCCAGCTTCAGCTGCCCCGGCCGCAGGCGGTAGGTGGTCAGCAGGCGGTCGATCAGCCCCAAAAAGTCAGACTGGTAAAACTGCCGGGCCGACACATTGACATTGATGCAGGCCGTTCCCAGCCGCTCGCCGTACTGCTGCTGCCACTGGAGCAGCTGGGCGCAGGCGGCCTCCAGCACCCACTGGCCCAGGGGCACAATCAACCCCTTGGCCTCGGCGGTGGCAATGAACTCCCCCGGCAGCACCAGCCCCCGCTGGGGATGCTGCCACCGCACCAGCGCCTCAAACCCGGCCACAACCTTGGTTTTGAGGTCGATGATCGGCTGGTAGTGGAGCACAAATTCCTGGCGGGTGAGGGCCTGGCGCAGCTCCAGCTCCAGGGTCAAGTGGCTAAAAAACTGGTCCCGCAGGGCGGTTTCAAACACCACCACCTGGTTGCCGCCGTGGGCCTTGGCCGCATACATCGAAATGTCGGCATCCTGCAAAACGTCGCGGGGGCTGCCGCAGCTCTGCTTGGTGGTGGTGATGCCGATGCTGGCGGTAATGTCGGTGCCGCAGTGGAGATCGTCGCTGAGGGTCCGCAGCCGCCCCTGAATCTGCTGGGCCAGGGCCATCACCGCCTCCAGGCCGGTAAAGGGCTGCCGCAGCACCACAAACTCGTCGCTGCCCAGGCGGGCCAGGCTGTCGGTGGCTCCGGCCAGCTCCCGCAGGGCCTGGGCAAAGCAGCGCAGCAGCTCATCGCCCGCCCCGTGGCCCAGGCTGTCGTTAATAAACTTAAACTGATCGAGGTCAATCAGCAGCATGGCAAAGGCGGTGCCCCCGGCCAGCAGCCCCTTTAGCCGCTTGAGCAGGGCGGGGCGGTTGAGCAGGCTGGTCAGCGAGTCGTGCTGGGCCTGGTGGGCGATCTGCGCCTCAATGCGCTTGCGATCGCTAATGTCGGTGCGCGAGCCCACCATGCGGCTGGGGTGGCCGCTGGCGGTCCACAGGGCCTGGCCCCGGTCGAGCACCCACTTGTAGGCACCGCCTTTGCAGCGGGCCCGGTATTCGGCCACGTAGCAGTCGGTTTGGCGGGCCAGGTGGGCCTGTATTTTGGCCAGGGTGATCACCCGGTCGTCGGGGTGAATGTGCTGGGTCCAGGCCTCGATGTGCTGGGTCAGTTCGCCCGGTTGGTAGCCCAGCATCTGCTGCCACCGGTCGGAGTAAACCACCCGGTTGGTGTCGAGGTGCCAGTCCCAAATGCCGTCGCTGGTGCCGCGCAGGGCCAGCTGCCAGCGTTCTTCGCTGTCGCGCAGGTCCTGGTGCGATCGCACCAGCGCCAGGTACTGCTGCTCGCTCTGGCGCTTGAGCTGCTGGTGGGCCTGCACCAGCGATCGATAGGCACTCAGCAGGGCCCAGGC
>DATIVG010000172.1:0-3079 GCA_035466075.1 Nodosilinea sp. | reverse complement strand
CTGCTACGTGCGATCGCAGGTCTCTGGCATTCCGGCAGCGGCACCATTCACCGCCCCGATCTCGACGACATTCTCTTTTTGCCCCAAAAGCCCTACATGATTCTCGGCACCCTGCGGGATCAGCTCCTCTACCCCCACCTCCGCCGAGACACCGCCGACACCACCCTCCAGGACACCCTCGAAAAGGTAAACCTGGCCGATTTAGCCCAGCGCTTCGGCGGCTTTGACGCCCTAGAAGAGTGGGGCGACGTGCTCTCCCTCGGCGAGCAGCAGCGGCTCACCTTTGCCCGCCTTTTGCTCAATCGGCCCGCCTTCGCCATCCTCGACGAAGCCACCAGCGCCCTCGATCTGGCCAACGAAGCCATGCTCTACAGCCACCTGCACCACAGCGGCACCACCTTTATTAGCGTCGGCCACCGCGAGTCGCTCAGCGCCTACCACCACCACAGCCTCGAGCTGGGCGACCACCACAGCTGGAGCCTCAAACCCCTGGCCCTGGCCGCCGATTCCCAACATTAGATGACATCCGCCGGGCATTTACCGGCCATTTAGTGGTGAAAGCTACGGAATGCCCGGCACCGACTGCCTACCCTGGGCAAAAGCAAATCCAAGCCCGAGCATTCCCCTGACAATTCACCCACTCAACTCACAGGTTCTCAAGTTTTCACAATCTACAGAATGCTCTCCCAGACTGCATCCCTGGGTATAGGCCAGGCCATAGATGCCAGGGCCTAGCCTGAATAAGGGGCAGATTTGCGTTCTGGTCGCTAAGATAGACCCATTAGTCACCAGAAAATAAGCGCCTTATTCTGAATCTTAAGAATTAATTAATTTTTGGGCTACAATTTTTATGGGTAACGAGGAGTGTCGTTATGTTTGTCCGATTAGCCGAGCAACACCGCCAATTTGTTAGAGATCTGGTCATGAACCTGCAAGCGCTGGCCACAGTGCTTGAGGATATGGGCTATCTCGCCTCCTGCTACACCTGCGGAGGGCAGATGAACAGCGCCTCCTTTATGGTCAGCCTGGGCGACGACCATCTGATCCGCTTTTTGGTCTCCGACTACGGCATCACCTGGACCGAAATGCGCGACGACCGCGAGCTGATGAAGCTCGAGGGCGCTGAAGCTATTCACCAGCTGCAAGAGCTGGCCAACCTGGTCAAGTTTCGCATTCAGCCCACCGGGTCTGAAAAGACGGCCTCCGCCAAGGTCTAGCCGTCGCGGCCCTGGCCCCAACCGGGTGTAGAGCCACCACTTGCGCTCCAAATGTCTGTCCCCTGTGCTCCCCCCTGGGGGATGCCCCGCACCGTCCCCTGAAGCCGGTGTTTTTGCTTTTTAGGGTCTGGGGGCACTCAACTTTTAGGTAACGCAAATTGCCCAGCCAGGGTTTTGGCTGGACAATTTGCGTCGGGCACCGCGCCACAGTGCGCCCCTGGAGGGTTTGAGCCGGCCTACACCGGCACCACGGTGCGCTCTACCCCCGCCAGACCAAAGGCATTGTGAACCGCCCGCAGGGCTGTTACCCCCTCCGCTTCAGCGACCACGCAGCTAATTTTGATCTCCGAAGTGGCAATCATTTGCAGGTTGATGCCCTGCTCCGAGAGGGCTTGAAACATGCGGGCCGCCACGCCGGGGGCGTAGATCATGCCGGTGCCGACGACGCTCACCTTTGCGATCGCACTGTCCACCGCCACATCGCCGAGGCCCAGCTCAGCGGCAATCGACTCCACCACCGCCTTCGCCGTCGGCGCATCGGCCTGGGCCACGGTAAAGGCGATGTCGCGGGTGCCCTGGCCATTTACCAAGCGGCAGCGCTGCGACTGAATAATCATATCGACGCTCACCCCGTGGGTGGCCAGCAGGTGAAAGATCTGGGCCGCCATGCCGGGCTTGTCGGGCACGTGGCGAATGGCCACCCGCGCCTGCTTCATATCCAGCGCCGCACCGCGCACCACCGGCGTCACCGCGTCGGGGCTGGAGTCGGCCTGGGGCATGGGCGATGAGGTCACCTCAAAGGCGTTGCAGAGGGTGGCAATGGCGCGATCGCAGTCCTCCACATCAACGGTGCAGCTCACCTTCACTTCGGACGTGGAGATTAACTGAATATTCACCCCCGCCGCCGCCAGCGACGAAAACATCTTGGCCGCCACCCCCGGGCGACCAATCATGCCCGCCCCCGCAATGCTGATCTTAGCCATCCGCTGATCGACCATCACCTCCGCCTGGGTGGTGTCGGTAGGGTTGCTGCGCAGGGCTGGCGCAATGGCCACCGCCACCGCCTCGGCCCGCGCCAGATTGCCCTTCACCATGGTGAAGGCAATATCGTTGGTGTTGCCCTCGTGGATCGACTGGATGATCAAATCGACATTGAGAGACTGGGTGGCCAGCTCCCCAAACAGCCGAGCGGCAATGCCCGGCCGGTCAGGAATGCGCAGCAGCGCCACCTTGGCCTGATCGGTGTCAAACTCCACCGCATCCACCGGGTGGGCCAGCTCCAGCCCCTCCAGCGGTCGCGGCTGGGGTCGCGGCGAAATCACGCGGGTGCCCGGCTCATCGGTCCAGCTCGAGCGCACCACCAGGGTGACCCCGTAGTTGCGGGCAATCTCCACGGCCCTGGGGTGTAGCACCTTCGCCCCCAGGCTGGCCAGCTCCAGCATTTCATCGCTGGTGATCTCGGCCATCAGCTGGGCCTCCGGCACCAGGCGCGGGTCGGTCGTCAAAATGCCGGGCACATCGGTGTAGATTTCGCACTTCTCGGCCTGAAGCGCCGCCGCCAGGGCCACCGCCGAGGTGTCAGACCCGCCCCGCCCCAGGGTGGTAATCTCTAAATCAGAGGTCTGGCTAATGCCCTGAAACCCGGCCACCACAATCACCTTGCCCTCCTTGAGGTGACGCTGGAGACGGTCGGTCTTGATTTTTAAAATGCGGGCGCGGGTGTGCTCGGCCTCGGTGACAATGCCCACCTGGGCTCCGGTCAGCGAAATGGCCTCCTGACCCAGGGCGTGCAGGGCCATGGTCAGCAGCGCAATCGAGACCTGCTCGCCGGTCGAGAGCAGCATATCCATCTCGCGGCGGCT
>DATIVG010000171.1:0-8167 GCA_035466075.1 Nodosilinea sp. | reverse complement strand
AGCTGAAGGAAAACGAGAATGTCGAAGAAATTGAGACTCTGGTGGTCGATTTGCTCGAAGAGATTAAGCTCAACTACGTCAAGCGCCTGGCCGCGGCCGATGTCGATCGGCTGATTGAAGAGCGCTACCAGCTCTACAACGTCACCCAGGGTCGGTAGGGCGGCGAAGGGGCCGTCTTCCCCTGGATAGACGCGGGGCGGCCTCGATCTCAGCCCGGTGACCCTCCGCTGCGGTAGAGGCTTTGGCTTTATTGGCGTTGTTATGGTGAGCAAAGTTCAAACTAGCGCTGGTAAAGAGGCCTTAGCCCTTGCCCAGGCGCTCACCATCGAGAGGACGATAAAACATGTCTACTCAAAACGTTGACCCCAACAATCGCGATTTTCAAAACTCTGTTAATGCTCGCCCCGTCACCCGGGACGAACTGGCCTACCGGGATGGCTACGTGCGCGGCAAGACCGTCGAACAGCTACAGCAGGAGCGTCGCCGGGCCCTGAATGCTCGCATGCACGAAGAAAATGCTCGCCTGCAGGCCGACAATGGCGTCTCTACCGGCCTGGTGCTGGGTCTGGTACTGGCCGCAGTGGCGGCGGTGATTGGCGGCATTTTGTTTGTCTCCAGCAGCGGCACCACCGTGACCCCGGTGCCCGAGGCCACTACCCCCGAGGCCACTACTCCTGAGCCGACCAATAACGAAACCACCGTCATTGAGCGCACCATTGAGCGCACTCAAGAGGTGGTGCCAGCGGCCCCGGCCCCCGTCAACGTTGAGCCGCCTCAGATCGATGTGGAGTTGACCAACCCGGTGGAGCCCGCCCCGGCCCCTGAAGGCCAGGCCCAGCCGGAAACTGACCCCAACCAGGTGCCCAGCCCTGAGGCTCAGCCCCAGTAGTGGCCGGTGGGTTTTTACCAGCAGGAAGGGTGGAGGGGTGCGATCGCACCCCTTCCCTCTCTCTAGCTAGCCCATGGCTTCACCCGCCTGCTGAGGGCGGGTTGCTAGTGCTTGAGCACAATGCGGAAGCGGGCCTTGCCGGCCTCCAGATGCGCCATCGCCTCATTGATGTCGCCAAAGGCAAAGGTTTCGGTAGTCGGCTCGATCTGGTGGCGGGCGGCAAACTCCAGCATTTTGCCCACCGTGGCCGGGTTGCCCAGAGCCGTGCCCGAGATCGACTTTTGCCCGGCAATCAGCGGAAACGCATAGACCGAAATAGCGTTGGGCACCACCCCGACAAAATGCAGGCGGCCCTTGGGGCGCAGGGCGCTGATATAGGCCCCCCAGTCTAAATCGGCGTTAGCCGTACACAAAATCAGGTCGAAGGAGTTGGCCACGGCCTCCAGGGCGCTAGCGTCGCGGGAGTTGACCACGTGGTCGGCACCCATTTCGCGTACCTCAGCCTCCTTGGCCGGGTTGCTAGAAAAAGCGGTGACATCGCAGCCCCAGGCCTTCAAAAACTTGAGAGCCATGTGGCCCAGACCGCCAATGCCAATCACCCCCACCCGGTCGGTGGGCTGAACATCCATCTCAACAATCGGGCCAAAGACCGTAATGCCGCCGCAAAACAGCGGCCCCGCCTTGGCCGGGTCGAGGCCCTCGGGCAGGGGAATCACCCATTCCTGGTGGCCCCGCACCCGGTCGGCAAAGCCCCCGTAGCGGCCCACAATGGTTTGCTCGGCGGTGGGGCAGAGGTTGTGATTGCCCGACATACACCACTCGCAGTGCATGCAGGAGTGTGAAAACCAGCCCAGCCCCACCCGCTGCCCCAGCTCTAAGGTAGTAACGCGATCGCCCATGGCGGCCACCGTACCCACCACCTCATGGCCCGGAATCAGCGGATACTGGCTCATGCCCCAGTCATTCTTAGCCATGCTCAGATCGCTGTGGCAAATGCCGCAGTACTCGACCTGAATTTCAACCTCCTCTGGCCCCAGGGGGGCGGGCTCATAATCGAAGGGCTCTAGCGAGCCACCGGGCGTTTTAATGGCGTAGGCATGGATCATCATCGTTCTCCTGATGTGACGTGGCCACGCCCATTGTCTCGTTAGGGACGAAAAAATAGTGTTAAGCGAAGCTGTAACTTGAAATTGATGCTGGGCAATCGCCTAGACCAACCCGCTGAGGGGAAACTCGCGCCTCTGGTTGCTCTCGGCTTCGGCATTTACCGCCCGGCGGTAGGTATCGACAATGTGGTTGGGCAAAATGTCACCCCCCTGGCTGAGAAACGACCACTCTTCCCCCACATGGACAAACTCGGCCCGCAGCTTGGTGGGAGGCATCGTTGGGATTGGGTCGGCCAGGTTGGTAATGCGAAAGCTGTTGGGCAAAATTTTGGCGTAGCTGCGGGCAAACTGGCTGTTGCCCACCCGCGGCCCGGCGTACACATAGACCTGGAGGTTGGGCCGCAGCTCGGGCACCGCCAGGGCGATATCCAGGGCCAGCACCGTGGCCAGGGCCGCCCCCAGGCTGTGGCCCGACACGTAGCAGGGCTTGCTGGGGTTGATCTGCCTGACCGCCTCCGTCACCACCGGGTTGATGATGCTGTCGGCAATGCGGCGAAAGCCGGTGTGGATGCCGCCCAGGTTTTCGCCGGTGGTGGGGTTGAGGTAGGGCTGCTGCACGGCATAGATGTTGCCTGCCCACTCGGCGGTGCGCTGGGTGCCGCGAAACACCAAAATGCTGTCGTCGTCAGACTCCAGTAAGAAACCGTAGAACACCTCAATGCGGCGACCCACCCGCACCGCCGCCGTCACCCCGGTGCGAATGGCGTCTTCGGTCTGGGCCAGGGTGTCTTCCAGGGCGGTGGGGTCATCCATCAGCGTGGGGTCGTCGAGGATCTCCTGGGGCACCTGGATTTCGATGTTGTCGTTGACCTGGCGTTCTTTGCCCCGGAAGTGGGTGACCAGGCGGTAGTTGTCGAGGCTGGGGCTGTAGTCGAGCAGTTGTTGCAGGTTGCCGTCGTAGCTGGGGTCGTTGCGCCCGGTGATGTACTGCTGGGTGGCCAGCCGACTGAGCAAGATCAGCCGCTTGGAGATGGCGCGATTGTAGGCCATGGGAGGCGTGGGAAAGGCCGCCGCCGCCTGAATGGCCTGCAGCTCTTCGACCATGCGGGTGTCGCCCGTGACCGCCGCCTGAATAATGTCGTTGGGGTCGTAGAACTCCGCCGCGTAGGCGTCGATGACGGCCTGGCGGGCCTGGGCGCGATCGCGGCGAATGTGTTCTGTGCCCAGGGTGGCGGCGGTGCCGGCGGCGACTCCCCCCAGCAAAAACTGGCGACGCTTGAAGGTATCCATATCGAGGCTCCAGGGCTTAGGTGGGCTGAAACGCAGTCTGCCGGTGGGCAATGCCCACCCTACAACAGCCAGAATTTCTGCGTTTTTCTTCTGCGTTTTTCTACGTTAAAGGGGAGGTTCTGGGTTCAGGCTTTTCCCGATCGATCAGGCGATATGAGGCTGGGGAAGGCCCGCCTGAGGGCGGTGAAGTCGGGCCGCTTTTGGCTGGTGTAGAACTGGTTGGTGGATTGGCCCGCCACCCAGGTGGCGGTGGCAAACCCGGCGGCGCGGGCAAAGGCCCCGGCGTAGGGCACGACCACCCCCAGACCAATCACGGTGGCCCAGGCTAAAAATCCGGCGACCACGGCGGCCATGAAGCCAAACAGGTTGCCAATCACCGCCAGCAGATCCTGGCCCTGGGGCTGGCCCCAAGCGGTGCGAATATCCCAAATCATTTTGAGAATCAGGGCGAGCACGACCAGAAATTTGATTTCTAGCGACCCGCCGCCCCGCAGGGGCACCAGGCCGACGATGGCCGCCCCCAGGGCGTAGTCAAAGATCAGTCGCCGCACCGCCCCCTCGCGGCCAATCAGCGCGGCCATGCCCGCCAGCGCCGAGTTTACCGGGTGCTCGGATGCGGCTGCTTTAAAGGGCTGCTTGGCCAGGGTGGCGGCCAGCGCCGGGGAGAGCCCAAAGGCCTGGCGCAGCTGGCTGAGCAATGCGGCCTCCTGGGGATTGATGCCTTTGGACCGTGCGATCGCAACTGCCCCCCGATACACCTGCTGCTGCATCGCTGGCGTTTGAATCTGCGGTAGCCATTGGTCTACGGGGGTGGGGTTCTGCAAGAGCCCCTCCGGCGTCACCCCCACCGGCAGCGGCGCAAAGGTGGTGAGGACAGTCAGGAAGGCCTCAAACTCCAGCGGTGTGGGGTCGCCCTTCAGCCTGGCCACAGCGGCCAGGGTTTCGAGGCAGGCCAGTTTTTCGGCGTCGGTGGGGGGCATGGGGCGGCGGGGGAGAGGGCAGGGGGTTGGGTTCTAAGTTTTGAATTTAAGCCATAACTCAACCTGCAAAAGTTAAAAATTCAAACGTTGGGCTGTATGGCTTTGGGAGGTTTTTGGTGTGGGGGGTGCGATCGCACCCCCCACACCAAAAAGCGACCCCCCCTGAAACCCTATGATTTCAGAGGGGCAAGAATAAGCTGGTGACAAGATTCGAACTTGCGACCGGCTGATTACAAATCAGCTGCTCTACCAACTGAGCTACACCAGCAAAAGCATACTCAGTATAGCAACGTTACCGAGCTGCTTTATCAGCTCCAGTCACCTACCGGCTAGACTCCACCTCTTCGGCGGCTGGGGTTTCCAGGGCGGGGGTCAGCTCGCTGTCGTCTTCTTTAAAGACGATGCGCAGCAGGGGTGGGGCCACAAAGGTGGTGACAATCACCATGACGATGATGGCCGCATCTAAGGACTCGGTGAGGACGCCGCTGGCGGCACCGACCCCGGCAAAGACCAGGCCCACCTCGCCGCGGGGAATCATGCCCACGCCGACGGCCAGGCGGTTGATGCCCGGCTGGCCAAAGATGGCAAAGCCGGTGATGACTTTGCCGATGATGGCCACCACCACCAGAAAGGAGGCGATGACCAGCCCGGCGCGGTTTTCGGGGTTGAGGGGGTTGAGCACGCTGATGTCGGTGCGGGCACCCACGGTGATGAAGAAAATGGGCACCAGCATGTCGGCAATGGGGCTGATTTGTGCCTCCAGCTCCTTGTGCTTGGAGGTCTCGGCCAAAATCAGGCCAGCGGCAAAGGCACCTAAAATCGCCTCTAGCTGAATGGCGGCGGCAATGTAGGCCAGCACAAAGGCAAAGATCAGCGAGCTGATCAGCACCTGGCCGCGGGTGCGCATTTGGTTGACGACGGCGACAAAGAAGGGGCTGAGCAGGCGGCCAATCAAAATTGAGCCGACCAGAAAGGTGGCGGCTCCGGCCACTAGGTACACGACGTTGAGAATTTCAATTTCGCCGGTTTTGGCCAGGCTGGCGACGACGGCCAGCACAATAATGCCGAGCACGTCGTCGAGGACGGCGGCACCGATGATGATTTGACCTTCTTTGGAGCTGAGCTGCTGCATTTCGGCCAGCACCTTGGCGGTGATGCCGATGCTGGTGGCGGTGAGGGCGGCTCCGGCAAACACCGCTGGGATGGTGTCGATGCCAAACAGGGCAATCAGCCCGGCGGTACCGGCGGCAAAGGGCACGACGACGCCAATGACGGCAACGACGGCGGCCTGGGGGCCGACGCGAATGAGCTCTTTGAGGTCTGACTCCAGGCCAATTTCAAACAGCAGAATGATGACGCCCAGCTCGGCCAGTACGGAGATGACTTCGCTCTCCCCCTGGAAGACCCGCAGCAGCCCTTCGGCAGACTGGCCGCTGGTGGCACCGACCACATTCATGAGTAGAGACTGAACCTCGGCCCCGCCTTCGGGAAAGACGATCAGGTGGAGGGCCGAGACACCGACGATGACGCCGCCCACCAGCTCGCCCAGGACGGCGGGCAGGTTGATGCGGGCGCAGATCTCGCCGCCCAGCTTGGCGGCCAGGTACACCACAATCAGGCTGAGCAATACGCTGGCCAAGACTAGCGGCTCAATTTCGGTCTCTGATACTTCCGCTAGCCAGGGGGCGGCCAGGGGGTTAAGCGATAAAACACCGCTGCCAATACTCAGGTCGCTGCCGGGGAGGGCATTCATCCAATTTGCCATGCAGACTGCTACAACGCATCCCATTCAATGTACATGAGATTCCTGCCTGTGTAGAGTCCATGGAGATCGCCTAAATCATAGATATATATCTATATGAAAACCCGATGGGATAGAGACGGCATCTGGCGGCGCACCTGGGCGATGCGGTCGGGGTTGATTTCTGCGATCGCAACTCCCCGGTCTACCCCGGCGTCGTCGAGCACCATGCCCCAGGGGTCGATGATCATGGCGTGGCCGTGGGACTGCCGCCGGGCATTGTGGAAGCCGGTTTGGGCCGGGGCAATGACGTAGCAGGTGTTTTCAATGGCGCGGGCTTGCAGCAGCACCTGCCAGTGGTCTTTGCCGGTGAACTCGGTAAAGGCGGCGGGCACCACCAGCACCTCCGCCCCCTGCTGCGACAGGTGGCGGTAGAGCTCGGGAAACCGCACGTCATAGCACACTGACAATCCCAGGATGCCAAACTGCTTGGAGGGAAACACGTCCGGCAGCAGATGGCTAGAAATAACGGTGTTTGACTCGCGGTAGGTGTTGCCGTCGGGCAGGTTGACGTCAAACAGGTGCACTTTTTCGTAGCGCAGCAGCTCCTGGCCCTCGGGGGAGACCAGCAGGGCGGTGTTAAACACCTTGCCCTCCTTGGCGGGCACCGGGTAGCCGCCGCCAATCAGCGTCACCTGGTAGCGCTGGGCCATGGTCTTGAGAAAGGTTTCGCTGGCCTGGCTAATGGTCTCAGCCTGGGCAATCTTGGCGTCTTCGTCGCCCAAAAACGAGAAATTTTCGGGCAGACTGACCAGCTCTGCCCCCTGGCGCACCGCTAAATCGATCAGCTCTTCGGCCTGGGCTAGATTTTTGGCCAAATCTGGCACACTGGTCATCTGTACGGCGGCGGCCCGATACACTCTCATAAATTACCTGGCTGGAGATGGAGAAACCTGGAACAGCTGGGTTCCATGAATTTCAATTTTATTCGCTTGGGGGAACGGTTTGGCCAGTTGCCGCCAAAACAGCCCAGGAATTGCTCCAGCCCGGCGACAGGCTAGGGGGGTGTCGCCACCGTAATCGACACCGACTCTGGCCCGGCGCTGAGGGTGACTGGCCCAGCGCTGGGCTGGGCTGAGTTGTCGGCGCTCTGCACGGCGCGCAGGCTCTCGATCAGCCAGGGCTGGGGGGTGGCCGGGGCGGCGATGGAGAGAAACTGGTGGGCGTAGACCGCCTGGGCCATGGTGAGGCTGTCGCCCTGGCTGGGGCGCGGCAGCACCAGGGTGGCCTGGTTGGCGGCCAGCTCCACGGTGGCGAGGCCGTCGGTGGACTTGCCGACGCTAGGGCCGCCGGTAGCACCGGCGGGGGCAAAGGTAAAGCCGGGGTCGGCGGCGGCCAGGGCCCGCTGCAGGTTGCCGGTCTCGGGGCTGGGCGCTGCGGGCTGGGCTTTGGCCTGGCGGTCGGCGGCCACCGCCCGGTTGCGGCGATAGTCCTGGGCTTTGGCCTGGGCCTGGGCGTAGTTGGGGTCGGCGGCGGCGACGCTCTCCAGGGCGACAATGGCCTGGTCCCACAGGTCGGTGACCTGGCCCCAGTCAGTTTGCGTTTGGGCGCTCTGGGCGGCTACGGCGGCCTGCCAGCCCAGGTCGGTGCCCTGCTGCCAGGGCGAGGCGCTGAAGTTGTGCAGGGTGAGCTCGGGGTCTGGGGCGGCAGGGGGCTGGCCCAGATAGGCGAGACCGATCAGGGTAAGTGCGATCGCACCCACCCCCCCAATGCTGACCACCAGCGGAGACTTGGCTAAATTTTGCACCACAGCACCCCTGTTCAAAAATTGCTGAACCTTCCGTAGACCTCTCCTTACTTCAAGGGTGCCGTGGCCATAACAGGGCGGTTTGAGAAAAGATTCTCCTCCACCTCCCAGGTTCAGAATCGACGAAGCGGTCGGCCCCTTGTCGTGCCGACCGCCCCAGAATTGCGCCCGTGATTGACCTCCCGCCCTAAAATTACGCGCTTAAATCACGCAGCTCAGGTCGCCCGCCTTCTGGCTAAACAGCAGATTTTCGCGGTAGTCCACCGGGCAGTCGATCACCGCCGGTACATCGTCCTCCAGGGCCTGCTTCAGCGTCGGAATAAAGTCCTCCGCCGACTCGATGCGGTAGCCCTT
>DATIVG010000170.1:0-2145 GCA_035466075.1 Nodosilinea sp. | reverse complement strand
CAGGAGGTGGGGATTGGGTCCAGCCACCGGAGGCTGCCACTATTAAGCTGCGTGAACGACAGGGCCTTAAATAGCTATGCCCTAACCGAATGTGCTACCAGTAGGAATACTGGTCAAAGGGCTAAGGAGCTTACCCAAAGCACTTTTCAGCCTGCTCTAGCAGCCCACTGTCTAGCTCTTTTGTCAAGTTAAAGCTGGTTACAAATCGATACCCAGGGGCCGGTCAGACGGCGACGCTGGGAGATGATGGCCCAGGTCACCCCAGGTGACTTTAAAAGGAACTGCCTCTTTAAAACCCTAAGGTTTATGCCCGTTGTTTCCTACTGTGCTGATCGCGGTCAGGCGTTGCCCTTGGCCTACGCTTTTCTAGAACGCTCCCTAGAGCAGGTTAGGCAAAGTCATCAACCCCAGTTGGTCAGTCTGAGCTTTGATACCCTTCCGGTTGACCCGCTGGTGGTTTTGGCTGAGCTGGCCCCCCGCCGCGATCGCCACCTGTACCTGGAAAACCCCGGGGTTGAGGAGTCGGTGGTGGGCTTTGGAACCGCGCTTTTTTATCACACCTCGGGCCCCCAACGCTTTGCCCAGGCTCGACGGTTTATTGACCGGTGGCGCAGCCACAGCCAGCAGTACAGCGATGTTGGGGCGATGGCCAGTCGCAGGCAGCCCGACGGGGCTCGATTTTTTTGTGCGTTTACCTTTTTTCCTGAGGCCGGCCCGAGCGAAACAGCGTTCCCGGCGGCGGCGGTGATGCTGCCCCGCTGGCAATTGGTGCGCCAGGGTAAGCAGGGGGTGCTAACGCTCAACCACCTGCTTACCCCGGCCACCGATGTCAGGGCAATGGTTGCAGCCCTGGGCGAGCAGCTGCGGGCGGTGGATCGCCTGGGCCAGCAGCTCTGGCGACAGCCGCTGCGACGGCTGGGCCCCACGGCCCAGCCGCACCCCGAGGCTGGGCCGCAGTTTAAGGCGGCGGTGAACCGGGCCCTGGGCCATATGCGGCGGCACCAGGTGCAAAAAATTGTGCTGGCCCATGCCCTTGACTGGATCAGCACCGAACCTTTTCATCCTCTGGCCTCGCTGGAGCGGCTGCGGCAGTGCTACCCCGACTGCCACCTGTTTTCCCTCAGCCATGGGGATGGGAGAACCTTTATGGGGGCCAGTCCGGAGCGGCTGCTGAGTTTGGCCAATGGCCAACTGATTACCGATGCCCTGGCGGGCTCTGCACCCCGGGGCCGTACAACCCACGAAGATGAGGCGCTGGCCCAGCAGCTGCTGGACAACCCGAAGGAGCGGGGCGAGCACCAGATGGTGGTTGAATTTTTGGCGCAACAACTCCAGGCCGTGGGATTGCGGCCCCAGTATCAGCCCCAGCCTGGGGTGCTGCGGCTGTCTAACATTCAGCACTTGCACACGCCGATGCAGGCCAGGGTGCCCCGGCGCATTCATCCGCTGCAAATTGTCGAAGCGCTGCACCCTACCCCCGCTGTGGCTGGGGTGCCCACCCGGGAAGCCTGCGACCAAATTCTGCGGTTTGAGGACTTTGATCGCGGCCTTTATGCGGCTCCCCTGGGTTGGGTGGGCACCAACGGTGACAGCGAGTTTATTGTGGGGATTCGCTCGGCCCTGATTGCCGATACCTGGGCGCGCCTCTATGCTGGGGCCGGTATTGTGGCAGGCTCTGACGCCAATCGCGAGTGGGATGAGATCCAGCTGAAGCTTCGCGCCCTCGGCGAGGCGCTGGTGTAGGCGGCGGGTATGGGGTTAGACTTTCGCACCACCAACGCCCTGTGGGCCTCGGTACTGGCGGCCACCCTGGCTCGGCTGGGGCTGCGCACGGCGGTGGTTTCGCCGGGCTCGCGCTCTACGCCGTTGACGATGGCCCTGGCTGGTCACCCAGACATTGAGGTGGTGCCGGTGCTGGATGAGCGCTCGGCGGGATTTTTTGCCCTGGGGGTGGCCCGGCGGACGGGCCTGCCGGTGGTGCTGGTCTGTACCTCTGGCACCGCTGGGGCCAACTACTACCCGGCGGTGATTGAAGCGAAGGAAAGCCGGGTGCCGCTGCTGGTGTTGACGGCCGATCGGCCGCCGGAGCTGCGGGCCTGTGCCTCGGGACAGACGATTGACCAGCAAAGGCTGTTTGGCGCGTTT
>DATIVG010000169.1:0-5695 GCA_035466075.1 Nodosilinea sp. | reverse complement strand
GGCTTTACGTCTCTAGAAGCACACCCAATCTCAGACAGCAGCTCTGCCGCCCAGGCCAGTTTAGGTGGGCTTTTCGGCTTGCCAACAGGCTTCTAGTTGGAGACGAAAGATTTCAGTCTTATAGTCAATTTCCCAGCAGCGCTCTAGAGCCTGAATGGTGTAGTCTCGCCTGAATTTGAAAGGGTTGAAGCAGACCGGCTTTCCCTTCACAAACAGGGGCTGGTTTAGGTAATCCGCAGCAATGCGCCGACCATTAGACCGTGATTTCTGATTATTCATGGCTGTGCTCTCCTCACTCAAGAGCATCTCTTGCAAACAGCATGTCGGCTTCACGACGATTCGCTGGCTGGGCTAGCGGCTTGCGAATAGACGATTTTGGCTTCTGAACCAAGCTGTAGCGAATGCCGATTAGCTGAAATCGATCTAGCACCTCCTACCTCCATTAAATTATCAAGATAGTATGAGGATTTTGTGAAGAGGGCCAGCGCTACAACCTGGTCAAGGCATGGGATTAATGGCACGGTGACCATGCTTTTCTGTCCTCGGCTTAAGCCCAACTGAGGTTGGTTTACAAGGGCTTCGGCGGATGCTGGCCCCTTCGTTTTCGTGGTGGGTTAGGGGCTGGGGGTAGAGGCGTTGACCGAATATGTTGGAGCGCGATCGCCACCAGGTTCAGGAAAGCGTTTGCATCAAAGGGTTTGTTGAGAAAGTAGTTGGCCCCCGAGGCTAACGCCGAGTCTTCATGGCTGGGAATGCCGCTCAAGGCAATAATGGATATCTCAGTACTGAGGGCTCTCAGGCTGGCAATGAAGGTCAAACCGTCGAGGACAGGCATCATGATATCGGTCACCACCAGCTGAATGTCGCCCTGGTGCTGGCGGTACAAATCGAGGGCAGCGGCCCCATTTGGGGCTAATAGGAGGCGGTAGGGGTGGCTCTCCAGCAGCGATCGCAGCATCCGGCGCACCACTTCCTCGTCTTCTACCACTAAAATCAATGCCTTACGATTCCCTGGAGCCATTCTGGGTGTGGTTTCGGTCGGCGCTTGGACCGTGACCTGGCCTTCCATCAGGGGAAGATAGATCTTAAATTGAGTTCCCTTACCTACCTCGCTAAACACCTGCAAAAACCCCTGATTGGCTTTAACCAGTCCGCGCACCGTAGCCAACCCTAAGCCGGTGCCCTCCCCCGGCGCTTTGGTGGTAAAAAACGGGTCAAACATCCGTTCTTGTACCTCGGGAGAAACACCTGTGCCAGTATCAGCCACGGTGATGACGGCATAGTGGCCCACCTGGGCATCGAGATCTTTGGCCGCCATCGCTTCATCCACAGCCACGGTTGTCGCCGCAATCGTCAACGTTCCGCCATCGGCCATCGCATCGCGAGCATTAATACAAAGGTTCAAAATGATCTGGTGCAAATAGGTGGGGTCGGCCAGAATCATCCCCAGGGCTGGCTCAGAGGCCTTTGACTCGGGTAAATCGACCTGAATGGCAATCGCTTTTGGAAAGCTCTGCCGCATGATTTCAATCTCTTCTCGCAGCAGCGCCGCCAGGTCGACGGCGGTCTGCTCTCCCTGGCTGGTGCGAGTCACGGTCAAAATTTGTTTGACCAGATTGGCCCCGCGCTTGGCACTGGTTTCTAGCAGTTTCAACTGCTCTAAGCCCTTGGTATTCAACCCTTTCTGAGTGAGCTGCAGCACCTGCGCTAATGTCAAAATTGGCGTCAGCACATTGTTGAGGTCGTGGGCAATACCGCCCGCCAGGGTACCGAGACTCTCTAGCCGTTGGGCCTGATAAAACTGGGCTTCTAGATACTTTTTTTCGGTAATGTCGGTAGAGATGCCGCAGATGGCGTAGGGAGTACCGGTGGCATCGCACAGGGGAAACTTGACGGTGATATAGCTGTGGATGCCATCGGCCAACGGTACCGTATCTTCGATTTGCAGGAGCTGGCCCGTTTCGAGAATGGCCCGGTTTTGAGTGGCAAACTGATCGGCAAACTCCGCTGGCCAGATATCGTGCAGGGTTTTGCCAACCAGATTGTCTGGTGTGGTTTTCAGCTGTTCTGCATAGCTGTGGTTCACGAGCAGGTGCCGGTTTTGAGGGTCGAGCAAATAGATAACGGCGGGAGAATAATCCAAGATGGCCTGCAGCCGTTGTTCACTGACTCGCAGGGCCTGTTCGGCCTGTTTGCGTTCCGTAATATCTTCATAGGTGATCACATAGCCCACAATGGCATCGGTGGTCGATTTGATCGCGGCTACTCGGGCTGAAATCCAGCGAATGTCTTGGGTGGGGGTGAGCAGTCGAAATTCGCTCTGGCCTGCCCTCTGATCGGCCAAATAGTTGTCCCAGGTCTGGGCAACCGAGGCGCGATCGTCGGGATGAACGGCCTGCAGCCACCCGTTGCCCAGGGAATTTTCCAGGCTCAGGCCTGACATCTGCTGCCAGGCCCCATTGGCATACAGGCAAATGCCATCGGCATTGGTTTGCAGAATGCCGACGGGGGCAGCGGCACTCAGGGTGCGAAATCGCTCTTCGCTCTCCTGCAGCACGGTTTGTATCTGGGCTCGCTGGCTCAACTCCCGGTGGATTTGTTCGTAAAGTTCTGCCTGCTGAATGGCAATGCCCACCTGGGTGCTCAGGCGTTTGAGAATGGTGATTTCGGCGGCCTGCCACTGACGGGGAGCCGCGCAGTGGTGAGCGATGAGTAATCCCCACAGGCCATGCCCCTGTAAAATCGGCACCGCCAGGTTAGCCTGCACCTGAAATTGTTCTAAGAACTCGACGTAGCAGGGTTCTAGGCCAGACTGGTGAATGTCATTTGAGACCGAAATGTGCCCCTGATGGTAGGGTTCGATAAATCGCTCTTGCAAGCAGGGGTCAACAATGGTGGTGGATGCAATTGCGGTCCACCCGTCGCCGACGGATTCCATAATCACGTCGCCCTGCCAGTCGGGACGGAAGCGAAAGACAATGACGCGATCGCAGGTTAACCACTCCCTCACCCGATCCACGGTGCTGTGGAGAACCTGATTTAGATCGAGGGACTGGCGAATCTCCTGGGCAATATCGGCCAGCAGATACTCTTGCCGGATTTGTTGCTGAAGGACGAGTTCGGCCTGCTTGCGATCGCTAATGTCCAGATTGATGCCGCTGAGTCGCAGCGGTTCTCCCTGATCGTTGCAGGTCAAGCGTCCCAGGCTCTGCAACCAGCGCACCCCGGCTTCAGGATGCACAATGCGAAATTCCAGTTCTAGCTTGGGTAGCTTTTGCGCTAACACCTGAGCCATATAGGTTTTCACCCGATCGCGATCGTCCGGATGCAGGCAACTTTCGTACCATCCCTCATAATCGGGTAATCCCTCAGCGGGATCGAGCCCATACAGACGATAGGTTTCAGGCGACCAGGAGAGCTGCCCCGTCGCCACCACCCAGTCCCAAGACCCTGCCTGAGCACCCGTCAGGGCTAACCGCAACAGTTCTTCACTGTCGCGCAGGGCCGCTTCGGCACGTTTGCGATCGCTGATGTCGTTAAACAAAATGGCAATCTGGCGGCGTTCTGGCTCGCCAATCCGAAAGGCATAAACGTCATACCAGCGGTTCCAGCCAGCCGCCTGTTGCTCAAAGCGAAGGGGTTCACCCGTGAGGGCAACATGGCCATAACGTTGATACCAGTGTTCCTCTAGTTCTGGGGCAATCTCGCGAATGGTGCGGCCACTTAGGGCCACCTCTAGCGACAGCGCCGTCAATTGCTCAAACCGGGGGTTAGCTTCCAAAATGCGGTAGTCTACGGGTTCGCCGCTGTCGTTGAGCAGGATTTCGGCAATGCAGTAGCCTTCGTCTATCTCGTTAAACAGCGCTCGGTACTTGGTTTCCGATAGGTGGAGGGCGGCTTCGGCGCATTTGCTTTCACGAAGTGCAGCTTGCTGCTCGCTAATGTCTAAAACGGTGCCCACCAGCCGATCAATTCTGCCGGTGGCATCGCGCAGCGGCGATAGAGTAGTGAGGGCCCAAACAGGGCGACCCTGAAAGACAAAATGATCTTCGTAGGTGATGCTGCGATTTGCCTGCACACAGCGCTCGTAGTTTTGGCGAAATTGGGCACCGACCTCCGGACCAAACACCGCTTCCGGCGTTTTATTCTGAAACTCCTCTAACGAAATTCCGGTAGACTCCTGGGCAGAGCAGTTCAGACTCACATAGCGAAAGTCCCTGGCCTCTGTCACCGCCACCACAAAAATCGACTGCTCTGCCCCCTCGTAAATGCTGCTCAAAAAGGCTTCCCGCTGGCGCAGCTCCGCCGTCCGTGCCGCCACTCGCGCTTCGAGTTCATCCTTCATCGCTTGCAGTGCCCAGTTGCGCTGCTGTAGCTCTGCCTGGGTGGCATGCAGTTGTTCCAGGGTTGTTCTCAGCTCTTCGTTGACGGCCCTCAGCTCAGCCATCTGCAGCGTTTCGGCAGCCTCCCCTTCACCCACAAACGTCGCTTCACCATACAGCGGGTTGAGCCGATAGCCCTGCCGATGCGCGGTTTTAATAAAATCTTCAGGAGCGCCAGCCGCCTTTAGCTTTTTACGCACCTCCTTCACATGCGTGCGAATGGCCTCATCGCTAGGATTTTCCAAGGCATTCCAGCCCTGTTCCAGCAGGGCAGAGGTACTCAGGATATTGGGTGCATGGCGTAGCAACACCTCAAGCAGGGTGTATTCCTTAGGCGTCAGGTTCAGCAGACTGTTGCCGTAGCTCACCTGCAACCGGCTGGGATCTAGCGATAAAGCCCCCCATTGCAGCACCGGCAGAGCTTTCAAATCGCCCCGACGCAGCAGCGTTTGGAGCCGGGCCAGCAACTCCTCTGAGTCGAAAGGTTTAGTCACATAGTCGTCGGCCCCAGCATTGAGGGCAGCCGCCTTGGCGTGGGCTTCAATGTCCTGGCCGGTCAAGAGCAAAATTGGAGTTTGCATCCCCCTGGTGCGCAGCTGCTGGCAAAGGCTGACCCCATCCATGCCCGGCAACCCGATATCCAGCAGCAGCAGATCATAGCTGTAGGCCTCAGCCATTTCCAAGCCCTCCAGACCATCGGTCGCGATATCCACCGCATAGTGATGACTGACCAATAGGGCTGCGATGGCCTGGGCTACGATAGCGTCGTCTTCAACAACCAGAACTTTCATGGTGAACACCTTGGAGGGTGGAAAGGCATTCTGGGAGCCAAGGGGTTGCGATAGTTTTAATCCACAGCAAGAAATTAGACGGTTGTAGCAACCGACACGCCAAACCTCGCTCTCGTGTTATTTTTCGCGAAATCCCTGGGCTTCAATTACTATTATTGCCCTTCGCAACCTCTCACCAATTCCCTGACACAATTCTAGAAAAACAAGAAACTTGTTGTTTTGCCCTTGGAGCTTTAATAACCAGGCGCAACTCTTTAGTTTCAACAGCTGGTAGTACTAAAGAGGTAATGGTGCGTTGTAGTGGTGACTAAAATTCCACAGTAAGCCAACATGATTCCGTAAGAGGACGTTTGAAAAGTCCTGTTTCTTGTAGCCAAAGTGGAGATCCCCCTAAATCCCCCTACCCTGCGGGAAGCCGCAAGCGTCTATAAAAAGGGGGACCTTTAACCCCCCTTTTTAAGGGGGGCGGGGGGGATCAGCAGGTGACTAAAGCTACAGCAAACTGCTTTTCAAACACGCTCT
>DATIVG010000168.1:0-3729 GCA_035466075.1 Nodosilinea sp. | reverse complement strand
CCCACCGAACCGATGCCGGTGGCGGTGCAGATCCGCTACCGCAGCGAGGCCGTGGGAGCCATGCTGATCCCCTTGGAGCCGGGCCATGCAACCGGGCGGGTGCAGCTGGTATTTGATGAACCGCAGTTTGGCGTCACCCCCGGCCAGGCGGCAGTCTGGTACGACGGCGACCGGGTGCTGGGCGGCGGCCTCATCGAAGCGGCGGTGGTGCCGGAGTCTGGCTCGGCACTGGTCGAGCAGGCGCTGAGTTATTGAATTCAGGCGTCAGACTATGCCCAGCCCAGCGCTGGACTGGTAGCTTCTCCATCGGTTTTTCTAATGGCAGAACTCTACCTCTGGCTTTGAACGAGGGGTAGTCACGTTGTAATCAGGTTAGTCCTATGGCAATTCGACAACCTCGCTATAGCAAAGAAGAGTTTGCCCAACGCGGCAACGCCCTCTACGAATCGCAGATTAGGCACCAGGTTGAGAACGATAACCACGGCCGGGTAGTTGCTATCGACATTGAAACTGGAGCATTCGAGGTGGCTGAGACGCCAATTGCCGCGACGGATGCCCTCTATGAACGGTATCCTGACGCCCAGCCGTGGGTAATTCGCATTGGCCATCCAGCCGTCTATCGTTTCGGCTCTCGAAGCCAAAAATCACCCCTATGATGCAAGGCTTTGTCAATCAGAGCTGTGAAGCCATGCTGCGGCTTGCGGTTGGCAATGCCAATTCACCGAAGCAAATGGTAGACGCTGTGATTGATACCGGCTTTACAGGATTTCTGTCGTTGCCCGTTGCCACCATCACGGCCCTTAGCTTGCCCTGGCAGTTTCGTGATGTGGGCACCCTGGGCGATGGCAGTGAAGCCATTTTTGATATGTACAAGGCGACGGTAATCTGGGATGGGATGGCCAAAGTTATTGATGTGGCTGCTTCCGAGGCCGATCCGCTGATTGGCATGAGCTTGCTGCACGGCTTTGAGCTGAAACTTGAAGCCGTTGAAGGTGGTACTGTCACCGTTACAGCTTTAGGCTAGGCCCAGAGGAAGAGGGGGTGATGAATTCGCTCGCACTCTGTGGCCCATCTACTAAATTTTTCAAGTCTTTTGGGAATAAGGGAGTGAGCGAATGGTAGACACCACCAAAGACCAGCAGCATCCCCAGTACAAGGCCGATCGTCAGGTGGTTAACCAGCTGTTGGCGGGGGAGGCCACCGACTACAACCTGGCTGAACTGGCCCGGCTGCTCACCCGCTACGAGGGGTTCCCCGGTGCCCGCGACATTCAGGCCGACCTCAAGAAGGCAATGGCCCGCTGGGGGCTGACGGAGGCGGAACTGTTTGAGAAAACCCGCGCCATCCACCAGCAGGGCGAGGTCTACAAGGGCCTGGGGCGCGGGCGCGAAGACTGGAGCTAGAGGGTAAGGCAGAATGCGGAAGGCAGAAGGCGGTTCTGTAGGGTGGGCACCGCCCACCAATACCCAAGCCTTTTGATGCCAGTAAGTCATGGCAAGATTTAGAGAAAGTGGAGAAATCCGATGGCGCTATCCACCACAGCCGCTCCGTTTACGTTTGAAGATTACGTGGCCTATGACGATGGTTCTGAGCATCGCTATGAGCTGGTGGATGGAGTATTGGTCGCTATGACGCCGCCGACCTTTCGGCATATGCTGATTGCCAAATTTATTGAGCAGCGCCTGGATGCAGAAATTGCCCGGCTGGGACTGGGGTGGTTTTGCTTTCAGGAGGCGGGTGTGCGGACTGGGGTGAGAAAGTCGCGGCTGACCGACGTTTATGTGTTGACTCCAGAGCAGGTCAGCGGCTTGATGAATCGGGCGGCGATCGCTGAAACGCCGCCCCTGCTGGCGGTGGAAGTTGTCAGCCCTGACTCTATCACCCGCGACTATCGCTATAAGCGGACTGAGTACGCTGCCCTGGAGATTCCTGAATACTGGATTGTGGATCCGCTGGAGTCTAGGGTGACGGTGCTGGTGTTCGACGAGGGGCTATACGACGAGACGGTGTTTGAGGGCGATCAGGCCCTGGTATCGCCGACCTTCCCCGCGCTGGCGCTGACCGTAGCGCAGATTTTGGCGGCGGGGGAATTGCCCTAAACAGCTATGAGTAACGCGAGTTTTACCCACGGGGCGATTGCCGCCGGGCACCCGCTGACCGCTGAGGCCGGGGCCGAAATGCTGCGCCAGGGGGGCAATGCCTTTGATGCCGCGATCGCAGCTGCCTTTACCGCCTGTGTCACCGAGAGCGCCCTCACCTCGCTGGCCGGGGGCGGCTTTTTGCTGGCCCACACTGCGGCGGGCGACAACCGCCTGTTCGACTTTTTTTGCCAGACGCCGCTGTCTAAAGACCTGGGGCGAGCGCCCGACTTTTCCCCCATCCACGCCAACTTTGGCGACACCACCCAGGAGTTTCACATTGGCCTGGGGTCGATGGCGGTGCCGGGTGCGATCGCAGGTTTGCTCCAGGTGCACAGTGCCCTCGGTCGCCTGCCCCTGGCGGCTGTGGTCGCCCCGGCCCAGCGCTGGGCCACCGAGGGCACCGTGGTCGAGCCCTTTCGGGCCTACTGCTTTCAAATTTTGGCCCCCATTCTCACCGCCACCGCTGGGGCGCGGGCCATCTACGCGCCGGAGGGAACGCTGCTGGCGGCGGGCGATCGCTTGGTGATGCCCGACTTTGCCACCTTCTTGGCGGCGCTGGTCAGCCAGGGGGTCGACCTGTTTTACCGGGGCGAGGTGGCCCAGGCGATCGCCCAGGCCTGCCAAACCCAGGGCGGCTACCTGACCCCCGCCGATTTGCGCCAGTACCAGGTGATCGAGCGCCAGCCCCTGGCGGTGTCCTACGGCAGCGCCACCCTGCTCACCAACCCGCCCCCCAGCTCCGGCGGCACGCTGATTGCCTTTGCCCTGGCGCTTTTGGCTGAGGTCAACCCCTCGCAGACCCCCCACCGCAGCCCTCGCCACGTGGCCGCCCTGCGGGAGGTGATGCGCCAAACCAACCTGGCCCGCCAGCGGGGCTATGACGATCACCTGTACCGCCCGGCCATCGCGGCGGAGTTTCTCGGGGCCAACCACCTGACCCCCTACCTGCACCAGCTGCAAACCGCCCTCAGCGCTGGGGGCAGCGGGTGGGGCAGCACCACCCACATCAGCGTGGTCGATGGCGAGGGCAACGCCGCCAGCCTCACCACCTCCAACGGCGAGGGCTCGGCCTACATTCTCCCCGGCACCGGCATCATGATGAACAACATGCTGGGGGAAGAAGACCTCAACCCCCAGGGCTTTCACCGCTGGCCGACCAACCAGCGCATGTCGAGCATGATGGCCCCCACCCTGGTGCTGCACCACGGCAAGCCCCGGCTGGTGCTGGGCTCGGGCGGGTCAAACCGCATTCGCACCGCCATTTTGCAGGTGGTCTCCAACGTGCTCGACTTTGGTATGGATATTGAAACCGCCGTCCAGGCCCCCCGCCTGCACTGGGAACGGGGCGCGCTGCACCTGGAGCCCGGCTACGACCGGCCGGCCCTGGAAGCCGAAGGCATTGCCAAAGACGACGACTGCACCTGGTGGCAGGCTCCCAGCATGTTTTTTGGTGGGGTGCATGCCGTGGCGGTGGGTGCCGATGGGGTGTTTTCGGGGGTGGGGGATGGACGCCGGGGCGGGGCGTGGGTGGTGGTGTAGGGGTGTGTAGATGCGACGCGGCTTCTCGAAGGGGAGGAGTGGGGGAGTG
>DATIVG010000167.1:0-7090 GCA_035466075.1 Nodosilinea sp. | reverse complement strand
GAAGCGTCTTCAGAGGAGAAATTTTTAGTTTTGAGTTGGAGGGGGCGGTGGGGCGGGGCTAGTTGTCGGGGGTGGCTTGGGGGGTGGGGGGCATGACTTCGACCGGCACGGCCTCGACGGGAATGGCTTCAAGGGTTGCTGCCATGGGGTCAATGGCGGCGGCGGTGCTGGCGGGGAGTGGGGCGGGCTTGAGGATGTCGATGCCCTGTTTGGCGAGGGTTTGCAGCAGGCTGAGCTGGCGGTTTTGCTGCACGGTGCTCTGCAGGCGTTGGCCAATGGCCTCCCAGGACAGGGCGGTGGTGGGGGTGCCGGCCAGGGCGGCTTGCTCAAAGTACTCTACCAGGCTGAGCCCGGCCATGCGGGTGAGGTAGGCGGCGCTGAGACCCTGTACCAGCCCCCCGGCCAGGTAGGTGGCGAAGTGGCTCTTGAGTACGGCGGTGAGCACCTGGGTGGAGAGCTCGACCAGGCCCAGTTTGACGGTGAGGCTGGCCAGGGTGCCGGCGGCGGTTTTGGCTTCGTCGAGGTTGAGGTTAAAGCCGTAGAGCTGGCCGAGATCCATAATCAGCTGGCCGTTGATGGCGACGGTGGCCAACAGATCGAGGGTGGGCACGGGGTTGGCAAAGGCGGTGGCCCCGGCCACCCACTGGAGCTGCTCGATCAGGGGCAGGGCCCGAGCGCGGCGCTGGTGGTTGAGGTCGGTTTGCACGCGCTGGCGCAGGGCCTGGGTGTGGCGCAGCACGGTGGCAGCGACCAGGGTAGAACGGTGGGCGACCAGGGCGGTGTCGAGGGCGGCGGTGAGACCCGCGATCGCAGGTGCTGGGGTCTCCAGGGTTTCGCTCACGCTGCCGTCTGTCTGGTGGCGGCGCACCTTGATCGCTCGGGGGGCGGCGGCGGTGACCACCACGGGCACCGGGGCGGGCAGATCGGCCACCCGCCGCTGGAGCTGGGCCAAAATGGTCTGCTGGTCGGCGGGGTCGTAGTGGTCCTGCTTGTTGAAGACCAGCAGGGTGCCCTGGCCCGCGATGGTGCGATCGCGCAGCAGGGTGAGGGCGCTGGCGGTTAGGTCGCCGTCGGTAATCAGCAGCACGCCGTCGTAGGGCAGCCAGTCGGGGCCAGGGCTGTCGGGAGTAGAGGCAGGGGCCAGGGTGACTTCCTCAAAAGTGAGGGGGGCGTCGGGAGCGCCCGCTGGGCTGGTGGTGAGCAGGGTGTGCAGAGTGGTTTTGCCGGTGCGGGGGTCACCTGCGATCGCAACCCGCAGCTCTGTGCGATCGAGCTGGCCGCCGAGGGCCTGCTGCTCTTGCCGGTAGGCTGCCAGCACCGGCAGGCCCGCTGTAGCCTGACCGGCCAGCTCATACTCCTGGGCCAGGGCGTCGATCAGGGTCGTCAGGGCGGCCAGCTCTGCCTCCACCCGCTTGCGATCGACCACCGGCGGCGCGATCGGCTTGGCCACCGTCGGGGTGCGATCGCCCCGCCGCCACCACCACAGCCCCGACCCCAGGGCAATGGCGCTCAGCAGGGTCGAGCTATCCAACGGGTTGAGGTGGGCATTGCCCAGCAGCGCCAGGCTGGCCGACAGGCCCAGCCCCCCCACCAAAAGCGGTCGCTTCAGCAGCCCGAGGAGCGCTGGGCTGACCCCCGGCAGTTCAGGCCGGGGCAGCGCAGGCCAACTGGGCCGCCGGGGCTCCAACCCATCCGCCGCTCCGCCTGTCGGCTTGTCCGCCGTCACCCGATCGCCCTTCTCGCTGACCATGCTCAACCCCAGCTGTCGTTTTAATATTAAATGTCTTAGCGGTTCACCCGGCATTTCCCCGTCGCCTCAGGTGCGGTGCGACGCTTGCAGGTAAAGGCCTAAAACCCGAGGATCCCAGGGCCGTTTGCCCATCCCAGCGGCGGCAAAAACACCGCTCCCAAACCGGCTCTGGCCCACATCTGTCCCAGGCTGGCCCCTGGCCCAGTTCGAGATTCTGACCGTTCAGATCGCTGTCTCCCCGCTTGGTTTCTCTATTCTTACAGAGGGCTGGGCCCCACCACAGTAGGGACATCCTCCCCGCCTGGGCCGTAGAGGCCGCCTCGGTGAAGCCGCCGGTAATCCTACTGTAAACTGGGGAAGCTATGCCGCTGGCCGACCGACTGCACCGCTTTCTCCAGCCCTTGAGTTGATCCCACCCATGCAACCCACCCTGATCCCTGGTACCACCCTTCAGAATCGCTACCGAGTGCTGCAACTGTTGGGCCAGGGAGGCTTTGGGCGCACCTACCTGGCCGAAGACGTGGGCCGCTTCAACGAGCAGTGCGCCGTCAAAGAGCTGGAGCCCCAGCAGGGCGATCAATTTTCCGAGAAGGCGCTCCAGCTGTTTCAGCGGGAAGCCACCATTCTCTACAACATCGAACACCCCCAAATTCCCAAGTTTCAGGCCATTTTTGAGGAAAACCAGCGCCTTTTTCTGGTGCAGGACTACATCGATGGCGTCACCTACCGCGACCTGCTCAACCAGCGCCTGGCCCAGGGCATGACCTTCTCCGAGGCGGAGGTGCGGCAGTTTTTACAGCAAATGCTGCCGGTGCTGGCCCACATCCACGGCAAGGGCATCATTCACCGCGACATCAGCCCCGACAACGTCATGCAGCGCCGGGCCGACAGCCTGCCGATGCTGATCGACTTTGGCGTGGTCAAAGAGGTGGTCACCCGCATTCAGCCCCCCGGCCCCCACAGCCAGGCTACCTCCGTCGGCAAGCTGGGCTACGCCCCCAGCGAGCAAATGCAGTCGGGGCGCGCCTACCCCAGCAGCGACCTCTACGCCCTGGCGGTGACGGCCATTGTGCTGTTGACCGGCAAAGAGCCCCAGGAAATTTTCGACGATGTCAACCTGACCTGGCACCTGCCCAATACCATCAGCCCCGGCCTGCTCCAGGTGCTGCGCCGGGCCACCAGCTACCGGCCCGGCGATCGCTACCAGTCGGTGAGCGAAATGGCCCAGGCCCTGGGGGCCGCAGGCACCCTGGCGGGGCCACCGGTTACCCCCGCTGCGATCGCACCACCCCCCTCTCAGATGAGAACCGTGGCTGTGGGGCGGCCCTACCAGCCCACCCAGGTGGGTGCGCCGATGCCAACCCCCACCTACACGGCCCCGGTGCCCGCCCCCGAACCCGCCTCGGTGTGGGAAAACCCCTGGGCGGTGGCCGTCATTGGCGGGGCCCTGGCCCTGCTGGCGGGCCTGGGCGGCTGGACGGTGGTGAGCCTGCTCAACCGCACCCCCGCCCCCACCCCAGTGCCCAGCCCCGAAATCACCCTCAACCCCCAGCCGGAGCTCACCGCCGAGCCCACCCCTGAGCCCAGCCCCGAAACCAGCCCGGTGGAGTACGACCAAAACCTGGCCATTTCCCCCGGCCAAGACCGCACCGTGACCGGCAGCCTGCGCAGCAACGAAACCATTAACTATCGCCTCAACGCGGCGGCGGGCCAGGTGCTGCTGGCCCGCATGACCGGCGAAGGGGTGCTGCTGACGGTGCTTGACCCCCAGGGGCAGCCGGTGGATAGCTCCGCCCAGCGGGTGCTGAACTGGCAGGGCGAGCTGCCCGTCGATGGCGAATACACCTTGCAACTGCGCCCCGTGCAGGGGCTAGAGCAGAGCAACTACGAACTCGAAGTCAGCTTCAGCGCCCTGCCCCAGCCCGAGCCCAGCGTAGAGCCCCAGCCCGAGCCCAGCGTGGAGCCCCCGCCGGTGGTGCCCGCCCCCGAGCCCGAGCCTGAGCCCGAGCCCGAGTCTGACCCCAACGTGGTTGAGCAGCGGGTGCAAATTCCGTCGGGGCAGACCAGCGTACAGGTGTCGGGCCAGGTCAACCAGAATCGGATTCGTCGCTACGTGGTAAATGCCCAGGAGGGGCAGGTGCTGGCCCTGGAACTGCCCAGCGTTAGCGGCCCGGTCACCCTGGACGTGCGCTTTCCCAACGGCGAGATGATTCCCGATGCGTCGCGGGTGCTCTCCTGGCAGGGGCAGTTACCCACGAGCGGCGATTACATTGTCGATGTCAAGTCGGCTCGCCCCTCCAACTACGTGCTCCAGATTTCTGCGAATTGAGGGGCAGGGATAGTGGGCTAGTGCTGTAGGGCTGTGGCCAGTTGGGGCAAGGTGTTGCTGCCTAGAGGCGTTTGAACGTTTAAAGGTTTGAAGGTTGAGAGGGTAGAAGGTTTTGGGGTGCCCTGGGCCGGGGGGCTGTGGCTACAGTCCCGGCGCAAAACATGCCCACCGCCTTTACCTTGGTAAGAGACTTACATAGAGATGGCTGCGGAGTTATGGCTGCTTTGAATGCTTTGCTGGTGGCGGGTACCGACACTGAGGTGGGGAAAACCGTGGTCACCAGCGCCCTGCTGGCCTACTGGCTCCAGCACCGCCCGGCCCAGGCCCCGGCGGTGCTGAAGCCCTTTCAGTCGGGGGTGGGCGATCGCGAGCTTTACCAGCGCCTGTTTTTTCCTGAGACCAGCCTGGAGGCGATTACGGCCCAGTACTTTGACGCGCCCCTGGCCCCGCCCCTGGCCGCCGCGCTGGAGGGCCGGTCGGTGGATCTGACCCTGGCCTGGCGGGCGGTAGAGGCCGCGGCTCAGCGCCACCCGTGGGTGCTGGTGGAGGGACTGGGGGGGCTGGGGTCGCCGGTGACCTACGAGCTGACCGTGGCCGACCTGGCGGCGGCCTGGCATCTGCCGGTGGTGCTGGTGGTGCCGGTGAAACTGGGGGCGATCGCCCAGGCGGTGGCCAATGTGGCCCTGGCCCGCCAGAGCCGAGTTGATCTGCGGGGCATTGTGCTCAACTGCAACCAGCCCTGCACCGCCGAGCAGATCGAGCGCTGGGCCCCGGCAGACTTTGTGGCCAGCCTGACCCAAACGCCGGTGCTGGGCACGCTGCCCTACCTGGCTGACCCCGAGACGCCTGGGGCGCTGGCGGCGGCAGCGGCCAGCCTCGACCTGGAGTCTCTGGGGGTAGGTATGGCCGGAGGGCTGGCCACCAGTCGCGCCTAGGGGCTGGCACTGCTGGGGCTAGGAGAAATCAGGCGTCAGTGGAGAGCTGGTCGGCTGGGGCCAGGGACATACCCAGGGCGGCCAGCGACGGGCTGGGAGTGAGGACGATGACCGACTCAGTGGCCGATTCAGTGACTATGCCTACTCGATCGGCGGGAAAACAGTCGCGGCTCCCCTTTTCGCATTCAGCGACCACAGCGGCGGTCTCGATCTGAGCGGTCTGCATGGGGCTGGCGGCAGGTAGAGCCGGGGGTAGTTGAAAAAACATAGCAAATCCTTAAAGCACCCTGATGTTTTCTACGACTGACTTTTGCTGGTGGATGTTTACAGGTGCGATCGCAGCTAGGGCGCACATCCACCCTAGCCACTCCACGGCCTTGCAGCACAATCTGTAAACGTGCTCTAACCATATCGGAAAAAACTTAATCATCCTACTAACTTTGGAATGAACTCGAGCGCCCCCCTGAGGCCGCCGGGCTATGCCAAAGGGGTGAACCGGTCGGTGCCCCCGATAGGCTAGGCCGCCCTCTTGCTAATATCTCAGGGCAGCAAGCTGGCTGGGGCAGCACCATGGGCCGCAAAATCCTTCACTATCGCAATCTCCGCTATCCCCTGCGGCGCTGGCTGGCCCTGGCGCTGCTCACCGCCTTGGTGGTGGTGCAGCTGTCGCCCCTGGGGGCCGCCGCCACGGGGCCCCAGCGGTCTGCCATGCCCCCTACCGCCCCGCTGCTGAGCCAGCTGGAGGCGCTGCCGGGAGGTGCGATCGCGCTGCCCAACTTCGACCCGGCGGTCAACGGGTTTCAGTTCTCCAACCAGGAGCTGATCGACGCCATCGACCTGGAGCGCAACGCCGCCGCCTGGGAGGAGGTGCTGAGCGAGCAGCTGATGCAGCTGTTTGGCAGCCAGGTGTGCGTGGGGGGCGAGTCGGCCACCTGCGTGCTGACCAGCGCCGCCCAACGCTGGCTCCGCACCCAGCTCAGCCGCATGGATCAGGGCCTCTCCGAGGGCATGGCCGCCGCCGCCCTCGACCTGTGGCAGCCGACCCCGCCGCGCCTGCCCTGGTGGCAGCGATTGGTCAACGTTTTGCTGGGGCGCACGGTGTTTGGCCTGGCCCGCACCCTGTTTGACCTGCAAACCTTCATCGCCAACCTGTTTCTCATGCAGGGGGTCACCGAGGTCTCTCAGCCCACCCAGGCCGTGCGCGACACCTTTACCCCCACCCAGATTTTGCTGGCGATCGCGCGGGTGTTTCTGACTGGCTCAGGCGACCCCTTCACCCTGGGGGTGTACCGGCTGCTGGAGGGGGCCGTGGGCGAGGGCCACAGCCTCACCCCCTACCGGGTCGAAGACCGGGGCCGCGGCCAGTACTGGGTCTACGTCTACGACAGCAACTACCCCGCCGGTCGCCCCACCAGCCCCCCCGATCTCCACGTCGAGTTTGATACCCAGGCCGACACCTGGCGCTACCAGCCCATCGCCAACGGCCCTGAGTTTAAGGGCGATGCCCAGAGCAAAACCCTGGACCTGACCCAAAAATCCTGGCGGCAGCCCCCTCCGGCTCCCCAGTCTCAATCTGCCCCCCAGACCCAACCCGCCACAACGGGGCCGTTTACCTGCCCCTTCTGCCGCATCGAACCCGAGGGTGAGCCCGAAGGTGAACCTGAAACTGGGATCACCCCGGCTCTAGCGCCCACCCTGGATATCACCCTGGTGGGGGAAGGCCAGCTGACGGTACGGCCCTACTCCAGCGCTGTTGATCCGGGCGCGGCTGACCCGCTTCCCTGGGCCCCGCTTCCCTGGGTTCCGCTTCTCCCGCCTCTGACCGGGGACGGCCCTCGCCCGTGGCCCCTGGGGCTCTGGTGCCCTTCAAAGGCGGGCTCAACCGAGCGGTGCCCGCCAGCTATCGTCTGCCCATCGAGAGCTGGAGCCAGCCCCTGGCGGTCACCCTCACTGGCGGAGCTACTCTCCCAGCGGCTCCCGCCACCCTACAGCTCACCGGGCCGGGGTATACCGCCACCGTGGCGGGCCTCAGCCTCGCCCCCCGGCAAACCCTGACCCTCTACCTGGTGCCCAACC
>DATIVG010000166.1:0-3465 GCA_035466075.1 Nodosilinea sp. | reverse complement strand
GGCCAAGTACCTGCTGGGCGACTTGCCCCAGGTGCAGTTTATTCAGGGCGACATCCAGAACATCCCACCCTTTGCGGCCGAGTTGCAGGGGTGCGATGTGCTGTTTCACACCGCCGCCTATTTTCGTGAATCCTACGGGTTGGGCGACCACTGGCCCCAGCTGCAGCGGCTGAATATCGACGCCACCGTGAACCTGCTGGAAGTCGCCGAAAAAGCCGGAGTTGGCAAGGCGATCTACGTCAGCTCCTCGGGCTGCATTGGCCGCAACGCCGACGGCTCCCCTGGCGATGAAACCACCGCCCCCGGCCCGGTCACCCACCGCAACCTCTATTTCAAGAGCAAGCTGATGGCCGAAGCGGCGGTGCTGGCCTTTACCCAGACCCACGCCCTGCCGGTGGTGCTGATCTGCCCCGGCGCCATGCTCGGCCCCCAGGATGCGGCCCCCACCGAGTTTGGCCAGTTTGTGCTCGACTACATGCATCGCAAAATACCGGGCCTGCTGGCGGGGGGCATGCCCGTGGTCGATGCCCGCGAGGTGGCCGCCGCCATGGTCAGCGCCGTGCAGCACGGCCAGTCGGGCCAGCGCTACCTGGTGGGCGGCCCCCACTACACCATGGCCGACCTGATGCGCACCTTAGAGGCCGTCAGCGGCGTGCCCGCCCCCCGCCGCCCCATCCCCGGCTGGGTGATGCGGCTGCTGGCCGTGGTCTCGGCCTGGGTGGGCCGCCTCACCGGCAGTAAGCCCGCCATTCCCGTGGAGGGGGTAAGAATTATGCTGGCCGATCTGGCCTACGACTCGACCAAGGCCCAGCGCGAGCTGGGGGTGCAGTTTCGCCCCCTGGAGACGACCCTGGCCGACATGCTGGCCTGGTATCGCCAAGCGGGCTATCTGTAGCTTCCCCACCAGCTTTTTTGCGTCGCAAATGCACCGCAAAAAAGCTGATGACTGTGGTGTCAGCAACCACCCTTCAAAACTCAAAACTCAAAACTCTCCCCCACCCCCCATCTCCCCCACCCCCCATCTCCCCCACCCCCCATCTCCCCCACCCCCTCACTCCCCCCCTCGCCATGAACCTCTTCTACCGCAACCGTCAGCTGCTGCTGCTCACCCTGGTGCTGATCGTCGTCTGGGGGCTGTCGGCCTTTCTCACCCTGCCGCGGCTGGAGGATCCGGAGATTGTGCAGCGGTTTGCCCGCATTACGACGTTTTTGCCGGGGGCGACGCCGGAGCGGGTGGAGACTCTGGTGACGGAGAAAATTGAGGATCGGCTGTTTGAACTGGAGGAAATTGAGTCGCTGCGATCGACCTCGGGCTCGGGCATTTCGGTGATCACGGTGGAGCTGAAGGAGACTATTCCTGACGTGGACCCGGTGTGGGCCAAGGTGCGCAGCAAGGTGGATGATGCCGGGCCGGAGCTGCCCGCGGCGGCGACGGTGCCGGAGTATGCCGACAGCTCGACCAAGGCCAGCGCCCTGATCGTGGGGCTGACCTGGACCCTGGACGAGGCGCCCAACTACGCCATTTTGGGGCGGCTGGCGGCGGCGCTGGAGGATCGCCTGCGGGCGATTCCGGGGACGGAGACGGTGGATCTGTTTGGAGAGCCCGAGGAGGAAATCCGGGTGGATATGGCGGCGGCGGAGCTGTCGCGGCTGGGGTTGTCGGCGGCGGATGTGGCCCGGCAGATTGCGGCCAGCGATGCCAAGGTGGCGGCGGGGCAGTACCGCAGCGACAGCGCTGAATTTTTGCTGGAGGTGGACAGCAGCCTGGGCAGTCTGGAGCAGATTCGGGCGATTCCGCTGCGGGCGGGGATAGAGGGCCAGGTGGCGCGGCTGGGGGATGTGGCGACGGTGACTAAGGCGGTGCAGGACCCGCCAACCGATCTGGCGCTGGTGAATGGGCGGGGTGCGATCGCACTGGCTGCCAAGGTGGAATCTGCCGCTCGCGTAGACCTGTGGGCGGCCCAGGCCCGCTCGGTGATGGCTGACTTTCGCGCTGAACTGCCCCGGGGAATTGACCTGGTGACGGTGCTCGACCAGAGCCAGTACGTGCAGCAGCGGCTAAATGGGGTGGTCAGCAACCTGATTACCGGATCGCTGCTGGTGATCGGCATTTCGCTGGTGATGCTGGGGCTGAAGTCGGCGCTGCTGGTGGGCCTGGCCCTGCCGCTGACCACACTGATGGTGTTTGGCACCATGAAGGGGCTGGGGGTGCCGCTGCACCAGATGTCGGTGACGGGCATTATCATCGCCCTGGGGCTGCTGATCGACAACGCCATCATTGCGGTGGATGAGGTGCAGGGGCGGCTGCGCCAGGGGCTGCCGCCGGGGGAGGCGGTGTCGCAAACCGTGGGCCATCTGCTGGTGCCGCTGCTGGCCTCGACGCTGACCACGGTGCTGGCGTTTATTCCCATTGCCACCTCGCCGGGGGGGGTGGGGGAGTTTATCGGCACCATTGGCCTGACGGTGATCCTGGCGCTGCTGAGCTCGCTGGTGCTGTCGCTGACGGTGATTGTGGCGCTGGCGGGGCGGCTGCACCAGTGGCACCCGCTGCCCCAGGGCGGCGACTGGCTGCAAAATGGCTTTTCCAATGCCGCGCTGGCCAGCGCCTATCGGTGGAGTCTGCGGGCGGTGTTGCGGCGGCCCTGGCTGGGGGTGGGCCTGTCGCTGGTGCTGCCGGTGATGGGGTTTGCGGTGTTTGCGACGCTGCCCCAGCAGTTTTTTCCGCCGACCAATCGCAACCAGTTTCAGATTGAGTTTGAGCTGCCTAGCCAGGTGTCTCTGGAGGCTACCCAGGCTCAGATTCGGGCGGTGCGATCTCAGGCCCTAGCCCACCCCGAGGTGGACGACATTCACTGGTTTATGGGCCGCAGCGCGCCGCCCTTTTTCTACAACGTGCTCGACAACCGCCGCAACGCCCAAAACTATGCCCAGGGCATTGTGCAGCTGCGCGGCACCGATCGCATCCGCGAGACCATTCGGGCGCTCCAGGGCGAGCTGGATGCCGCCTTTCCCCAGGCCCAGGTGCTGGTGAGGCAGCTGGAGCAGGGGCCCCCCTTCGACGCGCCGATCGAGCTGCGCCTCTACGGCACCGATCTGGCGGGCCTGCGGGCGGTGGGCGATCGCCTGCGGGCCGAGCTGGCCCAGGTGCCCGACGTGATCCACACCCGCGCCACCCTGACCGAGGCCCTGCCCAAGCTGGCCCTGACGGTGGATGAAGCCCAGGCCCGCCGACTGGGCCTCGACAACCAGGCGATTGCGGGCCAGCTGGCCGCCGCCCTGGACGGCAGCACGGGCGGCTCAATTCTCGATGGCAGCCGCGATATACCGGTGCGGGTGCGGGTGCCGTCGCCCCAGCAGGGGGATCTGGGGGCGATTGGCTCCCTGGATCTGGTGACCGGCGCGGGGAAGTTGCCCCTAGATGCGATCGCAGATCTCACCCTTGTACCCGACACCGCCACCATCAGT
>DATIVG010000165.1:0-2818 GCA_035466075.1 Nodosilinea sp. | reverse complement strand
AGCTTATATCAAGTGGCGAATTGAGAATCATAGAAATGGCTTCTAGAATTGATTTTTTGCAAGATATAGCCCGGGAAAAGCTCGATGGATTTTCCATGACTGATTTAATAGGCTTAGTTAAAGTAGACGATCGATCCAGTGAGGTCAGAAGTTATATGTTAGGGATTCTTGGTGAAAGAGCCAGGGCGAGTATAGAAAAGATAAGTGTCTATGAATCTCTTGATATGCAAAGTCTGATTGTTTGTTTTGAAGAGCTTCTTGTTCTTTCGGAGTTTTTATCGGATAAAGATAAAAAAATGCTTCTCGAACTGTATTACTCTAGTGAATCTATTAGAAGACATCCGCTATCTTATGATTTGGTTCGCCGTATTTTGAGACACGAGTTAGACAAGAGCGAATATCTGGCCGATTATTGGGTAGTTTTCAAGGAAAATATTAAGCTTTTTAGTGATGAGCACTCTCAAAGCCTATTTGAAGTAGTAGATGAAAAGTCAAGTAATGAATTCTGAGTATGGCGGCATCAGCTTGCTACAATGCTGAACATAGACCTCTGGTAAAATCAGTTCAACGTTCATGACAGATCCAGAATTGCGACAACTGGTTGAGAGCAACGCTCGCACAGCTCAGGCAATTTTAGAAGCCATGGCCGAAGCTCGGCTAGAGCGCGAAGAAGCCCGGGACGAGTTCTATGCAGGTATGCAGCGGGTGGATGACGCAATCCAGCGTTTGACCACACTGCAAGAGGGTGTGATTAACCTGTTGGCCTCTCTGGATGAAGATCGCCCCACCGTTCTACGAAAGCTCAATAGCATCGAGCACAAAGTCGATCGCCTGCTGGGAGCTTAATATGGCCCAAGCCACCGACGACCTCAACGCCAACTCTACCCAAGCCCAGCAAATTCTCGAAGAAGTGCGGGAACTGCGCCAGGAGGTAGAGCAGGCTAACCGGGCAAACAGCGACTTTAACCAGAAATTTGATAACTACCAGAGAGCGACCCAATGGGTTGTGCAACTGGCCTTTAGCCTGATTGCCGCCACTACTGTGACCGTTATCGTTTCAACGGTGCTAGGTCGGTGAATTAACCGCAAAAATTTGGTCAGCGGTTAGGTTAAGGCTAGAGAAGGTAGGAGATATCAGCCGATCGCCCCCATGGAGCACCTGCTTTTGGTAGCGATCGCCCTCCAGTACGCACAGCGTTACTGTCGGCTGCTTGGGGGTGCCAATGTAGTCGCGACCGCCTAGCCCCAGGTAGTCCACAATCCAGTATTCGGGCACCCCGAGCAGAGCGTAGTCTTCGATTTTGCGGGCGTAGTCATTTTGCCAGTTGGTGCTGACTACCTCAACCACCAGCTTGATAGAAGCCCCCTGACAAATGACGGGCTCCTGCTGCCACAGCGGCTCTTGGGGCAGCTGGGTCTGGTCAAGTACGATTACATCGGGGCGAAAGGCGGTTTCGGTGCCTAGCAGCTTGATTAGGCAGCGGTAGGGAATTACGTAGGGCGCGTTTTGCTGCTCGATGGCAACGTTGAGTTTTCGCCCCACAAACCCTGCCACTTCTTCATGAACACCTGTGGGTTCCAAGTCGAATAGCTCTCCATCGATGAGTTCGTACTGAGGGTTGTCGCCATAGCGATCGATGAAGTCGCGGACAGTCAAGAGCTTGGGCTGAAGTTGAACCATAGGGCTGCTCTGAATTAGAGAATCACCGGTGGGAGGCTAGATTCTTATTGTATTGGACGGGTAAAGCAACCGCCCTTCAGCATGCACAGCGTACCATCGGCTGCTTTGGGGTAATGGTGTAATCGCGCCCCTAGCTTTAAACAGCCCAAAGGCTGCTACTTTGCCCAGGGCTAGCGGTTGGGGCTCTTGAGTCCGCCTGCGCGTCGATTGGCTGGCAGCTGCTATAAACCCGCCGCCCAGGTCGTAGGATAGATGAGCCAACGACGATTTGACCCTGGAGTTGCGGTTAGCGGCTATGAAGTTTAAGCGCAGTACGGTAATGCTGGTGGGGGTGGCCTTTTTGCTGGGGGCTGGAGTGCTGATTGCTGAGTCGCAGCGATCGCAGGTTCCCCAGTCGGCTGCCGAGGGCGAGCCCACAAAGCCGATCTTTGCCTTTGAAGAAACGGATGTGGCCACCCTCACCATCGATCGGGGCAACGAGACCCTGGTGTTTGAGCAGGGCGACGAGGGCACCTGGCAAATGACGGCCCCAGAGCAGGCGGCGGCGGAACCGGGCGCGGTGGCTTTTTTGCTGAGCCGGCTCACCACCGACTCGCCGCTGCAAAACGTGACCATGGGGGCCGACCAGTCCACTGACTTTGGCTTCAATGCTCCGATTGGCATTGTTACAGTGACTCTCAAAGATGGCACTGAGCATGAGCTGATTTTGGGTGGCCCAGACTTTAGCGGTGGCGCTAACTATGCCGTCATCGACCCTGACCCCTGGCCGCCAGCGGCGGGGCAGGACTACGCCGTGCTGGTGGTCACCCGCGATGTGGCCAACGGCATTAACCGCCCCCTCGACGAGTGGAAGCTGCCCGTCGAGGCGCTGCCCCCAGAGGCACCTGAAGATGCCCCGGCACCGGAGGCGGGCGCGCCCGCCGAACCCGCTGCACCCGCTGGCTCGGCAGCACCGGAGGAGCCTCCGGCAGCGGGCGCGCAGCCTGCTCCAGCGGGGCCCGAGGCCAGCCCCGAAAGCGATGCCGAAACCACCAATTGAGCTGGGTTAGGGGTGCTACGCTAGGGGCTGTCGTTAAGCTAGACGACTATGGGTTCTCCCACTGCTATTTTGCTGGTTTCCTGCCCCGACCAAAAGGG
>DATIVG010000164.1:0-4784 GCA_035466075.1 Nodosilinea sp. | reverse complement strand
TGACCCCTCGGTGGTGCTTCAGCCGGGGGTGGCGGTGAGCCCCTACGACAGCGCTCCCCAGGTTGCGCCGGTGGCGGGCGATCGCTCGGGGGAGTTTGTGGCGGCGGTGCTGGGCGAAACCGAAGATACCTGGCACGGCATTTTTCAGTCTGAGTTTGGGGCTCGCTACCAGGAGCCCAGCCTGGTGCTGTACTCGGGGGCTACCCAGTCGGCCTGCGGGCTGGGGCGCTCGGCCATGGGGCCGTTCTATTGCCCGGCGGATCAAAAAATTTACCTCGACACGAGCTTTTTCCGCGACCTCCAGGTGCGCCACGGGGCCCCCGGCGACTTTGCCCAGGCCTATGTAATTGCCCACGAGGTGGGTCACCATGTGCAAAATTTGCTGGGGGTATCGAGCCAGGTGCAGCGAGCCCAGCAGCGGGCCAGCCGCACCCAGGCCAATGACCTGTCGGTGCGGCTGGAACTCCAGGCTGACTGCTTTGCCGGGGTGTGGGCCCACCGCGCCCAGGTGGCCCGCGACATTTTAGAGGAAGGGGACATCGAAGAAGCCCTCAACGCCGCCAGCCAGATTGGCGATGACCGGCTGCAAATGGAGGCCCAGGGCTACGTCACCCCCGACTCGTTTACCCACGGCTCGTCGCAGCAGCGGGCGGAGTGGTTTTATCGAGGCATTGAAACGGGCGATATTAACCAGTGCAACACCTTCGATGTGGCCCGGATTTAGGTGGGCTTTGAGCGGGGCTTCATCGGCTGAGCGTTTATGAATCTCTTATGTTTCTGATCTAAGCTCCTGGGGCAAAAAGGGGCTGGTTTTGACCTGCGATCGCAGGTCGGTTCTGTCTCAGCGACAGCATGGTTTGGCCCCCGGGGCAGGGTGCGATCGCGCCCTATTTAAGTTCAACTGAGCGGCGGGGTAGCCAGATTTAACGACGCCCTGGGCCGCGTCTAATTCCCTGGTCTGGGGTTTGAATGGTCCGGCATTTGATCGCCTGTTTTTTACGTTTGGAACTATTGGTGCCTGCTTATGTTTAACCGCTACAGCGCTAATGCCCGCCGTGCGACGACACCCTGGGGCCGGCCGTTGCTTTGGTTGGCCGCAGCACCCCTGGTGGTGGCCCTTACCGTGGTGCTAGATCGCGACGGCTCGCTCTGGGCCCAGACCGACAACCCCCTGGAGGGGGTTGAATTGCCCACCTCCCTGGAGCCGGGCAGCCGCCTGGCCATCGATAGCTCAGAGGCCATGCGGCTGGTCAATGAGACCCTGCGATCGCGCTTCTCCACCCAGTACGGGGATGCCGACGTCGAGGTCAACTACGACAGCGCCAACGACGCCGTGCAGGCCTTAATCGACGGCGAAACCGACCTGGCCGCCATTGGCCGTTCCCTCACCGAGGCCGAAGCGGGGGCGGGTCTGCGCGAAGTCCCCGTCTCGCGCCACAAGATTGCCATTTTGGTCAGCCCCAACAACCCGTTTGCGGGCAGCCTCACCGTTGAGCAGTTCGCCCAGATCTTTCGCGGCGAAATCACCAACTGGGCCGAGGTCGGCGGCCAGGATGCCCCGATTGTGCTGGTCGATCATCCCGTGGACAGCGACACCCGCCAGGCCTTCCGCAACTACCCGGTGTTTGAAGTGGCCCCCTTTGAGGCCGCCCCCAGGGCCGTGGCCCTGCCCGAAGCCAGCGCTGCGGCGATTGCCGACACCCTCGATGTAAACGGCATTAGCTATCTGGTGGCCGAGCAGGCCATCGATAACCCAGCGGTCAAAATCGTGCCCATGCACGACACCCTGCCCGACGACCAGCGCTACCCCTTTTCCCAGCCCCTGGCCTACGTCTACAACCCCGCAACCGCCAGTCCGGCCGCCCTGGTTTTCCTGGGCTTCGCCACCAACCCCGACAGCGAAGCGCTGATCGAAGCGGCCCAGGCCGCCGCTGTTGGTGCCGAAACCGAGGACGCGCCCGAGGCAGCTCCAGAAACGGCTCCAGAAACGGCCCTGGAAACAGACCCAGCGGCGAGCCCAGCCGATCCAGAGTCCACCTCAACCACATTGGAGGAGGCCGAGACCATTCCCCCCGCCCCGGCCCGGGGCTTGCCCTGGTGGCCCTGGCTGCTGGCCCTGCCGCTCCTGGGGGGCCTGCTCTGGTGGCTGCTCAAGGATAGCGCTCCGGGGGTTGCCCCCCTGGCGGCAGCCACCCCCGACCGCCGCATCATTCTGACCCCGCGCAACTGCCGCGACGCCTACGCCTACTGGGAACTGCCCGAGGACGAGGTCGAGGCCCTCAAGCGCCAAAACTGCTCCCTGGCCCTCAAGCTGCACGATGTCACCGATATTGCCGACGTTGATCGCCAAGCCCCCCACCACACCTACCAATTTGACTGTGACACCGTGCCCGTGGGCGATCGCCACCTGCCGGTGGCCGTCGATAATCGCGACTACCTGGTAGAACTGGGCTACCTGGGTACCGACGACGCCTGGCACGCCCTGGCCCGCTCGGCCCACGTGCGCGTGCCGGCCTGCACCAGCACGGTGCCTGCCGCCGCCCCAGGGGTCGGTGCCGCCGCTGCCGCTGCCGCTGGCCTTGGGGCCATGGGGGTCGGTGCCGCCGCCCTGGCCCGCCCCGCCGAATCTACCCCGGCGCGCATTGTGCTCACCCCCCGCGACTGCAAGCAGGCCTACGCCTACTGGGAATTGCCCCAGTCCACCGTAGACGACCTCAAGGCTGGCTCCCGCGCCCTCAAGGCCCGCCTCTACGATGTCACGGAGCTGCCCGGCAACGGCAACGGCCTCAACAGCCTGCAAGAGTTCAACGCCAGCCTTGAAACGCCGGGGGATTTGCACTTGCCCATTGCCATTGACGACCGCGACTACCTGGTGGAGCTGGGCTACGTCAACAACAACTACCAGTGGCAGGCCCTGGCCAAATCTGAGCCGGTGCGGGTGCCCGCCTGTGTGCCCGCCTACGCCCCAATGGAGCCTGCGGCGGCAGCGGCCAGCGCCAGCCTGGCTACCCCCCTGGCCGCAGTTGAACCCAGAACCGAAGCTGCCCTAGCTGGGGGAGCCGCCGCCCTGGGGGGTGCGGCTGCGGTAGCGGGCCTGGGCCTAGTGGATCGCCCTACCGATACCCAGGGCGGCCCCGGCAACGGGGTGAAGGGTATGGCCGTGGGGGTTGGCCACCGCTCTGACATGGGAGCTGAGAGCAAGATTATTTTGGTGCCCCGCAGCGCCGAGGCGGCCTACGCCTACTGGGAAGCGGCTCCCACCCACAAAGAGGCGCTGATTCAGGAGGGCGGTCGCGTGATGGCGCTGCGCATCCACGACGCCACCAACCTGGAGCTTGACTACCAGCCTCCCCACGCCACCCAGGAATACATCCTGCAGGCGGCCGACACCGACCGCCATGTGCCGATCTTGACCCCCGATCGCGACTACGTGGCCGAGCTGGGCTACCTCAGCGACGACGGCCAGTGGCTTCAGCTGGTGCGATCGCTGCATGTGCGGGTGCCTGCGGTTTAGGCTCCCGGCCTGGGCCAGGTTTCCTGGACCGTCTATTCCTCTGACTTTCTGACCCTGGGGCTCTTCTCACCGACGCGCTACTTACCGACGCTCTACTTACCTAAAGGAACGCTATGTCTCTCTTCTTTGACGTGCTCAGCTCCATCAACAACCCCAACCAGCAGGGCAGCATCGATCAGCTCAGCTCGGTGATGGGCTCAGTGCAGCAGCTGGCGGGCAGCCAGGGTATGAACAATGACCAGATGGGGGCGATTCTCAATGCCCTGGGCGGTGCCCTACAGCCGGCCCTAAAGCAGCAGGCCGCCACCATGGGCAGCGGCCAACTCGAAGGCATGCTGGGCAAGCTGGCGGGGGCTGGCGGGGCGGCGGCGCTGACTTCGGCGATTCCGCCGCAGATGCAGCAGCAGCTGATCCAGGCCATTGCCCAAAAGAGCGGCATGAATGCCGGTCTGATTCAAACTATGCTGCCCAAACTGTTGCCGGTGGCCCTGGGACTGCTGGGCATGGGCGCGGCTAAGCCGGGGGTGGTCGGGGGCGGCAACCCGATGCTGGGTGCTTTTCTTGACTCCAGTGCTCCTGGCACTACCGACCTGGGCACCGTTGTGACGTTTGCCAGTCGGTTTCTGAATCCTCCCCAGTAGGCTTTGCGATCCTGGGCCAGCCACCCTCGGCGGGGCGCTGCGATCGCAGCGCCCTTTTTGCGCTCCGGGGCAAATACCCGCCTGACGGCAGAGGGTGGGGGGATGCAAAAATAACTATTTGGCTATATAGTAAATAAAGCGGCGCTCGCTGGTCGCTGTCCCGTTTGATGGAGCTTTGTGCTGTGGCTAACCCCCTCATTTTCCGCCAACTCTTCGACGCTGATTCGTCTACCTACACCTACCTGCTAGCCGACCCGGCGACCAATCAAGCCGTGCTGATTGACCCTGTGTTTGAGCAGCACCTGCGCGATCGCGCCCTGGTTGAAGAACTGGGCCTAACCCTGCTGGCCACCCTCGACACCCACTGCCACGCCGACCACGTGACCGGTGCCTGGCTGATGCAGCAGGCGGTGGGCAGCAAAATCGGTATCTCGGGCCGCTACGGGGACATGGTTACCGGGGCAGATTATTTGCTGGACCACGGCGACGTGGTGACCTTTGGCAGCCGCAGCCTGGAGGTGCGCGCTACCCCCGGCCACACCGATGGCTGCATCACCTACGTGCTCGACGACCAGTCCATGGCCTTTACCGGCGACTGCCTGCTGATTCGCGGTGCCGGTCGCACCGAC
>DATIVG010000163.1:0-15245 GCA_035466075.1 Nodosilinea sp. | reverse complement strand
AATCCTGAAGCCTACGCGCCTCAGTACGGTGGCTATTGTGCCAAGGCAGCTGCCGGTGGGGTACTGGCAACCACCGTGCCCACGGCCTGGGAAGTTCGCGATGGCAAGCTCTATCTCAACTACAGCGCCGAGGCCCAGGTGGAGTGGAAGCAAGATACGGCCAATAAGATCGTTCGTGCTGACGCCAACTGGCCCGCTATTCTCAACAATGAAACGCTGAAACAGTAGACCTGACCACTGGATTTTTGCCGCTAGCAGGGGGTGGCGAGCTGTGGGGTTCACAGTATCGTCACAGGATTGTCATTGGGCAGTCATCTGGGCTGCGTAGGGTATCGACGCAGGGCACCGGCCACCTTTGATGCTTGCCGATGCCCTGCTGCGTCCTCTCTGTAGAGGTCTGCCATTTGACGATACTCACTGACGATATGCGAGGACCATCGCTATGAAACCTTCCACATTGCTCAAGGGCCTGCTGGCGGCTACTCTGCTGCTGGGTGTGCCTGCCGCCGCTGTGGCCCAGGGCCCAGAGCAGGGCCCAGAGGCCCCTTCCCCCGCTGAGGCTGCCCCAGTAGAGGTGTCGGAGACGCAGATCGACCGTTTCGTCAGCGCCTACCGGGCGATTCAGTCTATTCAGCAGGAGGTGCAGGCTGAGCTGGTAGCCGCCGTGGAGGCCGAAGGGCTATCGGTGGATGATTACAATGCGATCGCAGAGTCACAACAGTCGCCCGACGCCGCTGCCGAGGTGCCCCCGGAGCAGGCCGAGCAGTTTGCCGCCGCCACCGAGCAGGTTACCGCCCTGCGGCAGAGCGCTGGGCAAGATATGCGGGCCGCCATCGAATCTGCTGAGCTGACGGTGGATGAGTTTGAGCAGATTTTGGCCCAGGCCCAGCAGGACCCTGCTTTGCAGGCCGCTATTACCGAGCGCTTGGCCCAGTAGATCGTTCCGCAGGCTGCCCTGAGCTGCCGCCGAGCACCCTGTCAATCCACCCACTTGCCGCCTCGATGCCTGGCCCTACCTCGGGCTACGGTACCGGGGCGGTTTTCTAGATGGACAATTTTCTGAGTCAAGATCCCCATTGTCCCCTGAGTCAGAACACCCAAAAAACTGAGCCACCTTCGAACCTTCCAACCTACTTGCGAACCTTCTTTGGGGAAATGGCTCAACCAGCCTGGCGACGGCTCAATCTGGCTACGGCTATAGGCACGCTAAATATTTAAAATGTCATGGCATGGGTGAACACCACAAGAAAATACATAGATTGTCTGCGTGTATTCCCGTAGGTTGGTCCCCAAAGTCGGGGGTAGACCGGTGAACCGTGGGAATAACCTCCGTTTTTTCCCGGTTTAGCCCCCTGGAGGTTGGTGAGACTATAGCGGCATCGGTCAGAGCTGCCACCCCACGGCAGGGCAAGCGGGAGCGACTGGGTGATGATTCGCCTTTCCGCATCCGTATAGCCACCTATATAACTGCCACAGGGGCAATTAGCCCGGCCCGGCAGAGATGGGAATCTATGACCAGGTGCCGACAGATAGCGCCCCGAGGGCACTGCCGCCCGGTTGGCACCACGGTTTATGAGCACACCTAGCCTCCCAGGGATACCCCCATGCACATCTACCGCCAACAGCAGCGCCAACAGCAGCTTTGCCCCCTCCCCGCCCCCGCTCCTTTGGCTCCGCACGAGGATGAAGCCCAGATTTCGTCGTCCTGGGCCGGGCTTGCGACCTACCCCACCGCCGACGAGACCCTCCGGCGGCTAGCGGCAGCGGCGGTCAGGCGGCAGCAGTATCACCAGGCCGTCCAGCTGCTGGGGCAGCTGATCGAGCGCCACCCCCAGCGGGCCATTTATTACAGCAATCGTGGCCTGGTATACCTGCGGATGGGCCGCCTTCAGGCCGCTCTGAGCGACTGCCACCGGGCCGTTGACCTGGGGCCTAACCTCGACCACGCCTACAACAATCGGGCCATGTGCTACGCCGCCCTCGGGCAGCTCACCGCCGCCGTCGAAGACTACGAGCGGGCCATCGACCTCAACCCTTTCAACAGCCGCGCCCGCATTAATCTGGGGACCACCCTGCGGCAGATGGGCGATCTCGATAGCGCCCTGGACTGCTTCGACGAAGCCCTGATGTTTTATCAGCTGTCCGAGGTGATCTACGCCGAGCGGGGGCGCACCTACCACCTGCGCGGTGACTGGAACTGTGCGATCGCAGATTACCAGCGCGCCCTGGCGGCAGCCGCCCACCTCAAGCCCAGCCGTCAGCTTCAGGCCCTGGTGCAACAGGTGCAAACCTGGATTTCCGACCTGCTGCCCCAGCAGAGCTGGGCCTAGGCCACCAACCTAGTCAATCGAAATGCTCTGGGGGCCGCCCCCGTTTTGGTAGTTGGCTGAGCTAGCATCACCTGCCCCAGGCGGCGTCGCCCCCTGATTGTTCAGCCAGCTCTTGACCGGGTCATCGGACAGGTCAAGCCGCAGCAGGCCCGAGGCCAGCCCGCCCAAAAAGGCCACCGGGTGGGCGGTTAACTCTTGCACAAACGGGGTCAGTTCGTCTAAAAACATAGGTTTTATCAGGCAATACAGGGTCAGTCAGTACAGGGTGGTTGGCCGCTAGGGCGACGTTCTGGCGCACCATTCGCAACATTTAACGATCGCCGGGCCGCCGCTGATCGCTAAGCAACTCTCTAGATAGTTCTCTCCGCATCCGCCCTCACCTCACGGGGTCAGCGCAACACTAGAGCAACGGCTCGATCCTAACGCGAAAATTCACATAAACGGCATTTACAGCCTCAGCCCAGTACACCATTCCGGGGCCGCCCCCGGCCCGGCTACCGCCCGATGGCCTTCACCAGACCAATGCCGCCAAAGTACAAAAACAGCACCGCCCCCGCCAGCAAGCTCTGGGTCACCGGGTCGGTAGAGGGGGTCAGCACCGCCCCCAAAATGGCCGCCCCCAGCAGCACGTAGCGCCAGCCCTTGAGCATCTGCTGGGAGTTGACAATGCCCAGCAGCCCCAGCAGCAGCTGCAAAATCGGAATTTGAAACGCCAGCCCGGTACTAAACAGCAGCAGCAGCACAAACTCAAAGTAGCGGTCGATGGACCACAGCTGCTCGACCACGTCGGCCCCGTAGCTAATAAAGAAATTGAGCGCCGCCGGAATCAGCGCCTCGTAGGCAAACAGCAGCCCCGCAAAAAACAGCACGCTCGAACCCAGCACCATCGGCCCCACCAGCCGCCGCTCCCGCAGGGTGAGCCCCGGCAGCACAAACATCACCACCTGGTACAAAATGAACGGGCTCGCCGCCACCAGGCCGCTGTAGCCCGCCACCTTAAAGGAGACAAAAAAGTACTCCCCTGGAGACAGCTGCAAAAACTTCACCCCCTGGGCGGGTACCTCCAGCAGGCTGACAATGGGCTTAACCTGCCAAAAGCAGGCCACAATCGCCAGCACCACGGCAATCAGGCTGTAAAAAATGCGCTGCCGCAGCTCCTCCAGGTGATCAAACAGCGACATCTCGACATCGTAGGGCACGGCATCGAGGTCAGCCCCCCCAGGGGCCGCAGCGCCAATGGGGCTGGCCGACTCGGTGGTGGCGGTCTCAAGCTCGGTGGGCGGTGTCATAGGCTGGGCAGGGTGGCATTAGGGAGATCGCTTCTATTGTAGGCCCAGGATTTAATAGACCCAGGATTTGTACACCCGAGAAGACAAATGCGGCGGGTGAACTGGACGCTAGGGCGCTTGCACCGTCTCTTCGCCAGAGTCAGGGGTCAGGGTGAGGGTTCTCACCACCCCTGACTCGCCCGCCACCACCGCCGGGTCGCCATTGACCGATAGCTCTACCCCACCGGCATTCCCCGTTCTAATCACCAGGCTGGTTTGGGCGGTCCAGGTTTCTTCAAACCCGCTCTCGGCGGTGCCCTCGTAGAGGTTTTCGCCATCGGCCACCACGCTCAGCCAGGAGCGCTCGCTGAGGCTGGCACTGACCACCACCGGCGCTTCCAGCGGCTCCTCGGGGGCGGGCGGCTGCTCGTCGAGGGGCTCGTCTACCGCTGCGTCAGAGTCGACAGCCTCAGGGACCCCCTCGTCTGTAGGGGTCTCAGCCACCGGCTCGTCATTGGTGGCCGCAGGGGGCACGGCACCGCTGCGGCCAAATAGCCCCCAGACCCCCAGGCCCAGCACCGCCACCAGGGCCCCCAGGCTGAGCAGCAAGGGTAGGGGGGAGTTGCCCCGAGGGGTGCGGTTTACGGCCACTGGGGGGGCCACCGGGGGCCGCGGCTCGGGGGGCTGCACCCCATGGCCGTTGGCGGCGGCGGTGCCGTTGGCCGGGGACTCCGACAGCAGGTCGGGGGTGGGCAGCACATCGACGGGGGTGACTCGAAACTCCTGGGCAATGGCCTGACCATCTAGCCCCAGGGCCTCGGCGTAGCGGCGAATAAACCCTTGAATAAAGACCGCCTCGGGCAGCTCACCCCCCTGCCCGGTCTCCAGGGCCTGGAGCAGCGCCGGGCGAATGAAAATTTGGTTGGCTAAAACATCCAGGGCTAGCCCCTGTTCCTGGCGCACTTGGCGCAGGTAGGCTCCGATACTTTGGAGCTGCTCGACTTGGGTAGGCGCTAACTTAGCCACGGCTCCTCACTAGAACTCCCTATGGGCGATGAACCCGAACGAGGTCATTTTAATGGGAAATGGCCGTTACCGCTGTCGGCTCTGCCTAGCTCTTTTTTAAAAGACTTGATTCCAGGCGTAGACGGCGTACTCGGTCCAAATGCCGTTTTGCCAGTAGGGGTCGGCTTCTACCAGCTGCCGCACGGTGGCCTCGCTGTCGGCCTCGTAGATGCCAAACACCTTGGTGTTGTCGGTGGTGGGGCCCAGGGCAACCAGCAGGCCGCTGTCTTTTTGCTGTTGCAGCCCTTGCAGGTGGGCCTCTCGATGGGGAGCGCGCTTTTCTAGCACGTTTTCACAGTAGCTGCCCCACATGACAAATTTCGCCATCGCCTGTTGCCCTCAAGAGTTCATCGCCGATGGTATCAGATTCAGTATTCGTCACTACCAAAAAACCCCAGATAAAAACCTGGGGAATGGGATGACTTTGGGGCTGGGTTTGGGCCGCCGGGCCCGGTTGAGAAACTGTCATGGCTTTCACCTAAATGGGGCTTATTTTTCGGCACCATTAAATACAGGTGAAGTCAGTGGAAACCCTCAACTTTGGGCTCCGTTTCAGGCTCTTTGGCCTGGCTGAGTGCCGCCTAAAGGCCCTTTGGGACTGGGTTTTGGCGTTTTGGGGGCCGCCTGACTGGGGGATTCTTTACTGGAGCTTTAGGAGGGAACAAAATGGCTTTGCTGATGCTTCACCTGAACCAGGGGGGAATTCTTTAGCGTAAGCAGGAGGCCAGGCAATGGCCTGCCGCTGACTCCGGTTCTATCGATCAAGTATTGAGTCTTCCTATCAAGTCCAGCTCAGTGCTTGCCGTTTTCTCAGACAGTCTCAACCATTGGACTTGCGAGAGGTTTAACTATGTATCGTGTTCTATCTACTGTCAGTCGGGGGCTGCGGGTCGGCAGCCAGGCCCTAGACCTGTTTCGGCCGCTGCGCCAGTGGGTTACCCGGCTGCGGGTCGAAACTCCCCGGCGGGCGCGCAAGGTGGCCGAGCTGATTCCGGCCCAGTGCCCCTTTGAGCGTGATATCGTTCTGTTTGGTCGGCGCATTGCCCATTTGCCGCCCCTGTGCAAGCTCAACCCCCTCTATAACGAGCTGGTAGAGCTGCGGTTTCGCGCTCTGTGCTACCTGGCTGACGAGTGTGGCGAAGATATTTCGGCCTACATCTAAACGGCGGCCATAGGCGGCTGCTACCGGCTACGGGTGAGATGAAAGCGAGGGGAGGGAGGGGTGCGATCGCACCCCTCCCTCCCCTCGCTTATTGCTTTAGCCAGGATTGCTTTAGCCAGCCATGCCCTACGACATTCCCCCCCCTGACCCCGAGGATGCCCTGGGGCGCGACCATCGCCGCTGGATGCTGCGGGCGCTGGCGGTGGCCGAGGCCGCCGGGGCCGCTGGCGATGTGCCGGTGGGGGCCGTGGTGGTAGGCCCCGACGGCGAGCTGCTGGCCGAGGCGGGCAACCGCCGCGAGCAGGATCAAGACCCCACCGCCCACGCCGAGGTGCTGGCCCTGCGCGAGGCGGCGCGCCAGTTGGGCAACTGGCATCTCAACGACTGCACCCTCTACGTCACCCTCGAACCCTGCCCCATGTGTGCCGGGGCGATTGTTTTGAGTCGGCTGGGGCAGCTGGTGTACGGCACCGCCGACCCCAAATCTGGGGCGGTGCGATCGGTGCTCAACCTGCCCGACGGGCCCAGTTCCAACCATCGTCTGGCGGTGGTGACCGGCGTGTTGGCCGCCCCCTGTCGCCAGCAGCTCCAGCTGTGGTTTCAGCAGCGGCGGCAGCAGCAGCGCTCCCAATCTGCCCCATGACACCGGCTGAACTGTCCTGAGGCCCGGCGCGGCCCCGGGGCGGCGGCGATAGGGTGAGATCATTGACCCAGGCAACCCGCGACTGGTTTCCCCCGAGAATTCCTCCATGGAGTTCTTCAAGGGGATTTCTTCAGGGGGCTTTTGGCTCCGACGGGGGATACTGGGCAAACTTGACCAAGGCAGATTAGGTTTTCTAACACCCATGGCTTCTGCGTTACGCATGTCTATGCAACCTCCTGAGTTCTCTGAATCGTCTGTTGTACCCCCAGGGAGGACTACCCCAGGGGAGGCTAAGGGAGGTGCGATCGCAGCCTCCCGCTCCCGCTGTTCGCCGGTGCTGACCCCGCTGGCCTATTTTTTGGGCCAGCGCCTGGTGGTGCCCGCCTACTTCGGCCCGATCACCATTACCGGCCAGGCCCATGTCCCCCTGGCTGGCCCGGTCATTTTGGCACCCACCCACCGGGCCCGCTGGGACTCGATTTTGCTGCCCTTTGCCACCGGTCGGCACATCACCGGCCGCGACCTGCGCTTTATGGTCACCGCCGACGAGGTCAAAGGCCTACAGGGGTGGTTTATTCGGCGGCTGGGCGGGTTTGCGGTCAACGTGCGGCGGCCTACGGTGGCCAGCCTGCGCCACGGCATTGAGCTGCTGCTGGGCGGTGAAATGCTGGTGATCTACCCCGAGGGCGGCATCCGCCGCGACGACCACATTCACGGGCTCAAACCCGGACTGGCGCGGCTGGCCGTGCAGGCCGAAGCCGCCCGACCCGGGCTGGGGGTGCAGATCCTGCCCATCGATATTTACTATGGCGAAGCCTACCCCAGCTGGCGCTGCCCAGTGCAAATGCAGATTGGCGAACCCCTGGCGGTAGCGCCCTACCTGGCCGGGCAAGACTGCCCCGAGACCCTCAAGGCCGGTGCCAAACAGCTCACTGCCGATCTCAAGACCCGGCTTGAGACCCTGGTGGCCAGCCGCCAGGGCGATGGGGTCGCCTCGATTTCGATGCAGCCCCAGTAGCCCGAGCCCGCTGGGGCTGCAATGGTTGAGGGGAGTCGTGGTTTATTGGAGTCATTGGCCCATAGCCCAGGAGCCCCCATGTTTGACAGCCTTTTTGTGGCCCAGACCCAGCCCGATCTGCAGGTTGACCCCCTGCGCCCGCTCAAAGGGGTGATCGTCGGGGCCGGGCAGGTTGGCCTGGCCTGCGCCTACTCGATGATGATTCAGAACGTCTTCGACGAAATGGTGCTGGTGGACATCAACCAGGACAAGCTGATCGGCGAAGTGATGGATTTAGAGCAGGGCATGTCCTTTGTGCAGCCCACCGCCATTCAGGCGGGCACCATGGCCGACGGGGCCGGGGCCGATGTGGTGATCATCACCGCCGGGGCAGCCCAAAAAGAGGGCGAAACCCGCCTCGATCTGGTGCAAAAAAACGTTGAAATTCTCAAAAAGCTGATTCCCGATATCGTCGCCCACTGCCCCCATGCCATTTTGCTGGTGGTGTCTAACCCCGTCGATGTGCTCACCTACGCCGCCTGGCGACTGTCGGGTCTGCCCCAGGCCCGGGTACTGGGGTCGGGCACGGTGCTCGACACGGGGCGGTTTCGCTACCTGCTGGCCCGCCACATGGGGGTCGATGCCCGCAGCCTGCACGCCTACATCATCGGTGAGCACGGCGACAGCGAAGTTCCCTTCTGGAGCCAGGCCAATGTGGGGGGCACCTACCTCTACCACGAGGGCACCCCCGCCGCCGAACGGGCCGCTATGGATCAGATCTTTCAGCAGACCAAAGACGCAGCCTACGAAATTATCCGGCGCAAGGGCTACACCAACTTCGCCGTGGGGCTGGCGGTCACCCAGATTGTGCAATCGATCATCCGCGACCAAAACCGGGTGCTGACGGTGAGCTGTATTGTGGATGAAATTTTTGGCGTTCGGGATGTCTGCCTGAGCCTGCCCGCGGTGGTGGGCCGTACCGGGGTGACCCGGCGGCTCAACCTATCGCTCAGCCCCCAGGAGGAGGGGCTGCTCCAGCATTCGGCCCAAACCCTGCGCGCCGTGATTGACCACATCAAGTTTTAGCCGAGTCAAGGTTGAGCCGAGCTGGCCTAGAGAGCGCCCTAGAGATCGCCCCAGACCAGAGATGATCCCACGGGCGGCCTAGTCGGCGGCCTCCCCCGGCCACAGCAGCCGCACCGCCAGCAGGGCAAAGCCTACCGCCGCCACGGCTTTGACCAGCCGCTCAGGCAGCACCTGGGCGGTGCCCTCGCCCACGATCACCCCCAGCAGGCTGGCCAGCAGCAGGGCGGCGGCGGTGCCTAAAAACACGGCGCGGGGCGAGTTGGAGCTGCCCCCCAGGGCAATGGCCGCCAGCTGGCTCTTGTCGCCCAGCTCGGAGATGAATACGGCGGTAAAACTGAGGGCGAGGAGGTTCCAGTCCATGGGAGATCAGGGGGGAATCAGGGTGAGGACGTTTGCGGCAGAAGAGGGAAGGGCCTGGGTCGGGCGGGGAAGCCGGGGTTTAGAGATGGGCGACATCCCACAGTAGCCAGACGGTGATGCCCAGCAGCATGGCTCCGGCGGCGGTGTCGAGGGTGGCGGGGGGCACGCGACGGGCCAGCCACTGACCGAGCAGTACGCCGATCAGGCTGGTGGTGACCAGGGCGGTGCCCGCGCCCAAAAATACCACCAGGGGCGCTTGCGATTGGGCGCTCATCAGCAGGGTGGTGACCTGGGTTTTGTCGCCTAGCTCGGCCAGAAAAATAGTGACGAAGGTGGAGCCGAAGACCCGCCAGAAAGCGCCACGGCTGAGCGATGGCGGGGCTGGCTGATCGGGCGAACTGACCGGAGACTCAGGGGCGGGGCTAGAAATTGACACAGGGGATGGCGGTAGGGATGGGGAAAGACAAGGGCTGGGTAGAACAACGGCGGCTGGAGAGCCGCCTAGGGAGGCCAAACAGCCCTGGCGATTTCATAATGCTTTCATTATCTGCAAGGATGGCTGCGATCGCAACCTCCCCCCACCCCTTCACCCCTTACTCCTCGACGCCTACGGCCTGGGTAAAGCGCTCCATCTCGGCGCTCTCTTCGCCATAGATGTCGGCGATGTGCTCCTGGCAGCAGTCGATGGCAAAGTCGTCGAGCTCGTCGCTGGGGATGCCAAACATGGCCTCAAAGGTGGGGGCCGTCACCCGGCAGAAGTCGGGGCGGTCGGCGTAGATGGTGCAGCGGCGCTCGGCGTCGTCGTAGTGGATGCACCAGCCGTTGTCGCCCACCAGGCTGAGGTAGAGGGCCAGCTGGTCGGGGGCCAGGTACTCCTCCAGCTCGGGCCGCTCGTCGGGCGCCAAAAAGCAGCAGGCCCCGCAGGATTTGACGCATTGCCAGGTGGACATTCTTTTCTTCCTTGCTGGGGTGACGGGGTGATCGGGGGATCGGGACAGGCGGGGGCGGGGGATCGGGAGAGCCTAGGCGGGGGCTGCCTTAGAATTTTGTTAAGTTATCTAAAATGGACGCCGCTTTAGCAGGTAAGATAAGCTCCGAAAGCAAGATTTATCTTAGTTTAGTTGCCTTGTGTTGGGAGGGTTCATGAGCTTTCTGAGTGGTTTTTTGAGCAATATTAACTTCGAGCTAATCGCCCAGCTCACCATGCTAGCCATGATTGTGATTGCTGGCCCGGTGATCGTGTTTCTGCTGTTTTTGCGCGGCGGCGACCTCTAGGTCATCGCCCTGGCAAGCCAGTATCCGCAGCGCCTGGGCTAGCCCAGGCGCTGTTTTAGTATGAAATCTGCGATCGCAAGATCCATCGGCGTGGTCACCTTCAGGTTGGTCTCCTCGCCGGGCACCACCTGCACCGGCAGGTCACACTTCTCAAACAGGGCGGCGTCGTCGGTCACGTTCCAGCCCTGGTCGAGCCCCTGCCGGTGGCACTGCTTCAGCAGCGCCACATCAAACCCCTGGGGGGTCTGGGCGGCCCACAGCCGTTCGCGGTCGGGGGTGGCCTCAATGGTCAGCGCGGCATCCACTAGCTTGATGGTGTCTTTGACCGGAATCGCCGCCACCAGGCCCGAATGGGTCTCCAGGGCAGCGGCGCAGCGGTTAAACAGGGCCGGGGTGGCCAGGCAGCGGGCCCCGTCGTGAATCAGCACTCGGGTGGCATCGGCGGGCAGGGCCTGCAAGCCGTTGTACACCGACTGCTGCCGGGTGTCGCCCCCCTCGATAAAGACCACCGGCTTGGCCAGCCCCAGCCCCGCCACAATCGCCTCCAGGGAGGTGCGATCGCGCCCCTGCCCCACCAGACCCACCCAGCCGATGGCCTCGGCCTCAGCCGCCGCCCGCAGGGTCCAGGCAATGATCGGCTGGCCCAGCAGCTCCAGCAGCACCTTGTTGCGATCAGCTCCCATGCGGCGACCGCTGCCCGCCGCAGGTATGAGCAAATGAATCGGGGTCATAGGCAAGGGAAAAAACCGTGGCAGACGAGCAAATTCGGGAAAATCGATCCCCTTTGGTGAAATTTAATGCATTTTGTCAGCTAGATATCCCTTAAACCTTGACCAGGTTCCACTACAATAGCTTGCGAACAGGCATGGATATTAAGTATGCGGGTACTGGCTCTGGTTCCAGGGGATATGGAGGCTCAGCTGAGCTTCTTTCCGGTAATCAATCAGATCAAAGATAGCTACGCAAACGCTGAAATTTCCGTGGTTGCTCCCCCCAGCGCAACGGCTATTTACCAGCTTTCCAAGGCGGTTGCCGAGGTGGTGCCCTACGGGTTTGAGGCTCGCAACAGCCCCGCCGACTGGGCCAACCTGTTGGGCATCGTGCGCGATCGCGAGTTTGAGGTCGCCCTCACCCTCACCGATTCCTGGTCGATTGCGGCACTGCTGTGGCTCAGCGGTGTGCCCACTCGCCTGGGCTATAGCGGCGGTGCCAACGAAAAGCTGTTGACCGCCACCGTTCCCCGCCCAGCTGGCCCAGCCCATTACGGCGACCTGCTTGGCCTGGTCAACATCACCAGCCCGCCCGCCCCTCTGGCCGTCAACGTGCCCCGCAGCGACCTCGCCACCGTCGAGACCCTGCGCCAGGGGGCCGGGCTCACCGGTGGCTACGTGCTGGTCTATCCGGGCACCGCCGCGGGCGATACCAAATACCCCACCGAGAGCTGGGTCGCCATTCTCAAAGACTTCCAGCAGCGGCAGCCCGACCTGCCCCTGGCGCTGCTGCAAACCGACGACAGCGCCCCCCAGACCACCGCCCTGGTCAGCGCCGTTCCCAATCTCAAGGTGCTGCGCCCCGAGACCCCTGGGCAGGTGGCAGCGCTGATCGCCGCCGCCAACCTGCTGATCGCCATCGAGGGCTACCCCCTGGCCCTGGCGGCTGCCCTCAATGTCTACGCCCTGGGCCTGTTCTCCAGTGACCGGGCGGCCCAGGCCCTGCCCCAGCCCGAGACACCAGACCGCCTGGTCGCCCTGGTGTCTTCCACTGGCTCAGTCGCCGACATTGCCCCCAGCCAGGTGCTCAAAAAAATCTGGAGCGAGGGTGCCTAGCCCGGCGGTTAACATGCCCATAGGGCTACCCTAGACCGGGGCTCTATTCTTAGCATCAAGCCGTCTTCTAGCGTAAAGCCGTCTTCTAGCATCAACCCGGTTTTTAGCATCAAGCCGCCATTGACGAACCTGTGCTCAGTCATCGGAGAGTTGCCCCCATGGACAGAGTTAAAGAACAAGCCAATATCGTTAGTCAACTGCTGTTTTCTGCCGATACCGCTGCCATCTATCAAAAGACCCTAGCCCGCACCTGGGATATTCTCCGCGAAGTCGGGCTGCTGCTCTGGCTGGTGCTGTGCCTCACCGTTGTGGGTGGAGAATGGTTGTATCGCACCGCCGTTCACCTGGGTCGCAGCACCCGTGCCTGGGTCACCAGCCTCAGTGAAACCAGCCCCAGCAGCGAGGCCCAGCCCATCGAGTCCACCGGACAGGCCCTGCTCAGCACCGTGCAGTCGGGCACCGCTTACCTGCTCCAGCAGGCACGGCAGCAGCTCGGCATTCCCCAGTCTGAAGCCGCCGCCCCTGTCGCCCCTACCCCGCCAACCCCGCCTGCACCTGCGCCGGCCCCGGTTGTGCCCACCCCTGTGGAGCCGCCGACCCCGGTGGCAGCCCCCGACCCCGCTGAGGACGAGTTGATCTAGCGCCCAGCTGTGAGAGGGCCCATCCGGTTGGTGAACAGCTGGGCGGGCCATTGCCCTGGGCGGCCCAGGCGGCTCCGGTCATTGCAAATTCATCCTGGGATTGCTGCTGAATTGATCAGCTACTAAGGGGTAGGGGCCAACGCTGTTGGACTTTACCCCTTAGCGCTACATAGAGGTGAAAATTGCCTGCGAATTTGCGGTCCACTGGCGGCAGAGCGGGTGAGAAATTTCTAGAATAATCAGCAGGATCCACCCCCAGCTACCCCGCCATGCTTCACCACTACCTGTTTATCGGCTTTAGCGCCATTTACTACAGCCAGAGCGCCGCCAACCCCCAGCGGCGGCCTCATTTGTTTGCCTCCCTGGCCCTGCAAGAGGCTGAAGGCAGCCGCACCGTGGCCCACATTCGCGCCGCCAAGGCCAGCGAGATTCCCCCCTGGCTGGATGGGCAAATGCAGCGCCACGTGAACGACGAGGTGCGCCATGCCCAAATTTTCACCAAGGCCGTTGAGCGGGAGGGGTACTTTATCGACCTGGAGAGCGAGGCGGCCCAGCAGTCGCTCTCCAGCGTGGGGGAAGCCTCCATGCGCCGCTATCACCAGGTGGAGGATCTGGCGGCGGCCCCGCTGCCCCACCTGCTGGCCAGCGTGCTGCTGGCCGAAGAGCTGGGCGTGCGCGGCTTTCGCTGCATTCTCAAAGCTCTGCCCGACCACCTCACCGCTACCCGCGCCGCCCTGGAGTCGGTGCTGAGCGATGAAGAGCGCCATGTGCGCTACCTGAGCGATGCCCTGCGGCATTTTCGCGCTACAGCTGTGGTCGATGCCTACCGCCGTGATATCGAGGGCAAAATGTTTCAGGATCTGGGCAAAGTGGTGGAGTTTATCACCAAGCCCGCCGCCGAGCGCCCCAGCCTGGTGCAGCCTGGACAAAAGCCAGAACTCACGCTGGTCTAGGGGCGCGGCTGCGGGTCTGGTATTGGTGGTGGGGCTAGGGTTGTGTGGGGGGTGGAAGAGGTGCGATGGTCAAAGACCGGCCCCTAAGGGCCATCGCACCCCGAAGCCAGGGTTGTATCTGCAAAACCGCGAGTAGAGCCGATGATTCTGGATGAGGGCTTGGGTAATGGTTGAGTTAACCAGCTTGGTTGCTGGCAGAATTAAAACCTCTCCCACTCAGATTGCCGAGTTTTGCCAACGCTGGCACATCACCGAATTTGCTCTTTTCGGCTCCGTCCTACGCAGCGACTTTCGCCTCGATAGCGACATTGATGTTCTGCTAACCTTTGACTCCCAGCACCCTATGAGTTGGGATGAGCGCATAAAAATGAAGGCAGAAATTGAGCAACTATTTAGACGCAGTGTTGATCTGGTCAACAAAAAATACTTAAAGAACCCCTATCGTCGCCATGAAATTTTGAGCACCTGCGAGGTTGTCTATGCAGCCGAGTGATCGCGACACTGCATCAGTGTGGGATATGGCTCAAGCGATTCGCTATATTCAAACTTTTGTAGACAGCCTTTCACTAGATGATTATCTAGCGCCGTAGAACGACAATTTGAAATCTTAGGAGAAGCTGCCCGCAGAATCTCACATGAATTTAGGCAGGCCCATCCAGCCATTGACTGGCAAAAAGTTATTGGCTTACGTAATATTGTCATCCATCAATACGATGAAGTCGACCAAGATGTTTTATGGACGATTATTCATTCAGAGCTAGCTCCTCTCCTGGTTCAGTTAGAGGCACTATTACCTCCTCTACCAGATCAAAATGAGCCATGAGCATCAAACCTGGCAGCAAATACTATCCACTTTTTGAGCATTTGCAGCGCTGCGATCAAGCCACCCTTATCCTCAGCTTCGCCGAGATCGAGGCCCTCATGGGCTGCTCACTGCCTGCTTCAGCCCGAGTCAAAAAAAACTGGTGGAGCAATCGCGATAGTGCCAGCGCTCTGCAAGCTGGCGCCTGGGTGAGCGCTGGTTACCAGGTCAGCGCAGTCGATCTGGCTCAGCAGCACGTCACCTTTCAGACCTTTCAATCCGCCTACAATGTCCAGCGCAGGCAGGGCGAAATCGAGTGGAGCGCAGCGGCTATTAAAGCGCTGAGAGCCTACAAGGGCCTCAACCAAGAGCAGTTTGCCAGCGAGCTAGGCGTGCGGCGAGAAACCGTGAGCGAGTGGGAAAACAGCAAATATGAGCCCGATCGCTCTCGGCGCAAGCTGCTGGATGTCCTCGCCAAGCAGGCCAACTTCGGCGACTGAAGGACAGATTCGTAAAACTAGGCTGACTTTTTGTGTGGTGAGCCCACATAATGCAGGGAAGCGATCAGGCGTACTGCAAAGACGCCCTGCTGCGTCTGACCGCAAAATCTCTTACTCCACCATTTGAACCTATGTTTAACCAGCCGCCTGGGGAGCATGACCTCCCTAACACGTTTACGCTGCCCACCTATCAGCCCGATCGGCTCACCCATATTCTTTTGGGCGACTACGCTGCCGTTGCCGATGCCATCAACCGCATGGAGGTGCTGCGCTATTGCGCCAGGGTGGCCTGGATTGAGCCTGTGCCCACCGGGCGCAGCGGCGAATATATCAGCGT
>DATIVG010000162.1:0-5912 GCA_035466075.1 Nodosilinea sp. | reverse complement strand
GTTTGAAAAGTCCTATTTTTTGTAGCAAAAGTGACGATCCCCCTAAATCCCCCTTGAAAAGGGGGACTTTTACCCCCCTTTTTAAGGGGGCAGGGGGGATCAGCAGGTGACTAAGAAGACGTTTGAAAAGTCCTATTTTTTGTAGCAAAAGTGGCGATCCCCCTAAATCCCCCTTGAAGAGGGGGACTTTTACCCCCCTTTTTAAGGGGGGCAGGGGGGATCAGCAGGTGACTAAAGCTACAGCGACTCACTTTTCAAACGCCCTCTAAGGCTTGATGTACACCTATGTTCAGCACCCCCAAAATCTCCCAGGGGCAGGCTGTTTGGCGGGGGCCAGAGCTATACCTTTGGGGCTATGCCGGGGTGGGGATAGCAGCCCAGGTCTGGGGTGTAACAATGGTAAATCTGGGGTAGCGATGCACCCGGTAAGCCCTGCACTCAGTGCGGTGGCAGGCCGCTGGAAGCTTTCGTCTATACTCGTGTCATTCCAGCACCGATTTGGCGCTTCTGGGGATAGTCAGCATGGTGACGGCGAAACAGGCGACGGCGAAACAAGCAGCGGCGGCTACAGCACCAACGGCTGGGGCGGTTGATGAGGCGGTCAGTGGGCCAGTTAATGAGGCCAGCAGGTTTCAGCAGTTGCAGCGATCGCTGCCCGAGCGCTGGTGCTCGACCGACATCTTTGACACCGAGGAGCGCCACGTCGTGGTGGTGCCGTCCCTCAGCCTTGACCAAGAAGAGCTGCTCAAAATTGAGGGGGTCAACCACTACGAGGAGCGGCTGCTGTTTTCGCTGATTCGGCTGCGCAACCCCAACACGCGCCTGGTGTACGTCACCTCCCAGCCGCTGCATCCCAGCATTATCGACTACTACCTGGAGCTGCTGCCGGGCATTCCCAGCTCCCACGCCCGCGAGCGGCTGACCCTGTTTGCCGCCTACGACAGCTCGCGCAAACCCCTCAGCCAAAAACTGCTGGAGCGCCCCCGGCTGCTGGAGCGCATTCGCCGGGCGGTGGACCCCCAGCGGGCCTACATGACCTGCTACAACTCCACCCCCTGGGAGCGCGAGCTGTCGCTGGCGCTGGGGCTGCCTCTACTGGCCCTCGACCCCGATTTGCTGCACTGGGGCACCAAGAGCGGCAGCCGCGAAATCTTTAAGCGCTGCGGCATTCCGCACCCCCTGGGCAGCGAGCTGGTGTTTGACCGGGCGGCCCTGGCCAGCGCCACCGCCGAGGTGTGGGAGCAAGACCCCAGCCTCAAGCGCATTGTAATTAAGCTCAACGAGGGCTTCTCGGGGGAGGGCAACGCCATTTTAGACCTGGGCCCGCTCCAGGCGGTGGCCCCGGGCCAGGCGGGGCACTGCGATCGCACCTCGGCCATTGCGGAGGCCTTCACCCAGCTCAGCTTTCAGTGCGACACCGAAACCTGGGAGCATTTCTCCGCCAAGATACCGACCCTAGGTGCGATCGCAGAGGCCTTTGTCGAAGGCGACCACAAAGAATCCCCCAGCGTGCAGGGCCGCATCACCCCCCTGGGCGAGGTCGAGATCCTCTCCACCCATGACCAGGAGCTAGGCGGCCCCGACGGGCAAATCTTTCTCGGCTGCTCCTTCCCGGCCCGGCCCGACTACCGGCTCGAAATTCAGGCCATGGGCCAGCGCATCGGCGAAGAACTCGCCCGCCAGGGTGCCCTAGAGCGCTACGGCGTTGACTTTATTGCCGTGGCCAAGGGCGAACCCCACCAGCCCCAGTGGGAGCTCCAGGCGATTGAAATCAACCTGCGCAAGGGCGGCACCACCCACCCGCTGATGGCCATGAAAATGCTTACCGAAGGGCGCTTCCACCAGGCCGACGGGCTGTTTTACACCAAGCAGGAGCAGGTGCGCTACTACCGCGCCTCCGACAACCTGCAAAAGCCCCACTACCATGGCCTACTGCCCAGCGACCTGATGGATATCATCGTCACCAAGCAGCTCCACTTCAACTCCATCAGCGGCGTCGGGGCCGCCTTTCACCTGATGGGCTGCCTGTCGGAGTACGGCAAAGTCGGCCTCACCTGCATTGGCACCAGCCCCGACCACGCCCGCGAAATCTACGACCAGGTGGTCGCCGCCCTCGACGAGTCAACCCTGCAATAATCCACTGTTTGTGCTGTTTGTTTAACCGGGCAGTCCTTAACAGACGTCCCATTACAGACGCCCCATCATTGCTCGGCCTGCACGCCCCGCGCCTGGAGTACAAAGCCGCCTGCTGCGTAGCTTTGCACCTCGCGCAGCCCATGCAAGTCAGGTAAAAATGGGATGAAGATACGCCGACACTTTCAGAAAGTGTCGGCGTTGTTGCTACCATCCTAATAATTAAATTTAATCTCGCTATTTATGATTATTGACTCTAGGGAAATACCTGAAAATCAAGTCATCGAATCTGATATTTGTATCATTGGTTCTGGCCCCGCTGGCATCACCCTGGCCCGATCGCTGGCCGGTCTTTCCAGCCGTGTCTGTCTATTAGAAAGCGGCGGCATTAGTCAAGACGCAGCAGTCCAAGATTTAAGCTACGGGCCGACCTTGGGCGACCCCTTGCTACCCATTCAAGCAACCCGCAATCGCCAGGTGGGCGGCAACTCCAACGTCTGGTCTATCAAGCTGCACCGCAAAGCAGACCGAGACTGGGAAGTCGGAGTGCGCTACGTCCCCTTCGACGATGTAGATTTTGAACCAAGGGATTGGGTACCCCACAGCGGCTGGCCCATTAGCCGCAAAGATCTCAATCCTTACTATGAACAGGCCCAAAAAGTCGCCCATTCTGGCCCCTTTGCCTACGACGCAGAATCCTGGTCCAATGACCAGGTGAAACCGGTCGATTTTGACGATTCTTCATTTCGCTCTAAGGTTTTTCAGTTTGGCCCGCGTCGGGTTTTTCACCAGGAGTATTTAGACGACCTTAAAGCAGCCCCCAACGTCGATATCTACACCTACGCCACCGCCCTTGAGCTCGATACCAAAGGCGATGATCACGCGATTCAGAGAGTCCACGTTGGCACCCTAACCGGCAGGCGCTACTGGGTCAAGGCCAAGGTTTTCGTATTGGCTACCGGAGGCATTGAAACCGCCAGGCTAATGCTGGCCTCCAATCGGCACCGGCCCGCCGGGGTGGGCAACGAGCATGACCTGGTGGGTCGCTTTTTCATGGATCACCCGCTGATCGACATCGGCCGCCTGTTCCCGGCCAGTGCCCAGGTCTTTGGCCGGGCCGCCTTCTACGATAAGCGCGAGATTGCCAGCGATTCAATTCATTCGGTGATGGGGCATATTGCCCTAACCAAGGAGGCCATGGCCGATCAGCAGTTACTGAATAGCGCCATCGTCTTATTTCCCCGCCCCACCCACCGGCAGACCCAAGCCATTCTCTCCCTCAAAGCCATCGTTGAGGATAAAGCCCTCCAGCGCCGGTCTCCTCGCCATTGGCCCCAATCGGCCAAGCATTTGTTGAATGTGGCGGGCGGTTTCGACTACGTGGCGCGTTCGGCCTATCTGGCGAAGAAATACGATCAATCTCTCCTGCATGGCTTTGGCCGCGGCGGCTGGGCAGAAACACCTCACCTTCACGATCGCTTCAAGATGTTTGAGGTGCTGCTGGTTACCGAGCAAGCCCCTGACCCCAACAACCGAGTACAGCTGAGCTGCGATCGCGACCCCCTGGGCAGGCCCAGGGCAGAGGTGCACTGGCAATGGGGGCAATTCAACATGGATGCCGCCAAACGCACCCAGGATCTATTTGCTGAGGCGGCAGAGAAAGCGGGCCTAGGCCACTTTGTGAGCAATTTTGACGATGGCCAACCCCGTCTATCGGGCCCGGCGGGCATGGCCCACCACCTGGGCACCACGCGGATGAGTGCCAGCCCCCACCAGGGCGTTGTGGACGAAAACTGTCAGGTGCATTCGGTCTCTAACCTGTATGTGGCCAGCAGCTCCGTGTTTCCCACCGGCAGCTATGCCAACCCCACCCTGACGATTTTGGCGCTAACCCTGCGCCTGGCTGACCACTTGAAGACAAAATTTTCCTAGCGCCGCCGCGTCAGCCCTGGCCCCTGGCTAAGGATGGGCGATGCCACATGCAGACCTGATCGCCCTCTGGTATTCGGGGGCGACCAGGTCTGCACTAGCTATCTAAGCCTGCCCCTCGCCGACAATGGCCCGCATCCCTTCCAGGGTCGCCGGAATGCTGCGGGGATCCATAAACATCACCTTGCTGCTGTCGCTGCTGCCAATTTTCAGCCCCATCTCCATGTAGTGCTGGGCAATCAAAAATTGCAGCGCCTCCCGCATGCCGGGGTCGGTGGCCAGGGTTTTGGCAATCACCTGCATGGCTTCAGCGGTACCCTGGGCCTGCAGCAGCTGCTCCTGGCGCAGGGCCTGGGCCCGCAGCACAATGGTCTTCTGCTGGGCCTCGGCATCAAGAATGGCCGCCTTTTGCCGCGCCTCGGCATCGAGCACCGCCGACTCGGCCCGGCCCTTGGCCGAGTTGACCGCCGACTCGCGCTCGCCCTCGGAGGTCAGCACCGCCGCCCGCTTTTTGCGCTCGGCGGCCATTTGCAGCTCCATCGAGTCCTGCACCGCCTTGGAGGGCACAATGTCGCGCAGCTCCACCCGGGTCACCTTCACGCCCCAGGGGTCGGTGGAGATATCCAGCTCGCGCAGCAGCAGCTCGTTGATTTCAGAGCGAGCGGTAAAGGTTTGATCCAGCTCCAGCTGGCCCATCTCCGAGCGGATTTGGGTGAGCACCAGGTTGACCATGGCCGATTGCAGATTTTCGACCTTGTAGTAGGCCTTCTCCATATCGACAATGCGCCAGTAGACCACCGCATCCACCGTGATCGACACGTTGTCGCGGGTAATGCACTGCTGGGGCGGAATATCGAGCACCCGCTCGCGAATGGTCTGCTTAAACACCACCTTGTCGAGAAATGGCACCAAAAAGTTGAGGCCGGGGGTGAGCTTTTTGCCGTTGTACTTGCCCAGGGTTTCCACCAGGGCCTCGTCGCTCTGGTTGATGATTTTGACCGAGCTGGCGGCAATGGAGCCACCAAAGATCAGCACAATTAGAAAACTAAAAAAGCCGCCCATACTCAAAAAATCCTTAATGGTTTGCGGTAAAGAGGGTTTGCGGTAAAAACTGTTTGGCGTCCGTCGCGACTGGGGCCCCGATCTAAATCCAGGCTCAGGGCCTAGATCTAGGCCCTGAGAGCGCTCTCGGCCTAAGCCCTCAGGGCGCTCTCGGGAATAACGTAGAGCGTGTTGCCCTTGCGGCTGATCACCACCACCGGCTGATCGGCCCCAATGGTGATGGTGTCGTCGTCGCAGCGGGCCTGCCAGGAGTTGCCTTCGTAGATCACCCGCCCCGTCTGCCCGGGGGGAATCGCGGTCAGGGTGCGGGCCTCGGTGGACTCTTGCAGGCTATAGGGAGTGCGTTTGGGCACAAACCGCCGCAGCAAAAAAATAAACGCCAGCGACAGCGCCACCCAGGCCACTATCTGCACGGTAAAGGAGGGCACCCCCAGGGCAATCAGGGCCACCAGAAAGGCGCTCAACCCCAGGGTAGATTCCACAAAACCCGTGGGCAAAAACAGCTCCATGAGGCAAAACACAGCCCCCAGAATGGCCCAAAACAGCGGGTAGTTCATAGCAGCCTAGTAAAGATAGTCAGCCGTAGAGGGAGGATGAGCTGGACTCGCAGGCCGCCAGCACCCCAACCCAGAAAACCCAACTCCAGACACCGACCCCCCAACCCCAAAACCCCAAACCATGTTACCCTTCCGACAGTCTCGCTATCCTCTAGGATTAATCTATCTTTAGGGTCAGGCCTTGTGGGGCCTTGATTACATTGTTTTAAGAGATTTGTTGAGCAGAGATTT
>DATIVG010000161.1:0-5390 GCA_035466075.1 Nodosilinea sp. | reverse complement strand
GTTGGTGGCCTGCCCTTCGCCTTTGGCGGGGCCGCCCTTGTAGCACTGATAGGTGGTGCACTCCGCCGAACAGGTGCCCTGCTGCGCCCGCAGCTCAGTCATCGAGAGTTTGGCAAACATACCGTTCATGCCGCCGATGGGGCAGAGGTAGCGGCACCAAAACCGCCGCTCAAACAGGGCCGAGAAGATCATCGCCCCGGCGGTGATCAGCAGCAGCAGGCAGGCGGAGAGGTAGGCGGTGTCCTCCAGGTTCCACACCTCTTCCCAGACCAAGATCAGGGCAAAGAGGGCAAAGAGAAACCAGCCGCCCCAGCGCTCGGCGGCCTGGCGAGGCCAGCGTTTGAGCTGGCCGGGGAAGAGTTTTTTAGCCACCCACTGGGTGACTTCGCCGTAGATCATGAACGGGCAGACGGCGCACCACAGCCGCCCCACAAACGGAAAACTGAGCAGCACCAGGGGCCACCACCAGGCCCAAAACACCGTCAGGGCGACATTCCCCTGGCGCTGCTGGGGGCCAAACCACAGCAGGGCGATCACCACCGCAAACAGCCCCAGGGTGAGGCCGTAGTTGATCCGATCGGGCCACCAGGGGCTGCGCAAAAACCGCCGCAGGGTGGGGTAGCGGTTGAGCAGGTTGAGTCGCAGCTGCCGCTTTTTGCTCTGGGCGGGCCAGATGATTTCCTCGGTGATTAGCCCGCCGCCGGAGAGTTGGGCGGCGGCCCGCTCCACCAGGTTTTCTAGCTCGCGCAGGTTGTTGGGGAAGTCGTAGGATTGCAGGCGGCGAATCGCCTCGGGGGTGAGGGTGATGCGCCCGGTGCCCCGGCGGCGGCAGATCAGCGACAGGTAGTAGTTGACCCAGTCTTCGATGTCGGCCTTGCGCACCCGCAGGGGCGGCACTTTGATGGTTTCGGCCACCGCGCTGCCGAGGGTGGGGAGGCCCTGCTCAGAGAGCAAAATGATGCGGGCTTCGGCGGTGACCAGGGGGGCGGTTTCGCCGTTGCGGCCCACGGGGCGGTACTGCCCGGTTTTGAGCAGCTGGGCCAGGGGTTCGACCAGGTCGGCGTCGAGCTCGTTGGGGTTGTTGAGCACCAGGGTGCCCGCGCCCAGGGCCTTGATCAGACCCAGCCGCCCCCCGGCGCGGCCAAACAGATCGGCCCCGCTGGCCTGCAGCTGGCCGCAGTCTACTTTGATGATCGGCAAGCGCCGCTGGGTCGAGCCAAAGTGAACCAGGGCGGCGAGGTTGTCTTTCTCGAGGCCCGGTTCGCCAAAAATTAGCACCGAGCGGCGGTGGCTGGCGGCGGCGCGAATTTCGACCCGCAGGCGATCGGCGTAGCGGCTGCGGCCAATCACCCCCCGCTTGGCCTTGGCCACCAGGTAGGGCCGCAGCACCCCCTGGCGCTCCTGCTCCAGGTCAAACTGGAAGGACAGCCGCTTCACCGCATCCACCAGCTGTCGGGTGAAGGTTTGCAGAATGCCGGGGTATTGCTCGACTAGGGCCTGAAACTGGGGGCGATCGACAAACCAGAGGGTGCTGTCGGTGAGGGTGCGAATGGTTTGCTCAACGGGCTGCTCCAGCAGCAGCGCCTCCAGATTGAGCACCGCGCCGGGCAAAAAGCTGAGGCCGCCCAGCTCAGTCTCGGTTTCGAGCTTGCCCTGCCAGACAATGTAGAGGCCCTGGGGGTCTTGCCCCGCTTCGACCACCGTTTCCCCCGCGGCCAGGGTGACGGTTTGCAGCTGGCGGGCCAGGGGGGTCAGGGTGGTGGGGGGCAGCAGGCTGAGGGGGGTGCGCTCCTGCAAAAAGATCACCCGGTCGGATACAGTCATGGCAGTTCACCAATGGGCAAGGGCGGGTAGCCCCATAATGATGGCAAATGACCTCTGGGTGCCTCTGGCATTACTCAGCTTAATTATCGCGGCGGCGGTGGCCTTTAGCCGGGCGGCCTGAGGCGGGCGGCCTGGGCATGTTGAAATGTTTTTGGAACTGATAAATGGCGATGGCGATGGCCCCTTTTGCTGCCCCTCGGTCGGGCTATACCCTGCCGGTGTTTGCCTGTGCGGGTGCGATCGCAGCCCTACAACACCTGCTCACCCCAGAACGCCCCAACCCAAAACGCCCTGATACCATCACCCTCGACCTGCTCAACCCGCCCCAGCCCGCCACCATTGCCATCGACCAGCTGGCCCCGCTGCCCGACGGGTCGGTGCTGGCCATCACCCACAGCGACCCCGGCGACAACCTCGACCTCACCCGCCACACGCCCCTGTGGTCGGTGGTGGCCTGGGGGGATGCCGACCAGGGCGAGCCCCTGGTGCTGGCCGGGGGCGAGGGGCTGGGCCGCCAGGTCAACCGGGGCGGGGCACCGGCCATCTACGGCTATGCCCAGACCCTGTTTGCCCACCACCTGCTGCCGCTGATCCCGGCGGGCAAAACCCTGCGGGTGACGATCATTTTGCCCGCCGGGCGGGCCCTGGCCGAGCGCACCTCCAACGCCGCCTTTGGGGTGGTCGAGGGCCTGTCGCTGCTGGGCACCTCCGGCATTTCGGCCCCGCTCAGCGCGCCGGGGCAGCTCGAGCTGTCGTTGGCGGGGCTGCGCACCCAGGCCGCCCTGCACCGCCACCTGGTGTTTTGCCTGGGGGAAAACGGCCTCGACCTGGCCCTCCAGCTGGGGATCGCCCCCGACTGCCGGGTGAAGACCGCCAACTGGCTGGGGCCGCTGCTGGTGGAGGCGGGACAGCTGGGGGTGGCGGGGGTGCTGCTGCTGGGCTACCACGGCAAGCTGATCAAGCTAGCGGGGGGCATCTTTCACACCCACCACCACGTGGCCGATGGCCGCCAGGAAATTCTCGCCGCCCACTGCGCCGCAGCGGGGGCATCCCAGGCCCTCACCCAGGCCATTCTCGCCGCCGCCACCGTGGAGGCGGGGCTGGAGCTGGTGCGATCGCACCAGCCCGCCCTGGCCCGGCCGGTCTACCAACACCTGGCCGAGCGCATCGACCAGCGCGCCACCGCCTACGTCCACGCCCACACCGGCACCACCCTGCCCGTGGGCACCCTGCTGTTCGACCGCCAGCGGCAGATTATCGCCCGCAGCGAGCGGGGCCAGAGTCTGTTCCAACAAGTTTTGGTAGACTAGAAGGAATATTTTTTTACAAAACTCCTATAACAGTCCCGCTCACCCCCCGTCCTTCGCTGCCCCAGGGCAGGGTGTTTTTTCCCTCCGTTACCCGCTTGGCCGGTGCTTCTGTCTCCCCCATCTGTCTCGCCTCAAGAGGCTGCTATTCTATCTCCACAGCCAGCGGTACCGCTGGCACCGCGCGGGGCTAGCCCCAACTTCTCGGTAGCGGCTGACCCCGCACCCTGGCCCCAACCCCCACTGCCACAACCCACCCACCCCTTGCAGGATTAACCCGTGACCCTTCAAACCGAACCCACCACCACCCTTGGGGAAGCCTCTCTACCCGAAGTCAACCGCCAGATGCTGGTGATTCTCGACTTTGGCTCCCAATATTCTGAGCTGATCGCCCGCCGCATTCGCGAGACCGAAGTGTACTCCGAGGTGCTCTCCTACCGCACCACCGCCGAGCAGCTTAAGCAGCTCAACCCCAAAGGCATCATTCTCTCCGGCGGGCCCAGCTCCGTGTACGACAGCGGTGCCCCCCACTGCGACCCCGCTATCTGGGAACTGGGCATTCCGGTGCTGGGGGTCTGCTACGGCATGCAGCTCATGGTGCAGCAGCTCGGCGGCCAGGTTGACCGGGCCGAGCGCGGCGAGTACGGCAAAGCCGCCCTGTTCATCGACGACCCCACCGACCTGCTCACCAACGTCGAAAACGGCACCACCATGTGGATGAGCCACGGCGACTCGGTGAGCAACCTGCCCAGCGGCTTCGAGCTGCTGGCCCACACCGACAACACCCCCTGCGCCGCCGTCGCCGACCACGCCCGCAAGCTCTACGGCGTGCAGTTTCACCCCGAAGTGGTGCATTCCCAGGGGGGCATCGCCCTGATTCGCAACTTTGTGTACCACATCTGCGAATGCCAGCCCACCTGGACCACCGAAGCCTTCGTCGAAGACGCCATTCGAGAGGTGCGCGCGCGGGTGGGCGAAAAGCGGGTGCTGCTGGCCCTCTCCGGCGGGGTAGACTCCTCCACCCTGGCCTTTTTGCTGCACAAGGCCATTGGCGACCAGCTCACCTGCATGTTCATCGATCAGGGCTTCATGCGCAAAGACGAGCCCGAGCGGCTGGTCAAGCTGTTTGCTGAGCAGTTCCACATTCCCGTCATCCACATCAAAGCCCGCGCCCGCTTCCTGGAGCGGGTCGAAGGCATCACCGATCCCGAAGAAAAACGCAAGCGCATCGGCCACGAGTTTATCCGCGTCTTTGAAGAAGAATCCAAGCGCCTGGGCCCCTTCGACTACCTGGCCCAGGGCACCCTCTACCCCGACGTGATTGAGTCGGCAGACACCAACGTCGACCCCAAAACCGGCGAGCGGGTGGCGGTCAAAATCAAGAGCCACCACAACGTCGGCGGCCTGCCCAAGGATCTGCAATTTAAGCTGGTGGAGCCCCTGCGCAAACTCTTCAAAGACGAAGTGCGCAAGGTGGGCCGCTCCATCGGCCTGCCCGAAGAAATCGTCCGGCGGCAGCCCTTTCCGGGGCCGGGGCTGGCCATTCGCATCATCGGCGAAATCACCAAAGAGCGACTTGAAATCCTGCGCAACGCCGACTTTGTGGTGCGCGACGAGATCGCCAAGCAGGGCATGTACCACGACTTTTGGCAGGCCTTTGCGGTGCTGCTCCCCGTGCGCAGCGTTGGCGTCATGGGCGACCAGCGCACCTACGCCTACCCCATTGTGCTGCGCCTGGTCAGCAGCGAAGACGGCATGACCGCCGACTGGTCGCGGGTACCCTACGACCTGCTGGAGACCATTTCAAACCGTATCGTCAACGAGGTTGAGGGGGTCAACCGGGTGGTCTACGACATCACCTCCAAGCCGCCTGGCACCATCGAGTGGGAATAGGCGACGGGCGGCAGCATTAGTGACCGACCGATCTCCTTCAGTCCCTCTTTTTTGGGCGACTGAGGGGGATTCAGTTGGGTCGGCTTAGAATCGGATAGCGCCATCGCAGAACCCACCAAAACTAGCTCTGGTGTTGGGTGAAACGCAATGCCACCCAACACCAGAGCATCCTAGTTTCTATGGTTGACGCTGTCCTAGGCAGGCGGTATGGGGCCTTCGCAACGACTGATGCTAGGCGCGCTTGAGAAAGCTCATGATCAGCGACACCACAAAGATGGCCAGGAAGATATAGAACAAAATTTGGGCAATGCCAGCGGCACTGGCGGCAATACCGCTAAAGCCAAAGAAGGCGGCAATAATGGCCAC
>DATIVG010000160.1:0-6163 GCA_035466075.1 Nodosilinea sp. | reverse complement strand
GGGCCCTGGGCCCCAGCTCCAAAGTCGGTGGCCCCTCAGCTTTTTGCAACGGTAGACAACACAGGTCAATGCCATGGTTAAACGCTCTCCCTATCCCGTGTCCTCTCACTACCGCCCTCCCCAGCCGTCGCCTGGCCCCCGGCCCCTCGACCCGCCCGCTGCTCCCATGCCTGGGGGCTACGGGGCAGGTCGCCCGCCGGTGGCCCATCCCCCTCGCGCGGCCTATGGAGCGGCGGTACCCCGGCCCCAGTCTCGCCAGGTGCTGATGGCGGGTGGGTCGATGCTGGCCCTGGCGGCGCTGGTGATTACCCCCAAGCTGGGCCAAAGCCAGGAGCAGGCGGTAGAGCCGTTTACCTGCATTAAGCAGGAGCAGACCCAGGCGCTGCTGTCGCGCGACCAGCTCAAGCAGCTGCTGGAAACCGACCTTCAGGCCCCGCGCGCCACGGTCAAGGAATTTTTGCGCCAGCCCTACTGCGTGCTGTCGCCGGGCAAGACCGAGGCGGGGCAGCCCGCCGAGCGCGAGGCCTACCCCCTGGAGTTTGACCCCCAAACCTGGCTGGTGGTGCTCTACGAGGGCGATCGCTACGCTGGGTACGACTTCCGCTTTCGCTAGGTGGAGGTGCGGGGCCAGATTGCTTTGCTGATTTCTTTGCTAAAGTGGCAGGGCAAATTGGCCTGGCCCCTACGGTGTTGCCCTTATGGTGCTGCAAAAGAGACCTCCGCTGCTGTTGACCCTCGGCGCGGCGCTGCTGTTTATCGGCGGTGGCGCGCTGACGTTTTGGGCCACCTCGCGCCGGGGGCAGCTGGCTAAAACTCTGCCCGCCGGGGCCAACGCGATTCCGGCCGATGCGCTGATGGTGGTGGCCCTCAGCAGTGACGAGGCCCAGTGGCGGCGACTGCGGCAGTTTGGCACCGAGGCGACCCAGGCCCAGTTTGACCAGCTGCTGGGGGAATGGCGCGATCGCATCTTAACCAACCAAGATCTCGACTACGCCCGAGACATTCAGCCCTGGGTGGGCCCAGAAATTACCCTGGCGGTGCTGCCCGACGAGGCGGGGCAGCAGACTGACTTACCGCCCTCGCTGCCCGCTCCAGAGCTAGCCCTGGCCTCAAACCTGGTGGTGGTGCTGCCCATCGCCGATGCGGGCAGGGCCCAGGCCAGCCTGGGCAGCCGCCTCGATGAGGCCAACCTGGCCGAAGCCGACCCCTACCGCGGCATTGGCCTGCAACAGCTGTCGGCGGAGGGCGAAGACCCCCTCTACGCCGCCGTGCTCAATGCCGAAACGGCGGTGCTCAGCCCCCAGCTGCCGCTGCTGAAGCGGGCCATTGACACCTTTCGGGGCGACGAGTCGCTGGTGGAGCGCCCTGGGGCCGCCCGCGCCTTTGAGCAGCTCACCGAGGCGCGGCCCCTGGCCCGCCTCTACGTCGATGTGCCCGCCCTGGCCCAGACGGTGGCCGAGGCCGCCGACCCGCCCATTGCCCCCAGTCGGCTGCGGGCCTTTCAGCTCCAGCGGGGGCTGGTGGGTGCGATCGCAGTTACCAGCCGCGGCGTCGCCTTCCAGGGGGTGAGCTGGCTAGAGCCCGGCACCCAGACCTTTGCCACGGGCAACCAGGCCGACCAAATGCCCCAGCGGCTGCCCACCGACAGCCTGGTGGCCCTCTCCGGCGGCGACTTTCAGCAATTTTGGGAAGACTTCCAGGCCGGCGAGCAGTTCTCGGCCCTGCTGCCCCTGCGGGCTGAGGATCTGGCCCTGGGCCTGCAAACCGCCACCGGCCTCAGCCTCGACGAAAATCTGCTGCCCTGGATGGCCGGCGAGTTTGCCCTGGGGGTGCTCACCCCTCCCGCTGCCCCCGCTGGCGCTGACAGCCCCGCCCCGCCGCCCCTGCCCAACCCCGCCCTGGTGCTGATGGTCAAAACCAACGACCGCGAGGCGGCCACCGCCACCTTTGCGCAGCTCGATCAGGTGATGGAGAGCCGTTACCGCTTCACGGTGGAGGCCGGTGAGCTCGACGGGGTGCCCGTCACCCGCTGGACGTCCCCCTTCGACTCGCTGGTCATGGCCCACGGCTGGCTGGAGGGCGACATTGCCTTTTTTACCGTCGGTGAGGGCATTGCCGATCTGGTGGCCCCGGCCCCCCGCCGCTCCCTCGGCGAAAATAGCCTGTTTCAAGCCACCACTGGCGAAGCGCCGCGCCCCAACAACGGCCATTTTTTCGTGAATCTGGCGGCCCTGGCCGAGGTCGAAAATAGCCTGCTGCTGCCGCCGCTGCCCCAGGCGGGGCTGCTCAGCTCCGAGGCCGTCGAAGCCATTGGAGTCACCGCCACGGTGCTCAGCGATCGCCAGGTGCGCTACGACATCACCGCCGCCCTCAAGCGCGGCGCGCGCCCCGGCCCGCTCACCGGAGCCGAGCCCGCCCCGGCCCCGGCAGCCGCTCCCGCCCCAGACCCGGCTCCTCCTGCTCCCCCCCCGGCGGCGGGCGAATAGCGGGAGCGGGGTCCGCCCGGGTGGCCCATTGCCAAACCCGCAAAAGCCCAGCTAGTGCAGGGTCAACCGTAGACATTGGGGTTTTCGTAGTTTGGGTAAAACGTCGTGGAACCCAACGCCAGCGCTAGTTTGGTGGGGTTCTGCGATCGCGCCACCCAGCCTACAATTTTAGGCTTGACAGAGCACTAGAAAACTGGACCAGAAAAATCGGTAGGATAGGGGAAAGACCCATCCTTCGATAGACCTATGGATTTGATTGCGCTTCAGGGCTGGCTCGACAACGCCTCATTTGCGGTGCTGTTTATGGCGATGCTGCTCTACTGGTGTGGGGTGGCGTTTCCTCGGGTCAGTCTGCTGCCGTCGCTGGGCACCGGGGCCATGGCCGTGGGCAACCTCACCATTGCCACCCTGCTGATCGCCCGGTGGATTGAGGGGGGCTATTTCCCCATGAGCAATCTCTACGAGTCGCTGTTTGCCCTGGCCTGGGGGATTACCACCATGCATCTGGTGGCCGAGCGCATGAGCCGCAGCCCCCTGGTGGGGGCGGTGACGGCCCCCATTGCCATGGCCATTACCGCCTTTGCCACCCTGACGCTGCCCGGCACCATGCAGGGGTCGGAGCCGCTGGTGCCCGCCCTCAAGTCGAACTGGCTGATGATGCATGTCAGCGTTATGCTGCTGAGCTACGCGGCGCTGCTGGTGGGGGCGCTACTTGCGATCGCATTTCTGATCGTCACCCAGGGCCAGGCGGTGGAGCTGAAGGGTAGCTCCGTGGGCACCGGGGGGTTTCGCAACGTCAAACTGCACCGGGCCGAGGAGAAGAAAGCCACCCCAGCGGTGCTGGCGGTCTCCACCGGGGGCACCGCCCTGCTCGAGTCGCCCACCGCCGTCACGCTGTCGCCCCAGCGGCTCACCCTGGCCGACACCCTCGACAACATCAGCTACCGCATGATTGGCCTGGGCTTTCCGCTGCTCACCATCGGCATTATTGCCGGGGCGGTGTGGGCCAACGAGGCCTGGGGCTCCTACTGGAGTTGGGACCCTAAGGAAACCTGGGCGTTGATCACCTGGCTGGTGTTTGCCGCCTACCTCCACGCCCGCATCACCAAGGGCTGGCAGGGGCGTCGCCCGGCGCTGCTGGCCGCTACGGGGTTTGTGGTGGTGTGGGTGTGCTACCTGGGGGTCAATATTCTTGGCAAGGGGCTACACAGCTACGGCTGGTTCTTTTAGCCGGTGACATAGCCCATCACATAGCTCATCGAGACCCCATTCACCTCTGCCGCTGGGGTTATTGGCATGGAGATGGAGGCTGTTAGGATGCTAGAGCCATTTGGGGCTCACCCGGCTCCGGCCCCTGTCATCCTGCTGACCTATGCCTGTGTTCAAACCCGTATCTACCTCAAAAACTGGCCTGTTTAGGCTGCTGGCGCTGCTGCTGGGGCTGCTGCTCAGCCTCGGCTGGGGCGGGCTTGCTGCCCCGGCGCTGGCCCAGTTCTCCAACCCCTTTAGCCCTGGCAATAGCACCCTGCCCCCGGCCAGCGTGCAGCGGGTTGGCCTGCTGGAGAGCACCTCGGTGAGTCTCGATGGCATACCGCTGTTTGACATTGCCTCGCCGGTGGTGTTTAACCGCAACGAGGCGGGTACCGAGGTGCCCGTTGAGGTGCGAGCTCGGCAGATTGAGACCAATCTCACCCAGGTGGTCAACCGCACCCTGAATGCCCTTTACCTCGACGAAACCCTGGACGGCGCTTCCCTGGAGGTGAGCATTGATATCGTGGGCGGGCAGCCGGTGCTGTTTGCCAATGGCGCTGGCCTGGCTGAGCCCAGGGTGTTGCTCACCGTGACCGACACCGATGCCCAGTTCAACGGCGCTTCTCAAAGTGAGCTGGCCGATCGGTGGCAGGAGGTGCTGCGCGAGGCCCTGCGCCGCGCGGTCAGCAGCCGCCTGCCCGAGGCCCGCCAGCGGCAGATTCGCCGCACCCTGTGGATTTTGCTGGCCAGCCTCTTGCTCACCCTGGTGCTGGCCGGTATCTGGCAGGTGCTGGGCTGGCGCAAAAGCGCCCTGGAAAAGCGGCAGACCGCCCAGGCGGAGTTTGCCGGGGGGCCCAGCGCCCTGCCGGTGGGGCCGCCGGATCAGATGTTTAACTACCAGATCACCCTGACCCAGCGGCTTCAGGTGGTTGCCTTTTTGCGCTGGCTGATGTTTTGGGGCATCGCCCTGGTGTGGATTACGGGCCTCGCCAGCGCCCTCTATATGTTTCCGCAGACCCGCACCTACGCCTTCAGGCTGTTTTCGGTGCCGGTGCTGCTGCTGCTTACCTGGTTTTTTGCCGGGTTGCTCAACCGTCTGGCCAACCTGGGCATTGAGCGGGTGGCCCAGGCCTGGGGCAAAAATGAGCTGGGCGACCTCGACGACATCCAGCGCAAGTCCATGCGGATCTCGACCATTACCGGGGCGCTCAAGGGGCTCAAAACGGCGATCATCTACGCCCTGGCCACCCTGCTGGTGCTGCAAACCCTGCGCATTGCCCCGGCCTCGCTGCTGGCCTTTGGTGCGATCGCAGCCCTGGCGGTTTCCTTTGCCGCCCAGAGCCTGGTCAAAGATCTGGTCAACGGCTTTTTGATTCTGCTAGAAGACCAGTACGCCATTGGCGATCTGGTCACCACCGGCACCACCACCGGCATTGTCGAAAATCTCAACCTGCGGATCACCCAAATTCGTGGGGAAGACGGTCGCCTGGTCACCCTGCCCAACAGCCTGATTGCCCAGGTCGAAAACCTCAGCCGCACCTGGTCGCGGGCCAACCTCACAATCGACGTGGCCTACGGTACCGACGTGGATCAGGCCCTGCGGGTGGTCAACGACACCGCCCAGGCCATGGCCAACGACCCGGAGTGGCGCTACGCCATTCTCAACCCGGTCGAAATGCTCGGCGTCGAGGCCATGAGCCACGCCGGTCTCACCCTGCTGATCTGGATTCGCACCCGGCCCCTGAAGCAGTTTTTGGTGGCCCGCGAATTTCGCCGCCGCCTGCGCCTGGCCTTCGACCAGGCCGACATTGCCATTGGTGTGCCCCAGCAGATGTTTGCCGGCATAGGCGGCGACCCAGAGGTCAACCACCGCGATGGGGCTGGGCCGCTAAACTCCTACCCGCCCCAGGGCGCGGCGCGAGTAGGGGCCAATACCCAGGCCGAATCCCACAATGCCGATTCCCCCAGGCCCCAACCGTAGGACAAACCGTACGTGCCTGGCCGAATCGGGAATGTAGCCGTAGCCATCTGGGTGAGGACAGCCAAAACCCTGATCAACCTTCGAACGTTTTAGCGGCCATATCTTAACCGCGCTGGCTCCAGCTATATAGCCATAGCCATGCTGGTTAGGACAATCAGAAACCCCAAAAACGTTCAAACGTTTGAGCGTTCGCCTGAAAAATGTCTTAACTCTACTGGCTCCAGCTATGACTATGCAGTCCTGGGTATCAGCGGCCAAAACTAAAGGGGGAAGACCGCATTGCTCCGGTCTTCCCCCTCAACTGTCATCTTTATGCTGTTATCACCAGAACATCATCGCTGGCGTAGGGGCCTACTTGAGCTTCTGCTTGATGAAGGCCAACACCTTGCCCAACTGCCCCTTGAGCTGGGCCACCTCGCCCTGGAGCTGCTGCACCTGGGCCTGG
>DATIVG010000159.1:0-2469 GCA_035466075.1 Nodosilinea sp. | reverse complement strand
ATTGACCAGTGTGTCGCTATCCGAAACCATAGATACCGCTAACATGCGCCATGAGAGTGCCTGTCCCTCATGATAGGGCGTGTTGGGCGACCAGGTGAAGTGGGGAGTGGGGAGTTAGGGAGTGGGGGAGTTAGGGAGTAGGGGAGTTAGGGAGTGGGGGAGTTAGGGAGTGGGGGAGTAGGGGAGTGGGGGAGTTAGGGGGTGGGGGAGAGAGTTGTGAATATCCCGCGCCATTCGCCGCTCGCCACCCCATCACCCCATCACCCCTACCCTACGGGAAGCCGCTCCGCGTCTACACCCCATCACCCCCGCTCCGACTCCTCCGGCAGGCGGTAGCCCTGTTCAAAGGCAAAGCGAACAATTTGCGACCGGTTTTCCAGGTTGAGTTTGGTCAGCATATTGCTGAGGTGGGTCTGCACGGTGCGGGGGCTGAGGAAGAGGTGCTCGCCGATCTGTTTGTTGGTGAAGCCCTGCACCACTTCCCAAAAGACGCGCTCTTCGGCGGGGGTGAGGGGCAGGGGGGCGGGCTGGGCGCTGGACTGCTCGATCAGGCGCTGGAGGGCACTGTGGAGGCGCTGCGATCGCGCGATCGCACCTTTGACCTTGGCAATCAGCTCCTGGGCCGAAAAGGGCTTGACCAGGTAGTCGTCGGCGCCGATCATGTGGCCCTGCACCCGGTTGGTCAGCTCCCCCAGGCTGGAGAGAAAGATAAACGGTACCATCGCCCCCTCGGGCTGCGATCGCAGCCGGTGGCAAAACTCAAACCCATTCATGCCCGGCATCATCACGTCGGAGACCACCACATCGGCGGGGTGGGTGCGGAGCAGGACCAGCGCCTCCTCCGCCGACGTGGCGTTGAGCACCTCAAAGCCCTGGTCTTGCAACCGTCGGGTCAGGGCCAGCTGAAGAATGGCATCGTCATCGACGACTAAAACGGTGTTCATAGACGTCAGCATCTCAGGGATGGATAGGGGCAGGCCAAGTTCAACCGGCGGCAGTCGCTGCGCCAGCGCGTCAGGAGACCCCAACGGTAGCGGGGCAGACCCAGGGCGAAATCGTTGCCGCACGAGCAAAAATGTGGGTTAAAGCGCATTAGACTATGGGATGTTTTGTCGTTTGCGGGCAATTTGCGATGTACGAACGGATCACTCCCCCGGCAGTAGGCGAACGCATCACCTTCAAAGATGGCGAACCCATCGTGCCAGATACGCCTATCATTCCCTACATCCGAGGCGATGGAACGGGCGTTGACATCTGGCCTGCGGCCCAGCGGGTGTTTGATGCGGCGGTGGCGGCCGCCTACGGGGGCAAGCGCGAAATCGTCTGGTTTAAGGTCTACGCGGGCGACGAAGCCTGTGAACAGTACGGCACCTACCAGTACCTGCCCGACGACACCCTCAAAGCCATTGAAGAATTTGGTGTGGCGATCAAAGGGCCGCTCACGACCCCGGTGGGCGGCGGTATTCGCTCGCTCAACGTGGCCCTGCGGCAGATCAACGACCTCTACGCCTGCGTGCGGCCCTGCACCTACTACGCGGGCACGCCGTCGCCCCACCGCAGCCCCGAAAAGCTCGATGTCATTATTTATAGAGAAAACACCGAAGACATCTACCTGGGCATCGAGTGGAAGCAGGGCGATCCGCTCTGCGATCAGCTGATCAAGTACCTCAACACCGAGCTGATCCCCGCCACCCCGGAGCACGGCAAAAAGCAGATTCCCCTGGATGCGGGCATCGGCATCAAGCCGATCAGCAAGACCGGCAGCCAGCGGCTGGTGCGCCGCGCCATGAAGCACGCCCTGCGCCTGCCCAAGGACAAGCAGCAGGTCACCCTGGTGCACAAGGGCAACATCATGAAATACACCGAGGGGGCCTTCCGCGACTGGGGCTATGAGCTGGTCACCTCTGAGTTTCGCAACGAATGCGTCACCGAGCTGGAGTCCTGGGTGCTGGGCAATCAGGAGGCCAACCCCGACCTGTCGATCGAAGACAACGCCCGCCAGATCGAGCCCGGCTACGACGCCCTGACCCCGGAGAAAAAGGCGGCGGTCTGCGCCGAGGTGGAGGGCATTCTCACCGCCATTGGGGCCACCCACGGCAACGGCCAGTGGAAAGACAAGGTGATGGTCAACGACCGGATCGCCGACAGCATCTTCCAGCAGATTCAGACCCGGCCCGACGAGTACTCGATTTTGGCCACCATGAACCTGAACGGCGACTACCTGTCGGATGCGGCGGCGGCCATTGTCGGCGGTCTGGGCATGGGGCCAGGAGCCAACATTGGCGACACCTGCGCCGTGTTTGAGGCCACCCACGGCACCGCCCCCAAGCACGCTGGCCTCGACCGCATCAACCCCGGCTCGGTGATCCTCTCGGGGGTGATGATGCTGGAGTACATGGGCTGGCAAGAGGCGGCGGATCTGATCAAAAAGGGAATCGGGGGTGCGATCGCAGCCCGCGAAGTCACCTA
>DATIVG010000158.1:0-6127 GCA_035466075.1 Nodosilinea sp. | reverse complement strand
CCCCGCCAGTTCGTGCAGGGTCGGGGTGGCAATGCCCCAGCCGCCCAGGGTCTGCTTCAGGTCAATGTGGGCATCGCCGTGGCGGCTAAAGTAGTCGTTGCCCCAGCCCTTCTCGGCGCGGCGGCAAAAGTCTGGGGCCGCAATGCCCGCCACCAGCCCCCGCTGCAACAAAATCGGCAGGTCTGCGGTCTGCGAATTAAACCCCACCAGCTGGGGATGGTGCTGCCCCAGATAGCCCAAAAAAGTGCCAATCAAGTCTGCCTCAGCCATCAGCTGATCCATCTGCCGGGGCAGCGTGGTCAGCCGCACCTGCACCTCGCCGTTGCTCTGCTGCTCGCGGATTACGGCCGACACCGCCACCACTCGGCACAGCGCTGTTTTCAGATGGGGCCGGGGTTTCTCCGCCGTCGCCCCCGCCCTGGCCCACATCACCGCCAACACCTCCGCATCCGGCAGGTCGGCGGGCAGCCCGTACACCCGCCGCCCCGACACCGGGTCGGGCACCCATTCCAAATCAAAGGCACAGACCTGCCGACCAACTGACCTAAACATCGCTGCCCCCCTTGTTGCGCCAGATATTGCGCCAGACTTGCGCCAGATATGCGCCAGACACCCGCCTAAAATCAGCGCCTCAGCCCGGGCGCTCCTAGGTCTAAGATGCCCGTTCCAGGGCCGGGGCCAACCCGCTAGGGCACCTGCCAGGCCCGCTGGTGGTAGTCGTCGGGCTGGGGAAACAGATCCACCGGCTCCCCGTCGTGGGCGTGACCATGATCGTGCCCGTGCCCGTGCCCGTGCCCGTGTCCGTGATCATGACCGTGGCCCTGCTCATGCCCGTGGGCGTGACCGTGATTATGGCCGTGCTCATGCCCATGACCCTGCTGCGCGCCCCCGGCGGCCAGGCGAAACTTACACATTTCGCAGTTCATCGCCACCTGGCCCAGGTGGGTTTCGATCTCGCGATCGCGCAAGATCTGCATCAGCTGCGGGTGGCTGCCCATCTCCGGCAGATAGCTCACCAACTGCTCGGGGTGAGCCGCCTGCTCCTGCTCACAAATCCCCATAATTTTTTTAATCAGCACCCCCGTAAACAAAAAATACGGCAGCACAATAATGCGTTTCGGCTCATACATCCGCGCCCGACGAAAGCCCTCCTCTAGCCGGGGGTGGGTAATGCCAATAAAGCAAATCTCGACGGTTTTGTAGCGGCTGCCCTCCCACACGATGCGGGCCAGCTTGTACACATCGCCGTTGGCGTCGGGGTCGCTAGCGCCGCGGCCCACAAACAGCAGCACCGTGTCCTCGCGGGCAATGCCGTCGGGGTTAAAGCGAGGTGTATCTAGCTCTGCCAGACGCTCCTGCCACAGCTGAATAATCGCCGGAGTAATGCCAAAGTGGCGACCGTAGTGAAACGTCACCTGGGGATGGCGCTGGCGGGCGCGGTCTAGCTCGTTGGTGACGTCAAACTTGTTGTGGCGGGCGGCAAACAGCAAAATCGGCAGCACCGAAATATCGGTGTAGCCCTCCTCCACACACCGGTCTACCCCGTCTTGAATGGTGGGCTCCGTCAGCTCCAAAAAGCAGGGAATCACCGGGCGAGAGGTGTCGAGCGCCTGGTAGGCCGCAGCAAACTCTAAGACGCGATCGCGCCCCTCCAGATCGCGACTACCGTGGCCCACCAGCAGCAGCGGGCGCTGCGCTGGCAAGGGCGACCAAGTGCCAGGGGCACTGGGAGAAAAATCGCTGGGGGTGGTAATAACGGGTGCGATCGCCATAGGTGCTCAAAATGCCGCAGTGATAGTAAATCTAATCCTCAGCCCAGCCAAAAGATATCATCCGCAGAAATCTAGCCCATCATAGTCCCTGGCCAAAAGGCAAACGTTAACCTAGAGCCAGCTCAGACCTCAAACGCTGAAATAACCACCGGATAATTCTGATCCCAGGGCCAAGACATCCAAAAAATCGCAGCCAGATAAAAATCAGTCCGCCTGGTTATCTTAGCCCAGGGCAGAGTGTAGAACTATCCTGGGGGTGGGCATTAAACCAATGGTAAAACCCATGGAATTGAAGCAGGACACCTGGCACGACGGTCAAAGCCCTGCGCTACGCGATCGACTGCGCAGCCACCTAGACACCACCGACACCCCCATCGGTCGAGTAGTCAATGGCGCAATCGTGCTGCTGATCTTCACCTCTGCCGCCATTTTTGTGGTCAAAACCTACCCGATCTCGCCCGTTGTGGATGAATGGCTCAACATCCTCGACTGGATCATTGTGCTGGCCTTTACCCTCGAATATGGCTTGCGCCTCTGGGTCGCTCAGCGCCCCTGGCACTATGCCTTTAGCCTTTACGGCATGATCGATCTGATCGCCATCCTGCCCTCCTGGGTAGGGGTGTTTGACATTCGCTTTCTGCGCTTTTTTAGATCGCTGCGAATCTTGCGACTGGTGCGCATTTTCAACAATCGGCTCTGGTTTGGCCAGGTGACCAGCACCGACAGCCTGATTTTGATCCGCATTCTATTTACTCTGGGGGCCATCATCTTTATCTACTCCGGCCTCATTTTTCAGGTCGAGCACCCCCGCAACGCCGAAGACTTTGGCACCTTTTTAGACGCCCTCTACTTCGCTGTCGTCACCATGACCACCGTTGGCTACGGCGATGTCACCCCCATTTCCGAAGCCGGTCGGGGCCTTACCGTGATGATGATCCTCACCGGTATTGCCCTCATCCCCACCCAGCTCAGCAGCCTGATTCGGCAGTTGGTCAAAGTGTCCCAGCCCCAGCACCTACCCTGCCCCGGCTGCGGCTTCACCCTCCACGACGACGATGCCCAATTTTGCAAACGTTGCGGTACTCTTCTAGAGCCCTAGGATGGCAAGCGGTGGGAATTTTAGAGCCCCAGGCCGCCCATGCCTCGATCCCTTGACTCCACTGTCTTCTAGGTAACAAACCATGACAATTATTGAAAAAACAAATATGCCTTTTGCCGGATAGGGCCTTTCCGGTACAATGGCCACCCAAAAGCCCAGTCAGTTCTGTCTCCAACGCGGGCTGCGCAGTTCAAACGTTTTTGACCGACTCACCCCCGAGTCCCCACCCATCCATTCACCGTTAGGACGTTCCATGACTTCTGTGCTCCATCGCCCCACCGACAACACCAAGCTGACTGGCCTGCCCGAAGAGGTGCGCGCCCGGCTACAAGACCGCTTCAAACTTGTAGTGCCCGCCCCCTCCGCCGCAGACCCGGCCCCCGGCCCCGTGCTCAACGCCGCCCCCCCGGTCAATCCGGCAGTCCAGCCCATTGTCTCGCTCACCAATGTCGAGAAAGTCTACACCAACGGCAGCCAAGCCCTCACCGGAGTCAACCTCACCGTTAACCCCGGTGACTTTCTGTTTGTCACCGGCCCCTCCGGCTCCGGCAAATCGACCCTGCTCAAGCTGCTCTACGGCCATGAGCGCCCCACCGGCGGCACCATTCTGGTGGGCGACGAGCCCATCTCCGACCTGCGCGGCAACCGTCTAGCGATGATGCGCCGCCGCATCGGCGTGGTGTTTCAAGACTACAAACTCATTCCCCGCCGCACCGTCGCCGAAAACGTGGCCTTTGTGCTCTGGGCCCAGGGCTTCAGCCGCAAAGAAATTCACCGCCGCCTCTGGCCCACCCTCAAAATGGTCGGCCTCCAGGGCAAGGCCCAGTGCTTCCCCGACGAGCTGTCCGGTGGCGAGCAGCAGCGGGTCAGCATTGCCCGCGCCGTGGTCAACACCCCGCCCCTGCTGCTGGCCGACGAGCCCACCGGCAACCTGGATGCCGAAAACTCCCTCCAGGTGATCAAGATTCTCAAAAAGCTCAACTCCATCGGCATCACCGTCATGGTCACCACCCACGACGAGCACCTGGTGCGCATCTCCAACCACCCCGTGGTGCAAATCAAGCAGGGTCGCCTGCACCACCTGCGCCGGTAGCTTACATTCCTTTACATCAATCGGTACGCCTTATCCAATCAATAGGATAATGATCAGAGCTAACCCCCCGATGGCCTGGGTCAAGATCATCGGGAGAATTTGGTCTCTGAGAGGAACGTGCCTTGGTCAGTACAGCCCCATTTAAAACAGCGAAATCACAGGAAATCTTCTCCGCCGCCCAAAACCTCATGCCGGGTGGCGTTAGCTCGCCGGTGCGGGCCTTTAAGTCGGTGGGTGGGCAGCCCATTGTGTTTGACCGGGTCAAGGGCGCCTACATTTGGGATGTGGACGGCAACCGCTACATCGACTACGTGGGCACCTGGGGCCCCGCCATCTGCGGCCACGCCCACCCCGAAGTGCTAGCCGCCCTGTCAGCCGCCCTGGAGAAAGGCACCAGCTTCGGCGCGCCCTGCTATCTCGAAAACGTGCTGGCCGAAATGGTGATCCAGGCCGTGCCCAGCATTGAAATGGTGCGCTTCGTCAACTCCGGCACCGAAGCCTGTATGGCCGTGCTGCGGCTGATGCGGGCCTACACCGGGCGCGACAAAATCATTAAATTCTCCGGCTGCTACCACGGCCACGCCGACATGTTTTTGGTGCAGGCCGGGTCTGGGGTCGCCACCCTGGGTCTGCCCGACTCGCCGGGGGTGCCCAAGGCCGCCACCAGCGACACCCTCACCGCCCCCTACAACGATCTCGAAGCGGTGAAGGCCCTCTTTGCCCAAAATCCCGGCCAAATCGCCGGGGTCATTCTCGAACCGGTAGTGGGCAATTCGGGCTTTATCACCCCCGATGGCGGCTTTTTGGAGGGTCTGCGCGAAATCACCCGCGAGCACGAGGCCCTGCTGGTGTTTGACGAAGTGATGACCGGCTTCCGCATTGCCTACGGCGGTGCCCAGGCCAAGTTTAATGTCACCCCCGACCTCACCACCCTGGGTAAGGTAATCGGCGGCGGGCTCCCGGTGGGGGCCTACGGCGGTCGCCGCGACATTATGGAAATGATTGCCCCCGCTGGGCCGGTGTACCAGGCGGGCACTCTATCCGGCAACCCGCTGGCGATGACCGCTGGCATCAAAACCCTGGAACTGCTCCAGCGGCCCGGCACCTACGACGAGCTAGAGCGGCTGACCGCCAAGCTCACCGAGGGCCTGCTGCAAGCGGCCCGCGACACCGGCCACGAAGTCTGCGGTGGCCACATCAGCGCTATGTTTGGCATGTTCTTTAACCCCGGGCCGATCAGCAACTTTGAAGATGCTAAGCGCTCTGATCTGGAGAAGTTTAGCCGCTTCCACCGGGGCATGCTAGAGCGCGGCGTGTACCTGGCCCCCTCGCAGTACGAGGCCGGGTTTACCTCGCTGGCCCACACCGATGAGGATATCGACGCCACCATCGCCGCCGCCCGCGATGTGCTGGCGACGCTGTAGGTTAGCCACCCACCCACCTCCAAAACCCCCGAGTTCTGCAAGAACTCGGGGGTTTGCTGCATAGGCTAAACTGACCACTCACTCAATCCAGGCTAGACTTTGGACAGGCCAAAGCCAAAAGTTGACCTGGGCAAGCATTCCATGACCGAGCAGAAGTTTGACGTTTTTCTTTGCCACAACAGCGAAGACAAGCCCGCCGTCATCCAAATCGCCCAGCAGCTTCGGCAAAACAACCTCACCCCCTGGCTCGATGTGTGGGAAATTTGCCCCGGCGAAGTTTGGCAGCTCGTCCTCGAACGACAGATAGAGAGCATTGGCGCCGCCGCTGTCTTCATTGGTAAGCAGGGTATTGGCCCCTGGCAGCAACAAGAGATCTACTGCTTTCTACAAGAGTTTGTCTCGCGCCAGCTTCCTGTAATTCCAGTCATGCTAGATGACGCCCCTCAGCAGCCTAAGCTACCCGTATTACTTAAGAATCTCCATTGGGTTGATTTCCGTTTGCAGGAGCCTGATCCTCTGGAACAACTTATTTGGGGAATTACTAAACAAAAGCTAGGTGAAACAAATTCACAAGAAGATAACTTCAAAGAAAAAGAAGTACTATTTTCTACATTAGAACGTCTACTTAGACATGGAATTTGGGAAGAGGCGGATGCTGAAACGGCAAGAATTATGATTCTATTCTCAGGTGATGAGTCTGAAACAGAATTTGTTCATAGCAATATAAGTAAATTTCCAT
>DATIVG010000157.1:0-1998 GCA_035466075.1 Nodosilinea sp. | reverse complement strand
AGTACGGCGGCCTTCAACGCTCTGCTCAAGACCTTAGAAGAGCCGCCCAGCAACGTCGTCTTTGTGCTGGCCACCACCGACCCCCAGCGGGTACTGCCCACCATTATTTCCCGCTGTCAGCGGTTCGACTATCGGCGCATTCCCCTCGAGCCGATGATTACCCACCTGCGCCACATTGCCGACCAGGAGGCAATCGCCATCGACGATGAGGCCCTGCGCCTGGTGGCCCAAGTCTCCCAGGGAGGCCTGCGCGATGCCCAAAGTTTGCTCGATCAGCTCAGCCTGCTAGAACCGCCGGTGGGAGCCGAGGCCGTGTGGGATTTAGTCGGCGCAGTGCCCGAGCGCAACCTGCTCGCCCTGGTTCAGGCCATTCTCAGCGATGACAGCACCGCCGTGCTCGATCAGGCCCGCCAGCTCATGGATCGGGGCCGAGAACCGCTGATCGTGCTGCAAAATTTGGCCGGGTTTTATCGCGACCTGCTGATTGCCAAGACTGCGGGCGGTCGCCAAGACCTGGTCGCAATCACGCCGCCCACCTGGGCCGACATGCAAACCCTGGTGCAGGGCATCGACCCGATGGTGCTGCTGCTGGGCCAGCAGCATCTGCGCAGCGCCGAGGGCCAGGTCAAAAACACCACCCAGCCCCGCCTGTGGCTAGAGGTGGCGCTGCTGGGGCTGCTGCCCTCTACCCTGGCGGGCCAGGCCGCCGCCGTTCCCGCCATGGGGCCTGGGGCCATGGCCCCGGCGGTAGCGCCAGCCGTCCCTCGCCCCGTCGCTCCCATCATCCCCCCTGGCCAGCCGCCCCAGCCCATTGCCCCAGCGCCACCCACCTCTGCTCCGGTCGATCTGGCCCCAACCGAGATTAGCAACGGCGTCGCGCCTAGCGCCCCAGTGCCCAGCGCCCCAGTACCTAACACCCCAGCGCCCACTGCCCCAGCGCCGCTGACTGCCCCCGATCCCCCGCCGCCGCCCCCGCCCGACTCGCCCCCTGTCGCCACCGACAGCAATCTGCCTGAGCTGTGGCTGCGGGTGATTGCAGTGCTAGAGCCCCTGGGCACCCGCGCCCTGATGCAGCAGCAGGGCAGCCTGCTGTTTTACGACGGGGTGGTGGCTCGGGTGGGCATTAGCTCCAGGCCTCTGTTTAAGATGGCCCAGGGGCGGGTAGACAATGTGGAGGCCGCCTTCGAGAAGGTGTTAGGCCAGCGGGTGCAGGTTTCGTTGGAGGTGCTGCCCGACCCAAAGCCTGAGGCCCCAGCCCCGAATATTTCCCAGGCAGATGGTCGGGGCCAGGCCGCATCCCCCGGGGTGGAGACACCGGCGATGCCCTCTATGGCGGCGGCACCCGCCCCGGCAACTGGCCAGGGTGGGCCCGTTCCTCCGCCCTCGGCGGCGATGCCTTCGGTAGGGTCGCCGGTGACGCCCTCGGTGACGCCTTCGGCACCTCCCTCGGGAACGCCTGCCGGAATGCCCGCTACGCTACCGCCGGGCAACCCGCCGCTGCCTGGCATGGTCAGTGACCTAGACCGGGCAGTGAAGAATTTTGCCCAATTTTTTAACGGTCAGATTGTGGATCTCGACAGCGACCTGGGTGCCGAGGGCACTACCGGGCCACCCCAGCCCTCGGAAGCCGCAGCCAAACAGCCGTCCCATGCCGATAAGGATGTGCCGTTTTAGCCAATTCGCCAGTTTAAAGGTGGCTACAGGCGTTGTAACGACCAGCCAGCCAGCAGCGACAGCAAGCCCTTGGCCCCATGACCAGAGGCCGGGTGCAGCCTCAACAATAGACAGGAGGGCTCTCGCAGGTTAGGCGCAACGCAATGCAACCCAACGGCAGAGCTAGTTTTGTTAGATTCTGCGATCGCACCACCCAGCCTACAACGTCAGGATTGGCAGAGCACCGGCCTGATGGGCCCGGCGGTTGACCCTAGCCAAAGGTGCCGCCATTCCAGCCCCACATGGCACCGGGGGCGTCGGCAAATTCGATGTAGGTACGGTTTT
>DATIVG010000156.1:0-13166 GCA_035466075.1 Nodosilinea sp. | reverse complement strand
CCACCGATCGCCAGGCCAGGTCGTCAAAGTACACAATCAGATCCGGGGCGCGGCCCCGGACTTTTTGGTAGATTTCCTGGGGTTTGAAGGCTTTGATGGGCAGCGGGTTGCCGCCGGGGTCGGTGAGCTGGGAGAGTTTGGCCGCCAGCTCGTCGCGCAGGGTTTCGTAGTCGGCCATGGCCACGGTGCCCTGGGGTTCGCGCCCCTTTACATTCAAGAAAATGCGGGCGTAGTAGCCCCCGGCCCCCCACACCTGGGTATTGTCCCAATCGACTTCGACCTGGTCGAGGGGTAGCACCTCGGTGGGCGCTGCTTTGAGGCTGAGGTAGCCGTTGGCGATCAGCCATTCATTGATGCAGATGCCGCCCATCAGCGGCTGGGCGCCGTGGTCGGAGACCACCAGCACGGCGGTGTCGGGGTCGCAGACCGCCAGCAGTTCGCCGATGCGCCGATCGACATGCACGTAATAGTCGTGGATGGCGGTGGCGAAGGGGGAGTCGGGCTCGTACTGCGGGTGGCGCGGGTCCATCGGTTTCCAGAAGGCGTGGTGGATGCGGTCTACGCCCATGTCCACCAGCATGCAAAAGTCGGGGGCGTCGCGAGCGATCAGCTTGGTGGCCAGGGTAAAGCGCTGGTCGCAGAGGGTATACAGGTTGTCGAGAATGCGGGCTTTTTCGTCGGAGCGAAAGTTGGGTACATCCATCATGAAGTCGGGCAGCCAGGCTTTGATGGTGTCGCCCAGCTCGGGGGGGTGGGTGAAGGGCACCTCGGTGCTGGGGGTGAGAAAGCAGGAGACCAGGGAGCCATTCACCGGGTAGGGGGGCGAGGTGCCGGGTACGCTGAGGGCGGCTACCGTCCAGCCCGCGTCGGCCAAAATATCCCACAGCCGGGGAAATTTGACCGCCCGCCCGTCGGATATCGCCATGGAGTGATAGGTGCGATCGCGCCTATTCCTAAACCCGTAGATCCCCAGCTCGCCGGGGTCGCGCCCGGTCATCATGCAGCTCCAGGCGGGCACCGTAATCGCCGGAATGCTGCTTTCGAGTCTGCCGTAGCTGCCCAACCCCATCAGCCGCGACAGGTGGGGCAAATCTGGCCGCCACTGGTCAAATACCAGGTCGGGGGCCATGCAGTCGAGGCCAATGATCAGCAGACGCGGGGTAGGCATGGGAGAACTCGATGACAGGGACGCGCTTAGATTGAGTCCGTCTATTCACATCCGTCTATTCGTAATCGACACAGACGATCAGTCCAGCCAGAATCTCAGCCAGCAGGCCTGGTTCTAGCTGGCCAAGATAGTGGACAAAGCGCTGGATTGACAGACTGCGAACCTGCAAGACATTGGCGGCGGAATCTTGACTGAGGCCGTTTGCAGGGGTGGCGGGGAGTTTCACCATGAAGGGGCGGCTGTCAAATTTGGCCTGCCAGGTGGTGATAGGGATGATGATCCGGAGGGGAATGGGCCCAAAGAGATTGCTGCTGATCACCACCACCGGGCGAGTTTTCTGAATTTCTTGACCCCGGGTGGGGTCGAGATCCACCAGCCAGATTTCGCCGCGACTAGGGCTCGTCATCGGGAAACTCCCAGTCTTCGCCGTCCAGAGCCGAAAACTCGCTCAATACTGGATCGGTGTTGAAGTCTGCGGCGGTCTCGGCGATGAATGGAGTCAGTGCCTGGTGGCGTTGGAGCAAGGGCAGATGAGCCAGATCCCGCAGGGATGGCCTGGCGGAGGGGGTTGGCGGCGAGAAGAGCTTCTGCTGCAAAAATTCGGCGAAGTCGAGAACTTCCTGCTGCTTGTCGGGGGGGAGCCGCCGCAGGTGGTCGAGGAGAGCTTGTTCGAGGCTGGCTGTGCTTTGCATCGCGGTTGTCCTGGGGGGCGACTATCCCTAGCTTATATCCCTAGCCTACAGTGCCCCTTCGATTTGGGCGTTAAACCCGTACACTCGCCGCTCCCCGGCCAGGGGCACCAGGGTGATGTCGCGCTCGTCGCCCGGCTCAAACCGCACCGCCGTCCCCGCCGGAATATCGAGCCGCATGCCCCGAGCCCGATCGCGCTCAAAGCTGAGGGCGGCATTGACCTCAAAAAAGTGAAAGTGGGAGCCCACCTGAATCGGGCGGTCGCCGGTGTTGGCCACGGTCAGGGTCACGGTGGGTTTACCGGCGTTGAGCTCGATCTCGCCGGGGGCGGGCAGCAGTTCTCCGGGAATCATAGGGGGCCTCCTAGGTTGGCAATCAGGTCTTGGCGTTTTTGCTGAAGCGAGCGCTCGATCCGGGGTAGGGCTTCCTCTAGCTCGCGGCGGGCGATGCCCTCGGCTCCGGTCTCCAGTAGGTGGTTTAGGGCCATCAGGTGGGCGGTGTCGAGGGCGGTCTCCGCCGGTACTTTTACCGTGGGCACTACGCCGGTGCTATCCCAGTTGCCGCCGGTGATGGGGTTGATCGCCTGGCCGGTGGGCATAAACACCCAAAAGTGGTCGTGCAGGCGAAAGCCCCGCCCCGGGTTGGCACCACCGCGAGTGGTTTCACCGACCACGGCCCCGCGCTTGAGCACTTGCAGGTTGTAGGCAAACTCCTCCGCCGCTGAAACGGTCTCGGGGCTGGTGAGGGCAAAGACGGGTTTGTCGAGGTAGCGCTGGCCCGGCAGGTAGGGCACTGTCCACCACTGGTGGGTGGCGTCGGTCTCGCTCCAGTAGAGATCGTTGAGGTGGGTGGGCGGATGGGCGGGCAGCAGGTAGCTAAACAGCAGCGCCACCGTGGCCGGGGAGCCGCCCTGGCTATAGCGCAGGTCAAAAATGAGCGCGTCGGTGTGGGTCACCAGGGTCATGGCGGCGGCCAGGGCGTCGCCGGCAAACTCCGGCGGCTCAAAGCTAAACAGCTGAATGTAGCCCACGTTGCCCGCCAGCCGCTCGACCCGGTTGAGGTCAAAGTTGCGGCGGCGGCTGGCCTGGTACTGGCGCTCTAACTCCTCGGCGCTGGGGGTGGCTTCAGGGTCGATGTGGGGCAGGGGTACAGGGCTAAAGTGCAGCCGCAGGTTGCGATCGCAGCTGATCTGCTGGAGCTGAGCCGTCAGCGTATCCGCCAGCTGCTGCCCCCCTTGGATATCGCCGTAGCCCCTCGCCTCCAGTCGCTGCTCAATGTCGGCCTGAATTTTCTCCGCCACCTCTGGAAACACGTAGGCATCGAGCTGAGCGACCAGGGCCCCCAGCACCGCTTCCACGGCGGCGGCATCTAAGCGAATGTCCTGGGGCGATGGGTTAGAGGCAGAAACAGCCATGGGTGCGCTACCGAATGGGCTCGTGAACCGTTACCAGCTTAGTGCCATCGGGGAAGGTCGCCTCCACCTGCACCTCATGAATCATCTCTGCCACCCCGTCCATCACCTCGGCCCGGCTCAGCAGGGTGGTGCCGTAGCTCATCAGGTCCGCCACCGTGCGGCCATCCCGCGCCCCTTCCAAAATCGCCGCCGAAATGTAGGCCACCGCCTCGGGATGGTTTAGCTTGAGGCCTCGGTCTTTGCGACGCTCAGCCACCAGCGCAGCGGTAAAGATCAGCAGCTTATCTTTTTCCTGGGGGGTCAGTTGCATGGGGGCAAAGGGTCAACGCAGGGCACAGAGCTAACCGTAAGCTTTCAAGGTTTTGGGCGGCTTGTCAACTAACCGCCTGGGCCCCAGCTGGCGGGCCGGGGTCAACCGGGGCCAGGCGGGCTTGAGAAGTAAAGCTTAAGCCCCCGCCCCTGGGGGCAAAGCTGGGCTACCCTACTCCTAGGTAAATCCCCTGGCCCCGCCCCCAGGTTAATGCCTAGCGCTATTCCGAGAGCCATTACTGGTGGAATCTATCTATGCGATCGCCCCTGCTTGAGATTTTGCCCGACAAGCCCGCCGTGGTGCAGCGAGCCCTCACCCTGGTCACCGACACCATTCGCAGCGCGGTGGCCGATCACGGCTACTGCACCCTGGCGCTGGCGGGCGGCAGCACCCCCAAGCCCCTCTACAGCGGCCTCGCCAGCCAAGACCTGCCCTGGGAGCAGCTCTACATCTTTTGGGGCGACGAGCGCTACGTGCCCATCGACCACCCCGACAGCAACGCGGGCATGGCTAAGGCCGCCTGGCTCGACCAGGTGCCCATCCCCCCCGACCACATTCTGCTCACCCCCACCGTCGTGGCGGAGCCCGCCGCCGCCGCCGCCCAGTACGACGCGATGGTGCGGGCTGTATTTGGCGGTTTGCAGGGCACTGCCCCCGGTCAGGTGCCCGAGTTTGACCTGATTTTGCTGGGCATGGGCGACGACGGCCACACGGCGTCGCTGTTTCCCCACACCGCTGCCCTCGGCGTCGATGACCGGCTGATCACCGTGGGGCAAAAAGGCGCTGACCCGCGCATTACCTTCACCGTGCCGCTGATCAACCACAGCCGCCAGGTGTTGTTTTTGGTGGCCGGGGCCGACAAGCAAACCGCCCTCGGCCAGGTGTTTAGCCCCCAGGGCGACGACCAGGCCTACCCCTCCCGGCTGATCCGCCCCCAGGGCGAGCTGCGGTGGCTGATCGACAGCCAGGCGGTGGGCGATCTGGATCTGAAAGCCACCACCCTAGCCTGATTTGGGCAAAAATGGCCCATGGTAGGCGCACCTTGCCGTATGGCCTACCCGCTGAATTATCATCAAGGCAGTTAGTCGATGGCCCCGGCGGCTCTACCCAGAGTGCTAAAAATGACTTGGGGTCTACCAGACTCTTCTATGATTAGAGACGATAGCGATCGTTCGTTTTTGATTGAGTAATGTGATTACCCTGTCGCTGCTGCATCCGCTTCACAAGACTCCGGTTCAAAGCTGGACATTTAACCAGGAACCCGTGGTTCGCGTTGGGCGCTCCACCGATAACAACGTGGTGCTCTACAGCGCGGTGGTGTCTCGCCACCACGTCGAAATCCATCGCACCGATACCGGCTGGGCGGTCAAGAGCATTGGCACTAACGGTACCTATGTTGACGGTCGCCGCATCACCGAAGTGCCCGTGGAAGATGGCATCATCATTCGCCTGGCGCGATCGGGGCCCAATATTCAAATTCATATGTCTGAGGAAAAGCGCGACCCCCTCAAGGAGCTGCTCAGCCGTCGCCGCACCGAAGAAGACGCTAAAGACTCGGATCACGGCACCCACAGCGAACCCCACGATGAGAGCGCCCTGCCCCATCAGACCACCATCATTAATTCCTAGACTCCAGAATTCCTAGACTCCAGGGGGCGGGTGGTGGTGACTACCTGCCCCCTGGAGTTTATTGCCCTTAGAGGACGGCCTTGAGCAGGTCGGCCTTGTCGGTTTGCTCCCAGGTAAACTCGGGCAGCTCGCGGCCAAAGTGGCCGTAGGCAGCGGTTTTTTGGTAGATGGGGCGACGCAGATTGAGCATGTCGATCAGCCCCTGGGGGCGCAGGTCAAAGTGCTGCCGCACCAGATCTGCGATCGCACCGTCCGCCACCTTCCCCGTGCCAAAGGTATTGATTGAGATCGACGTCGGCTGCGCCACCCCAATCGCGTAGGACACCTGAATTTCGCAGCGATCGGCCAGACCCGCCGCCACAATATTTTTGGCCACGTAGCGACCGGCATAGGCCGCCGAGCGATCCACCTTGGTGGGGTCTTTGCCCGAGAAGGCACCGCCGCCGTGGCGCGCCATGCCGCCGTAGGTATCGACAATGATCTTGCGTCCGGTGAGGCCGCAGTCGCCCACCGGGCCACCGATAATAAACTGCCCCGTGGGGTTGATGTGGTACTGGGTATCGGCGTGGAGCCAGGCGCTGGGCAGCACCGGCTTAATGATCTCCTCCATCACCGCTTCGCGAATGTCGGCCTGGGAGACATCGGGGTTGTGCTGGGTCGAGAGCACCACCGCCTCCACGGCCACCGGGCGCTGGTTTTCGTAGCGCAGCGTGACCTGGCTCTTGGCATCGGGGCGCAGCCAGGGCAGCACACCGTGCTTGCGCAGGTGGGCCTGGCGCTCCACCAGCCGGTGGGCGTAGTAGATGGGGGCTGGCATCAGGGTGTCGGTCTCATTGGTGGCGTAGCCAAACATCAGCCCCTGGTCGCCAGCCCCCAGATCCTTATCGGTGGCCACATCGACCCCCATGGCAATGTCTGACGACTGCTTGCCGATGGCGTTGAGCACCGCGCAGGAGGCCCCGTCAAAGCCCACATCAGAGCTGTTGTAGCCAATGCTCAAAATGACATCGCGCACGATGTCCTCAAGATCGACATAGGTGTCCGTGCGCACCTCCCCGGCGATGACGGCCATGCCGGTCTTGACCAGGGTCTCCACCGCCACGCGGGCGTGCAGGTCTTCGTTGAGAATGGCGTCTAAAACGGCGTCGGAGATCTGGTCGGCCATTTTGTCGGGATGGCCCTCAGACACCGACTCAGAGGTGAAAATGCTGTACTCGCTCATGGAATAGGCCCAACCAGTGGCAAAAACGTATTGGCGGAGTCAGCCAGGGCTGCTTCGCATTCCAAAGTCTATCAAAGTTTCGTAAAGATGCCGGGGAACTAACTGGGGGCCAGGGCATCACCGGCGGCGCAGTCCCCCCGCCCCCGGCCGCCGTTCTAGCTCACGCCTCAGCCAGTCGCCTAGCGCTGGCTCACCGCCGCCCCCGAAGCAGCGCCATTGGTGAGTTCCTGGGCCTTTTGCTGCATGGTCTTAAAAATGTTGTAAAACCCGTTGGCCCGCGACGGCGTGAGGCTGACATCGAGCTGGGTGTCTTTGATGAAGTCGGGGGTGAGGGCGACAATTTCGGCGGGGGTGAGGCCGTTGAGGGCCTTGATCAACAGCGCCACCAGCCCCTTGGTGATCTGCGCATCGGAGTCGGCCTGGTAAACCACCTGACCCTCGACCAGGTCGGCCACCACAAACACCTGGGAGACACAGCCCGGCACCTTGTTGGCGGGAGTTTTGTACTCCTCGGGCAGGGGGTCGAGCTTTTTGGCAAACCACAGCAGCTGCTCGTAGCGGCGCTTGGGGTCGGCGGCCTTTTGAAACCGGGCCACAATTTTCTCGATAGACTCGGGGCGATCGGCAGGCATGGAGCGGCCAGGGGAAACAACCTACCAGTAGTCTACCAATCAACCGCAAGCGGTAGGGCCGGGGGCGGCTAGACCGACGGCGCGCGACGTTTTGGCGCGACGTTTTGGCGCGGCGGGCATGCCGGTGCCGCCGGAGCAGCTGCCCGACAGCACCGGCGCTCCTGGGAGAGGCTCGCATTTCTAAACCTGATCTAATGATTGACCGGGGTTTTGGGGTAGACGGTCTACACTAACCCTCAAATCTGTGCGTTCTGGCTCTGTGCGTTCTGCTCTATGCATTCTGCCCAGGGGGAAGCAGCGTGGGGAGGCTCCTATGACCAGGTCGGTGCCATTGATGAACGGGATTAGTCTGCGCCACTGGCGGGGCGATCTCTTTGGCGGGGTGACGGCGGCGATTGTGGCGCTGCCGCTGGCGCTGGCCTTTGGGGTGGCCTCGGGGGCAGGTGCGATCGCGGGTCTCTACGGGGCCATTTTTACCGGCTTTTTTGCGGCCCTGTTTGGCGGCACCCCCACCCAGATCTCTGGCCCCACCGGCCCGATGACGGTGGTGATTACCAGCGTGATTGCCTCGCTGGTGGCCCGCCACCCCGATACGGGGTTGGCCATGGCCTTTACGGTGGTGATGCTGGGCGGGGTGCTGCAAATTTTGTTTGGCCTGATGCGGCTGGGCCAGTACATCACGCTGCTGCCCTACACCGTGATCTCCGGCTTTATGTCGGGAATTGGGGTGATTATTGTGCTGTTGCAGCTGCCGCCGCTGCTGGGTCACGGGGCGGCGGGCGGGGTGATAGACACCCTCCAGGCGCTGCCGGGCTATGTGGCTCAGCCCAACGGGGTGGCGCTGGGTTTGGGGCTGCTGACCCTGGCCCTGGTGTTTGCCGTGCCCCCCCGGTTGAGTCGGGTGCTGCCCGCGCCGCTGGTGGCGCTGGTGGTGGTCACCACCCTGTCGGTGGTGGGGTTTGGCGGGGCCGATCTGCCCCGCATTGGCGCGATTCCCACCGGGTTTCCGAGCCTGCGGCTGCCGACCTTGAGCCTGGCTGAGCTGGACGATATGCTGCGCTACGGCATCATGCTGGGGGTGCTGGGGGCGATCGACTCGCTGCTGACCTCGCTGGTGGCCGACAGTATTTCCCACACCCAGCACGACTCTGACAAAGAGCTGATTGGTCAGGGCATTGGCAATGTGATCTCGGGTCTGTTTGGCGGGCTGCCGGGGGCGGGGGCCACCATGCGCACGGTGGTCAACGTGCAGGCGGGGGGCAAAACGCCGCTGTCGGGCATTGTTCACGCGCTGGTGCTGGTGGGAGTGCTGCTGGGGGGAGGGCCGCTGACGGCGCAGATTCCCAACGCGGTGCTGGCGGGGATTTTGCTCAAGGTAGGTATCGACATTTTGGACTGGGGCTTTATCAAGCGGGCCCCCCGAATTTCCCTGCGGGGTACCGGCATTATGTACCTGGTGCTGGTTTTGACGGTGTTTGTGGACTTGATTACGGCGGTGCTGGTGGGGGCGTTTGTGGCCAATGTGCTGACCATCAAGCGCCTGACCGATCTGCAGAGCGACCGCATTCAGGCGATTACCGAGGCGACCGAAGACAGCGACCTCTCGGCGGCGGAAAAAGGCATTTTGACCGAGGCGAAGGGGTATATTTTGCTGTTTCAGCTGGGGGGGCCGATGAGTTTTGGGGCGGCCAAGAGCATTTCGCGCCGCCTTTCCTTTGTGCGCGACTACCAGGCGCTGGTTTTAGATTTGAACGAGGTGCCCACCATTGGGGTGACGGCGGCGCTGGCTATTGAGTCGATTGTGCAGGATGCGGTCAAGCGCGATCGCACCGTGTGGATTGTGGCCCAGCCCGGCCAGGTGCAAAAGCGCCTCAAAACCCTCGATCTGCACCGTTTTGCTAGCCTGGGCAGCCATCCTGGCGGCGAGATATCGACCGCTATTTATCTGGTAGAAAACCGCTACGAGGCGCTCCAGGCGGCCCTGGGCCGGGTTCAGCTGGTGCCGGTCTAGCCCGCCTCAGGCCGGACAGCGAGGGGCCGCCGAGACTAAACCCCCAGGCGAGCCTGAATGGTCGCCAGCACCGACTGGCTGAGAGCCTCGTAGTCGTAGCCGCCCTCCAGGCCAAAGAGAATCTTGTCGGTGATACCCAGGCATTGCTGAGTGAACGCGCCATAGTCCTGGGGGCTCAGATTGATGCTGGCCAGGGGGTCGGCGGCGGTGGCGTCGTAGCCGGCGCTGACGATCAGCAGGTCGGGGTGAAAGGCCTGGAGAAAGGGAATCACCCGGTGCTCAAACTGGTCTTGGTAGGCCGCGCCGTCGCTGCCGGGGGCCATGGGCAGGTTGAGCACGTTGTGGTGGAGACCGGTTTCGCTGCTGCGCCCGGTGCCGGGGTAGGCGGGCATTTGGTGTAGTGAGCAGTAGGCAATGGCCGGGTTGTCTTCCACCAAGGCCTGGGTGCCGTTGCCGTGGTGCACATCCCAGTCGAGAATGGCGACGCGATGAACGCTGGCCTGCCCCAGGGCGTAGTGGGCTGCGATCGCAGCATTGGCCAACAGACAAAACCCCATGCCGCGATCGCGCACCGCGTGGTGCCCCGGCGGCCGCGCCAGCACAAAGGCCGAATGCCCCGTTTCGAGCACATAGTCCACGCCATCCAGCCAGGCGCTCACCGCCAGCCGGGCCACCGCGTAGCTGTGCTCAGACACCACCGTATCGCCGTCGATGTGGCCACCGCCGGTGTGGGCGATCTCCCTCAGCGCGGTGACATAGCGGGGGTTGTGGAGCTGGGCAATCAGGGCATCCACATCCTGCCGCTGCTGGACCGGAGTGGGTTCGCGCCAGTCGATGTGGTCGGCCCAGGAGGCTTGCTCCAAAGCGGCTACAACTGCCGTCAGTCGGCCTGCATTTTCGGGGTGAAAATTGCCGGTGTCGTGGGTCAAAAAAGCGGGCGAATAGATGACGGCAAAATCGGCCATAGAGAAAGCGTGGTGCACAGCAAACTCAGGGGGGATGAACTACTACAAATTAAGGATTCAGCCGAGGCGGCAAAACGCCCCTAAATCAAGCCTCTCGCGCCCCTGAATCCACCATAGCGCCCGCTGATTTGAAGCGGGGATTTCGTGCTAAAATATAACCTGCATGAGTCCGCAAAAACCATACTGATTAAGCGCTATTCAGCACCGCTCGGTGCGAGGGTCTGACTAGCGCTTTGTTGTTCGCAAATTCGGAGCTTTTTCGCCTATGGCAACCCCAGAAGAGCGCATCGTCCCAACTGATCTGCGCGTTGAAATGCAAAGCTCTTACCTGGAATACGCCATGAGCGTGATCGTGGGTCGGGCGCTGCCAGACGCCAGGGACGGGCTCAAGCCAGTGCACCGGCGCATTCTCTACGCCATGCACGAGCTGGGTTTGGCCGCCGACCGCCCCTTCCGTAAGTGCGCCCGGGTAGTCGGGGAAGTGCTGGGTAAGTATCACCCCCACGGCGACACCGCCGTGTACGACGCCCTGGTGCGCATGGCCCAGGACTTCTCCATGCGCATGCCGCTGATCAACGGCCACGGCAACTTCGGCTCCATCGACAACGACCCCCCGGCGGCGATGCGATACACCGAATGTCGCCTGCAATCGCTGACCAGCGACTCGCTGCTGCAAGACATTGAGTCTGACACGGTCGATTTTGCCGACAACTTCGACGGCTCCCAGCAGGAGCCGGTGGTGATGCCCTCGCGGCTGCCCCAGCTCTTGCTCAACGGGTCCTCGGGCATTGCCGTGGGCATGGCCACCAACATTCCCCCCCACAACCCCGGCGAGCTGATCGACGGCGTGATCGCGCTGATCAACAACCCCGACATCTCCACCGCCGAGCTGATGGAGCTGATTCCTGGCCCCGACTTCCCCACCGGGGGGCAGATTCTGGGCCGCAGCGGCATTCGCGATGCCTACCTGACCGGGCGCGGCTCGGTCACCATGCGCGGCGTGGCCAGCATGGAAACCATTGAGCACCGGGGCCGCCCCGACCGCGAAGCCATTATCATCACCGAGCTGCCCTACCAGACCAACAAGGCGGGCATGATCGAGCGGATCGCCGAAATGGTGAACGAGCGCCGCCTGGAGGGCATTTCTGACATTCGCGACGAGAGCGACCGCGACGGCATGCGCATCGTCATCGAGCTGAAGCGCGACGCCTACCCCCGCGTGGTGCTCAACAACCTCTACAAGCAGACGCCCCTGCAAAACAACTTTGGCGTCAACATGCTGGCCCTGGTCAACGGTGAGCCCCAGCTGCTCGGCCTCAAGCGCATGCTGGAGGTGTTTCTGGAGTTTCGCGAAGAGACCATTGTTCGCCGCACCCGCTACGAGCTGCGCAAGGCCGAAGAAAAGGACCACATTCTCCAGGGCTACCTGATTGCCCTGACCAATTTGGATGCCATCATCGCGCTGATTCGCGGGGCCGCCGACACCCCCGCCGCCAAGCAGGAGCTGATGGACACCTACACCCTGTCCGACTTGCAGGCCGATGCGATTTTGCAGATGCAGCTGCGTCGCCTCACCGCCCTGGAGGCTGACAAGATTCAGCAGGAGCACGAGGAGCTGGTCGCTAAAATCACCGACCTGCAAGACATTTTGGCCCGCCGCGAGCGGGTGCTCGACATCATCACCACCGAGCTGGGCGAGCTCAAGGCCAAGCACGACAGCCCCCGCCGCACCGTGATCGAGATGGACGACGGCGAGCTGACCGATATCTCGCTGATTGCCAACGAGCAGGTGGTGATTTTGGTCACCGACCAGGGCTACATCAAGCGCATGCCGGTGGCCACCTTTGAGGCCCAGAGCCGCGCCACCCGCGGCAAGGCCGGGGCCAAGATGAAGGAAGACGACGGCGTGCAGCATTTCATTACCTGCTACACCCACGACTACCTGCTGTTCTTTAGCGATCGCGGCGTTACCTACGCCCTGCGCGCCTACCAGATCGCCGAGGGTTCGCGGGCCTCGCGGGGTATGCCGATCGTGCAAATGCTGCCTATTCCCAAGGAGGAGGCGATCACCTCGGTGCTGGCGGTGCGCGAGTTTACCGACGAGGAGTACCTGGTGATGCTGACCCAGGGCGGCTTTGTGAAGAAGACGGCGCTGTCGGCCTTTGGCAACATTCGCACCAACGGTTTGATTGCTATTTCCCTGGAGGAGGGCGACCAGCTCAAGTGGGTGCGCCTGGCCCGCAACACCGACAGCATTTTGATCGGCTCGCGGCGGGGCATGACGATTCACTTTAAGGCCAATGACGACCAGCTGCGCCCCCTGGGTCGCCCCACCCGCGGCGTGCGGGCAATGTCGCTGCGCGACGGCGATGAGCTGATCAGCATGGATATTTTGCCCAGCCAGGTGGTGGAGGCGGTGGTCGCCGCCGAAGGTGAGGCCGACGACGACACCACCGGCAGCGAGGGCGGCCCCTGGGTGCTGGTGATTACCGCCTCGGGCCTGGGCAAGCGGGTGCCGGTGGCCAAGTTTCGTCTGCAAAATCGGGCCGGGATGGGCCTGATGGCGATCAAGTTTCGCAAGCGCGACGATACCCTGGCGGCGCTGCTGGTGGTGGGCGAGGGCGACGAGCTAATGCTGGTGACCAACCGGGGGATCATCATCCGCCAGCGGGTGGGGGATATCTCGATTCAGTCGCGGCCCGCCACCGGCGTGAAGCTACAGCGGCTAGATGGGGAAGATGCGATCGCAGCCGTAGCCGTAGTGCCCCCCGCCCTGCAGGTCGAAGGTCTCGACGACGCTGAGGAGTCTGGGGAAGAAGGCGTGAGCGAGGACGGCGCGATCGAGGTGGCTGCTGAAGCCGCTACCGAGGAAGAGTAGCCCCACCCTGGGGAAAGGGCCACCCCACCCCAGGGCTGCTTTACGTCGTTTCACCCGTTGCCAACCCAGAGCGCAGTTTCTCCTGAAACGAGGTCTGGCCTGGGAAGCAGGTGGCGGCCTCAACGGTACCGTGGCACTGGCCACTGCGGCGCTCTTGCCAGTCGGCAACGCTGTTGCGGGCTATGCCATCGCCGTCGTCGAGCCGCCAGTAGCCCACCAAACCGCTGTCGGCTGGGGTGAGGCGGCG
>DATIVG010000155.1:0-3762 GCA_035466075.1 Nodosilinea sp. | reverse complement strand
TCCAGGTCAGTCAACGCATTGATCACCGGCATCGCGGCATAGTCTGCAAATTCTTGCACCTCTGCCTGCTCAAAGGTGCGAATCGCCACCACATCCAGGTAGCGGTCGAGCACCCGAGCCGTATCGCAGGTCGGCTCCCCTCGACTCACCTGGGTCACCCCACTGTGCAGGTCTAGCACCTGCCCCCCCAGCTGGTACATCGCCACCGAAAAACTCACCCGCGTCCGGGTTGACGCCTTGCGAAACAGCAGCCCTAAAACCTTCTGGGGAAACTGAGGCTGGTGCTTGCCGACCTTGAGCTCAGCGGCAAAGGTCAACAGGTCGGCCAGTTCACTGGCGCTCAGATCGCTCAGGCTCAGCAGGTCGCGTCCGCTTAGGGATGACATGGGCAACTGGGGTAAAAATAAGACATTAGCAGATTACGGGGAAGCCTTTGCCCGGTCTGTATCGCCAGGGGCAGAACCACCCCAGAACCACCCCAGGTACAGCCCAACCGGAGGATTTTACCCCCTGCCCCCAGCGGTAGATGTGCCGCCCTCCGGAGTCTGAATTATGATTGGGGCACTGCATGTACCGTGGTACTGCCGCCACCGATTTTGGTCGGGGCGCATTGTTTCACCACCGCTGCCTGTCCCGTCTGGTTACCTGCCTCCTATGATTAGTGCGGTCGTTCCTCCCCAACCCCAGCCCCAGCCGCCAGCGCCCCAGCCGCCCACGGTGCAGGAGCGCGCCGCAGCGGGCTACTTCCGCGATATTGCCCTATGGCTCAACCAGCCCCTGGCCGCCCACCGCATCTTTGTCCAGGTTCAGGCCGATCGCCCCGGCTGCCTGCGCCTGATCGTAGAATTCGCCCAACCCCCGATCAAAGACCACCTGCTGCGGTTTCTGTGCCATCGCCTCTGGCTGCTAAATTCTGAGCTCATCGAAGGGATTTGGGTGATCGCGCGTCCCCTCGGGCACCGGCGAGTCCTCTGGCAGCAGCGCATCAAGATCGTCACCCCCGCCCTCAAGCAGCGCCAGACCAGACTGAGCGCGCGCCAGCCCTCTCCCTTCCCACCCAAAATTCGCGCCCCACGTCCGGCGTTGGGGCTGTCACGGCAGCGGCTACAAACCTTGAGAACCTTTGTCCTCTCAGGGTCCGCCGTAGCGGCCTTTGTGATGGGCTGCCTGCTGGAGGTGATTATGACCTCTCCCTCCCCCAGCCTGCCCCAGTTTTCGGCCCAGACAGAGCTATCGCCCACCGGCGGGCCCAACACTATTGCCGACTATGGCACCCCCTCCCCGGGCACCTCCCCCGGGGGCTCAGTTACCCTGCCGGTAGCGATGGAGCCAGCGCCCACCGCCGCCCCCATCGCCAATCGGCCCACCGTCGTCGATGCCGCCCTCGAACCGGTGGGGGTGATCACCCACCACAAGCCCACCCCGGTGCCCTCTGACGACGTCACCCTGCTCTTTGGTGGCGACATTTCCCTCGATGATGTCTCCCCAGAGGCCCTAGAGGCCCCCGGCGGCTTTTTTGCCGACGTCGCCGCCTACGGCCAGGCCGACGTATCTCTGGTTAACCTGGCCACCCCCCTGGCCACGGCTGCCACCAACCTGGAGGAAGGACTGCGACAGCAGACGCGCACCGACGCCGTCGATCTGCTGGTCAACAGCGGTGTAGACATTGTCAACCTCACCCACAGCCGCCTGATGGACTACGGGGCAGAAGGGCTCAACGAAACCCTCACCACCCTCGACCGGGAGGGCCTCTACCGGATTGGGGCCGGGCGCAACGCCCTGGAGGCCCGTCGCCCCGAGGTGCTGGATGTCAAGGGTAAGCGCATTGCCTACCTGAGCTACGCCATGGGAGGCAACAACGCCGCCCACGACGATGCCGTGCTCAAAGAACGGGCTGGAACCGATAACAAAACCGTCGCCAAAGAAGTAGAAAAATTCAAAACCGCCACCGCCTTCAAAGACCGAGCCGGTTTTAACGCCCAGGATATGCCCGAAATCGTTGCCGATATCCAGGCGCTGCGCAGTGAGGTCGACTGGATTGTCGTCAACTTTCGCTGGGTCGATCACCTGAGTGAGCAGCCCAACTTTATGCAGACCAACCTGGCCCGTCTGGCGATCGACCAGGGCGCCGATGTGGTGGTGGGCTACCACCCCACGGTGATTCAGGGTGGCGAAATCTACAAGGGCCGCCCCATTGCCTACTCCCTGGGGGACTTTGTCTTTCGCCCCGACGAGCCGATCGAAAATCAGGACTCTGCGGTATTAAAAGTCGCCCTCAAGGATGACCAGATGCGCGTTGAGCTGGTGCCTGTGCGGGTGCGCGACTCGCGGCCCAAAACCTTAGAAGGAGCGGCCAGTCAGGCGGTGCTCCAGCGGGTTGAGCAGGCCTCGGCTCAGTTTGATCAGCCGCTAAAATCGCCCATCACCCTCGATCTCAAGGCCCCCGCGGCTCCGCCAGAGGCCGTCAGCGATCCCAACAGCCCCTTTGTCTCTCCCGAGGCCGAGGAGATTGTGCCGGTGCAGCAGCAGCTTCAGCCCAGCGCCGAGCCTCTGGCTGAGCCCAGCCCCCAGCCCATGGCCCCGGGGGTGCCGGTGGAGGCCGCGCCCCAGCCGGCGGTCTCTGAACCGGCGGCCCAGCCCGAGACCACCGTTGAGTTTGATCAGGAGTTGCTGGAGTGGGGCCCCAAGGTGTCGCCCGAGCAGCGTGAGTTTAAGCCGGTGCCGCCCCAGCGCAGCGGCGGCGACTCCCCCAGCGCACCCTCGGGCCATCGCCCCAGCGCTGAGGTGCCACCACTCCTGCATCTTTGGGGTGAGCCCGTCGCTGCTGGAACTGCGGTGGTGCCCCCTGCCGAGCAGGCTGACACTCAGGTGGTGAAGGTGTTGGGCAGCGAAGAAGCCGATAACGACTGGGTTGACACCGTCCCCGAAGTCCCCCTGCCCCCGGCGGCTGAGTAGACGGGGTCAGGGAGATGCGAGCTGCGTAGGCAAATCATCGGAACCGACTGGTTTCTGACCGGCATGAACCCTGGGGTGGTGAGGTTAAGGCAAACCTAAGACCAGCGACTCTCCGCCCTCTAAAGAGCTGTGGTAACGTCTAGGCATACCGCCATTGAGGTGTTCTGTGTTTGCCGTTGCCCTAAAAACAGACCCTGGGTCACCCCCCACCTACGTGCTGAGCGACACCGATGCCGCTGCACGGCTGGAGATTGTGCCGGAGCGAGGTGGCCTGGTCACCCGCTGGCAGGTGGAGGGGCAAGACATTTTTTATTTTGATAGCGATCGCTTTGCCAACCCGGAGCTGTCGGTGCGGGGCGGCATTCCCATTTTGTTTCCGATCTGCGGCAATTTGCCCGACAACCAGTACCGCCTGGACGATGAAACGTATAGCCTGAAGCAGCACGGCTTTGCCCGCGATTTACCCTGGCAGGTTACCCAGCAGACGGTGGACAATGCCGCTGGCCTCACCCTAGAACTGACCAGCAGCAAGGCTACCCTGGCCCAGTATCCCTTTGATTTCAAGCTGGCGTTTACGTTTAGGCTCAGCGGTCACATTCTGGAGCTGCAGCAGCGGTTTACCAATCTGGCCGATCGGCCCATGCCCTTTTCCACGGGGCTGCACCCCTATTTTTTGGCCACCGACAAGTCGCAGCTGGCGTTTGAAATTCCTGCGACGGAGTACCGAAACCATTTGACGGGGGGTGTGGAGAGTTTTGGCGGCAGTTTTGACTTTGCCCAGGCAGAAATTGACCTGGCGTTTCAAAA
>DATIVG010000154.1:0-4161 GCA_035466075.1 Nodosilinea sp. | reverse complement strand
AGAGAGCGCCGTGGGTTGAGAGCAAGGATGCGGGTTTCCGCATCCTTTTCTATTGCAGATATGCCGTTGATTAGGGCAGGTTTGGGCCAGCTCCATCCCCCTGCGTCACCCTCAATTCCCCCAATACCCTGCATTCAAAAGACCCTCTGGTGCCCCGCCGTCTCCAGGGAAGGGCACGCCAGGGCTAGGAATCTAGAGCTTCAGCCTGCTGTCGGCGGTGGCTCAGCAGCCAGCTCACCATCGTCGCCCGCCGGGTCAGCCGCGGCACCAGCTGATCGACGGTGTAGCCTTTAAAGCCCAGTTCTTCCTTGAGCAACTGTTTGTAGGCGGGCGGTATCGATCGAGTCAGCTGCACCGTTGCCGGGCGGCTCTCAATAAAGTTGGGCGGCTCGGGGTATTTATCGGCCCAGGCGGGCTCCACCGCCGCACAGTCCCAGCCGGTGGCGGTGGCCCGGTAGCCCAAACCCTCCCACACCAGGCGGTTCACGGCATCGTCGTCAAGCTCGTCGTTGAGAATGGCCCACAGCGTATCGTCGGTTAGGGTGAGCATGGTGGCTATTTGCTGACCTCGCTGAGTTTAGAGATTTCCATGCATTACACCATTTTCTGGGCGGTGCGGCCCAGCCCGCTGCCCTGGGAAAACCTTGGCTGAACTCAACCCTTTTCGCTAATGTAAAGAGGTATTAAGCATCGCTAAGTCGTTTACGAGGCACCGCCGTGACCACTGCCCTGGCCACCCCTACCACTCAAACCTGGCAATGGCAGGGCTTCTCCATTCGCTACCAGCACCTGGGTACCGAGGGCACTCCGCTGCTCTGCATTCACGGCTTTGGGGCTTCGAGCGACCACTGGCGTCACAACCTGCCCGCCTTTGGGGAGCAGCACCAGGCCTACGCCATTGACCTGCTGGGCTTTGGCCTGTCGGATAAGCCCACCCCCAACCAGCCGCTGCCCTACACCTTCGAAACCTGGGGCCAGCAGGTTCTAGACTTTTGCCGCGAGGTGATTGGCCAGCCCGCCTACCTGGTGGCCAACTCCATTGGCTGCATTGTCGCCCTCCAGGCGGCGGTGGACGGGCCCGAGTGGGTGAAGGGCGTGGTGATGGCCAACTGCTCGATTCGCCTGCTGCACGAGCGGCGACGCAGTCAAATTCCCTGGCACCAGCGGCTCAGTACGCCCATAGTGCAAAACATTTTGGGCTACGCCCCGGTGGGGCGGTTCTTTTTTTCGCGCATTGCCCAGCGGCGGGTGATTCGCAACCTGCTGGGGCAGGCCTACCACCGCCCGGAGGCTATTACCGACGAGCTGGTGGAGGCAATTTTGGCTCCGGCCCTTACCCCTGGGGCCGCCGATGTGTTTCTGGCCTTTGTGCGCTACTCCCAGGGGCCGCTCCCCGAGGACTTGCTGCCCCTGGTCAAAAGCCCGGTGTGGATAATTTGGGGCCAAGACGACCCCTGGGAACCGGTGGCCCTGGGCCGCACCCTGGCCGACTATCCCGCCGTGAGGGCCATGGAAGAGCTGCCTGGGGTGGGTCACTGCCCCCAGGATGAAGCCCCGGAGCTGGTCAATCCGCTGGTGCTGGGCTGGCTGGCCAGCCCAGTCTGAGGCAACTATTTTCCCTAGTGGGCTGTTCCCTAGTGGGCTTCCCCCAGGCGCTCGGGCATGACCCCTTCGATCAGGGGGGTGAGGGTGTCTTTGAGCTGCCCGGCGCGAATGAACTCGGCATAGGTGTCAGACTCAATGGCGAGGAGCTCCTCGCGCAGCTGGTCGGCGGCGTACTCGCGAATGAAGTCGTTTTGCTGTTCGAGTTTGGCGAGCTTGTCTTTGACTCCGCTGAGCTGACCGGCGACCAGGGCCATTTGATAGCTGACAAACTCGGGGTCAAACTCCTGGTTGGCATGCATCTCCTCCAGGCGCTGCATGACGCGGGTGAGGGCGACGCGGTGGGCGGTCATTTGGTTGTATTCCAGCTTCATGGGCTGGTCGCCCAAGAGCCCCAGGTACTCCAGCAGCGGTTTGGTGGTGAGACCCTGCACCAGCAGGGTAAACAGCATGACGCCAAAGACGATGGAGATGATTTCTTGGCGATCGCCCAGGGCGGCGGGCACGCTCAGGGCCAGGGCCACCGAGACCGACCCGCGCAGGCCGCCCCACCACAGCACGGTCTGCCCCTTGAGCGGCAGATCCATCTCCGGGCCGGTGACGGCGTTGCTGAGGTAGCCCAGGCCGTAGACGCTGACGGCACGGGCAGCGAGCATCAGGACAATTGCGATCGCAATTTTATCCAGCTCGTCGATCAGCTCGGTAAAGTTGGCCTGATCGCCAATCAGCAGAAACACAATCGAGTTGATAAAAAACGACAGAAACTCCCAAAACTCAGACACCACCAGCCGGGTGCGCGGGTTCATGCCAATGCGCGAGCCAAAGTTGCCGAGAATGAGGCCGGTGGTCACCACCGCGATCACACCCGAGCCGCCCAGCTCCTCCGCCACCAGGTAGGTGCCGTAGGCCGACACCAGCGTGAGAGACTGCTCCACCAGGGGAATATCAAACCGCTGGGTGAGAAACGACAGACCAAAACCAATCAGCCCGCCGATGCTGATGCCCACCCCGGCAAACACCAAAAACCGCGCCACCGTCACCGACACATCAAACTGCTCCAGACCCAGGGCAATGCCCAGCAGCAGGTTAAAGGCCACCACCGCCACACCGTCGTTAAACAGGCTTTCGCCCTCCATCACGGTGGTCAGCTTTTTATCGACCCCCAGCTCGCGAAACAGGGCCACCACCGACACCGGGTCGGTGGCCGACAGGCTGGCCCCCACCAGCAGTGCCGTGGCTAGAGACGCCCCGGCAAAGGCCTGAAGGCCCCACACCAGGCTGGCGACACAGATCACCACCCCCACGATGGCGTACAGCACCACCGGCACCGCGTACTGCTTCAGGCTTTTCCAGTTGAGGTTCCAGGCGGCCTCAAACAGCAGCGGCGGCAGAAAGATAAACAAAATCAGCTGGGGCGACAGATTGATCAGCCGCACATCCAGCACCGCCAGCCCCAGACCCACCAGCAGCAGCAGCAGCGTGTAGGGAATGTTGCGCAGCACGCTAAACACCCGCGACAGGGTGGCCACCCCCAGCGACACCGACAGCACCAGGCAAAACTGCCGCAGATGCTCCTCAATGGCGGGGTCTTCTAGCAAAAGAGACGGATCCTCTAGAAGGGGTTCGACGGTAAGGAAGAGATCCATAACTGCTGGCCCAACTTTTAGAACGCGACGGCTTGAAGCTGAATTTTCAACGACGAAGGTCTGGTCTGGCCAAGACCTAACAGTGATTTAAGACCCTCACAGCTTTTCGCGAATGCTGTCGGCCTGGGACAGCAGCGACTCGGCAAAGGAGAGGGATTGCTGGTGCGACTCGCCTCCGGCCAGCTGGGCCAGTTCCTCGCGGCGATCGCTGGGCGACAGGGGCAGCACCCGCACCACGGTACGTTCGGCCTCGCCCTCTGCCGCCTTCGCGCCCTTGGCCAGGGCCGCTTCTACCACATGTTTACCCACTCGAAAGTGGGCATCGGCCAGGGCCGCCACCATCGGCTGGTGGGTAACGCAGAGCACCTGGTGCTGGCGACCGAGCTGGTAGAGCTTTTCGGCAATCGCCTGGGCCACCCGGCCCGACACCCCCACGTCGATCTCGTCAAACACCAGGGTGCCCACCGGGTCAACCTGGGAAAAGCAGGCCTTCAGCGCCAGCAAAAATCGGCTCATTTCCCCACCGGAGGCAGTTTCAGCCAGGGGTTGTAGCGGTTCGCCAGGGTTGGGGATAAACAAAAAGCGAATGCCGTCGGCACCGGTGGCGGTGGGGGCCATGGGCGTCAGCTCCACCTGAAACTGCACTCGCTCCATGGCCAGGGGTTTGAGCTCATTGACCAGGCGGGTTTCGAGCTGCTGGGCGACGCCCTGGCGCAGCTGGGTGAGCTGGGCGCAGGCCTCCGTCAAGCTGCTCTGGGTTTTCTCGACCTCGGCCTCTAGCGCCTCAATGGATTGGCCCTCCCCCGAGAGTTCGGCCAGGGTTTGGTTGACCTCGTCGCGGTAGGCCACCAGCTCGGGCAGGGTGCGGCTAAAGCGGCGGCACAGGGCCTTGAGCTGGCGCATGCGTTCTTCT
>DATIVG010000153.1:0-8843 GCA_035466075.1 Nodosilinea sp. | reverse complement strand
GAGCCGAAATGGCACCAGCAGTTGCTGGCTGACGGTGTTCAACACCGTCAGCGTCAGCGAGCGCTGAGCTTGAGCGAGATGCATGACCATCTTGGTGAGCTTCCATCAGCAGCACTATCGAAACTACCCTTCGGGAAGGCTCCGCCTACAAAGCGTTCTACTGCAAGTATGTCTGTGTTCACTGGCGAGAGGCCTTTCCTAGCCTGGTCAGCTACAACCGCTTTGTGGAATGGATGCCGTCGGCTCTGCTGCCCTTGTGCGTGTACCTGAAGCACTGTTTTGGCGCTTGTACCGGCATCAGCTTTATCGATAGCAGCAGTCTCAAGGTGTGCCACAACCGGCGGATTCGACGCCATAAGGTGTTTCGTGGCCTGGCGGCCCGTGGCAAAATCTCCGTCGATTGGTTCTTTGGATTTAAGCTTCACCTGGTGGTTAATGACCAGGGTGAGTTACTCAACATCCAAATCACGCCGGGCAATACCGACGACCGCAAGCCCGCCTGTGACTTGCTTCAAGGCCTCTATGGCAAGGTCTTTGCTGACCGGGGCTATGTCTCCAAAGCCCTTGCACAACGGCTCTTTGCGACCTGTGGCATTGAGTTCTTTGCCAAACCCAGACGTAACATGAAAAACCACTTGATGCGGCTCACCGACAAGCTACTGGCCCGCAAGCGCGCCATTGTCGAAACCGTCATTGACCAGCTCAAGAACATCTCCCAAATTGAGCATTCCAGGCATCGCAGCTCCACCAACTTCATGGTCAATGTTATCTGTGGCTTGATTGCCTACTGCCATCAGCCCAAGAAGCCCTCGCTCAATTTTGACTTCGCTCTTCCGCCATCGGCTTAACCCGAACTCAGGTTAATTAAACGATGCTGTAGGGTGTGTTGTGGCGTTGGCATAGCCTAAGTTGGGTCCATAGCCCAACGCACCACCGGATCTGAGTTTGGTGCGTCACGCCAAGCGATGACACACCCTACAAAAATAAAGGTGTGCTACTTATTGAGCTGGCACAGTCTAAAGCTGAAAGCCCTCGTTAAAGTCGCTGCGGGTCATGGGCTGGCTGACCTCCAGCCCTTCGCCTCCCAGCAGGGTCAGCGGCTTACCGTCCACCGAGATCCACACCGGGGCATCGGGGTCAAAGGCGGTGGCGGTGTAGATCACCTGGCCCAGGCGACCGGTCATCGCGGCGCTGCCGCCGCCGGTTTGAAAATCACTCGACAGATCGACATGGACCCCGTCGGCCTCCACGGAGGCATTGAGCAACTTAGTCTGCTCTGGAATGGTGGTAAAGGCCTCCTGGCTGGGGTCGCCCGACTTCGACAGCAGGTTGGTAAAAGCAGCGATCACCTGGTCTGAGGGGGTGGCATCGGCGGCCACGGCAATCGGCTGGGGCACCAGCTTCAAGCCGGTGCCTTCATCCTGTAGCCAGTAAATTTGGCCGGTGATCTCGGCGGGGACGGGCTGGGTTTCAGGCTGTTTGGGGGGGGCGGTATCGTCCTTGGGCGGGGCGGCGGGGTTGGTAGCCTCGGGCGCCGTCAGAATGGGGTCGGGATCGATATCCAGATTGGGAAAGGTGGCAACCGGCGGCTTGGGGCTGAGCGCTCGCCAGGTAAACCAGGCCACAGACCCACCCGACGCCAGCACCAGGGTGGCCAGCCCGGCCAAAATACCGAGGGGAATACGCCGCAGTTTATCTTTGTAGTCCATGGTGGGTTCCAAACGGGGTCATGGGGTTAGCCTAGGCAATCCAGGCCCACCCTAGGGGCTAGAGGGGACAGCTTGACTGGCTGGCTGCCGGGTGAGAAAGGGAGAGGTTGGCTCTATTCTGGCAAAGATGGCAATGTCCAGCTCATTGTCTCGCACTTTAAAGTTGATGATGCGGGCAATCATGCCCAGCTCTTCCAGCCGCCGCAGGGTGAGCTGATCCTGGGCCCCCTGCACAAAGGATTCGAGCAGCTGGGGCGGGGTTTCTTCGCCATCGACGGTGATTTTGGGATCGATCAGGGCAAAGCGATGGCCGTTGCGAATGGCCAGGCCCAGGTCTACTTCAATGCCGATGGTCTCCTCGGTGACGCGGTCCTGGAGATCGACCACAATGCGAAAGCGATCGCCTTCGAGAAACTCCAGGGAGGGGTTGGCGAGCCCGTAGCGGTTTTGCTCGCGCTCGCCAGTGGTGCCCGGCAGGCTAAATTGCAGGGTGTCGAGCCAGCTTTGCACCAGCGGCGACTGCAAAAAGACGTTGAGATCGCTGGCCTTGAGACGCAGCCGCAGGGCGGCCTGGGCGGGCTCGTCGAGCACCAGCACCCCCTGCTGGAGGCGACCTAGGTCGACATCGACGGCGTCGGTTTCGAGATCGATGGAGTCGATGCGCAATCCGGGCACCTGCCGGGCCTCAACCCCGCGGGCGGCAATGCGGACGTGCTCAATTCGGCCGCTGACCACCTGGTAGTTGGGGACGTTGTCGATGCGCACCTGCAACGACTCAGCCCCGGCAATCTGGTCGCGAATGGCGGCCTCGGCCAGGGCGTCGATGACTACGCCGCCAGTACCGACAACGCCCATCAGGGCCGACAAAATGATGGTGATCAGCTCCATGGGCTCCTCCCGGGGCGGTGTTAGCGGCTGGCCAGCAGTTCTTCGTCAATCCAGCCCTTGACCAGGGCGACCACGCTGGCCAGGGGCACCTCTTGCACAATGCCGGTGGCCCGCTCGACCACCTCGACCTTGCCGTCGCCCAGGGCCCGACCGGTGACGATGCGGTAGGGGATGCCGATCAGGTCGGCGTCTTTGAACTTGACCCCGGCCCGCTCGTCGCGGTCGTCGAGCAGGGCATCGACGCCCGCAGCGAGCAGATCTTTGTAGATGGTTTTGGCGGCCTCGACCTGGAGGTCATCGCCCATGTTGGGAATGACCACGATCACCTGGTAGGGGGCGATGGCCACGGGCCAGACAATGCCGTTTTTGTCGTAGGACTGCTCTACCGCCGCCTGGGCCAGGCGCGAGACGCCGACGCCGTAGCAGCCCATCACCAGGGGCACCTCGGCGCCGCTCTCGCTGGTGTAGGTGGCCCCGAGGGCCTGAGAAAACTTGGTGCCAAGCTGGAAAATATGGCCGATCTCGATGCCCCGAGCGGTTTGCAGGGTTTGGCTGGGGTTGTGCAGGGCGCGATCGCCGGCCGCTGCCTTCCGCACATCTACCACGTTCTTAGGCAAGGTAAATTCTTTGCCCCAGTTGCCGCCTACGGTGTGGCGGCCCGCCTCGTTGGAGCCGGTGACGAAGTTGGTGAGGTCGGTGGCGGTGCGATCGCACAGTCGCAAAAACTTAGGTTCTACTTCTTTGCCGCCGCTAATATAGTCATCGCCCAGGTCGGGGGCCATATAGCCCAGGGGTAGGGGCTTGGCCGCCCACTGGCGCTGGGCATCTTCGTCGGGCACTCCCAGGGCTAGCAGAGTGGTACCGCCATAGTTGGCCGCCAGTTTGATCAGTTCATTGCTGAGCTTCACTTCGTTAACATCTTGATCGCCGCGAATGCTGACCAGCACTAGCACCACTTTGCCGCTGTCATACACTGCCTGGTACAGCACGTTTTTGACGATTTGGGTGGACGAACACTTGAGAAACTTAGCCAGTGAGTCAATGGTGGGGGTGTTGGGCGTATCCAGTTTTTCAAACTTAGTAAACGTAGAGGGCACCGCTTCTACGGGCAAAGAAACAGCCTTCTCCACGTTGGCGGCGTACTGCCCATCCTCGGTGTAGAGCACCTCGTCTTCGCCTGCCTCGGCCAGCACCATAAACTCGGTCGAGACCGACCCGCCGATTGCCCCCGAGTCAGCATCCACCGCCCGAAACTCCAGCCCGCAGCGGCGCAAAATGGCGCTGTAGGCGGTGTACATCTCTTGGTAGGTCTCCCTGAGGCTGCTCTCATCGGTGTGGAACGAGTAGCCGTCTTTCATAATGAATTCGCGGCCGCGCATGAGGCCAAAGCGGGGGCGAATCTCATCGCGAAACTTGGTCTGAATCTGGTAGAGGTGCAGGGGCAGCTGCCGGTAGGAGCGAATCATGTCCCGCGCCACGGCGGTGATCACCTCTTCGTGGGTGGGGCCAAGGCTGACCTCCTGCTGGCGGCGGTCGACCAGGGAAAACATAATCCCCTCGGCCTTGGTGTAGGTGTCCCAGCGGCCCGACTCCCGCCACAGCTCCGCCGGTTGCAGCTGGGGCAGCAGGCATTCCTGGGCGCCAGTGGCGTTCATTTCCTCGCGCACAATGTCAGAAATTTTGTTCAGCACCCGCAGCAGCAGGGGCAGGTAGGCGTAGACCCCGCTGGCAATGCGCCGCATGTATCCGGCCCGCAGCAGCAGCTTGTGGCTGGGGATTTCGGCCTCTGCCGGATCTTCCCGCAGGGTAACAAACAGCATTTGGGATAGACGCATGGGGGTCTCCAGAGGGTGACGGGGAAGGCTCGATTCGAACGACACATAGGCCATAGTAAACGAGGAAGGGCAGCCCTTCCACCGCATTGGGGGCGCATTCGGGGCAGGGTTCACTCCCCCAATACGCTCCCAGTACGCCCAAAGGTCGGGAATCGAGAAGAAATCCGCTACAGTGTCTAAACAGCCATTCTAGGGTTGCCGCTGGGGAATGTCTCTGGACCGCGCTGAATCGTTGTAATTCAAGGGTTCGACCTCTACCCCACCGTTCCTGAAACCAGCCCTACCCAGCCGAAAACCCGCCGAGCCGGGCCTCTTCAACACCACTGGGCGGGGTCTATTGTCTCCTGTGTTGCCCCTCCATGAAAAAAGTTTTCGTCCTCGACACCAACGTATTGCTGCACGATCCGATGGCAATGTTCAGGTTTGAGGACAATGACGTGGTGCTGCCCATCACCATCATTGAGGAGCTCGACCGGTTTAAGAAGGGCACCGCTGACACCGGCCGCAACGCCCGCTACGTGTCGCGCACCCTCGACGAGCTGCGGCAGCAGGGGTCGCTGGTGCACGGCGTTCCCCTGGCCAAGGGCGGCACCCTGAAGGTGGCCCTGTGCCACCGCGACACCCTGCGCCAGCTGCCCGCCGAGCTGGAGGGCGACCAGGGCGACAACGCCATTCTGGCCGTGGCGATGGACTACCGGCACCACCACGACATGCCCGTGGTGCTGGTCAGCAAAGACACCAACCTGCGCATCAAGGCCGACGCCGTGGGGCTGGTGGCCGAAGACTACGAAACCGACAAGATCGACTACGACGACCTCTACACCGGCACCCTGGAGGTGATGACCTCGGCGGCGGCCATAAGCCAGCTGTTTGGCGACGGCCACCTGAAGCTGGATGAACCGCTGCACCCCAACCAGGCGGTCACCCTGGTCGATCAGGCCAACCCGGCCCACACCGCCCTGGCCCTGGTGCAGGGCAACAGCGGCAAGCTGGTGCCCTTGGCCAAACTGCCCCACGCCGGGGTGTCGCGGGTGCAGCCCCGCAACCGCGAGCAGCGGTTTGCCTTTGAGCTGCTGCTGCAAGATTCGATCTCCATGGTGACCCTGGTGGGCAAGGCCGGTACGGGCAAGACCCTACTTGCGATCGCAGCCGGGGTGCAAAAAGTAGCCGACGAGCGCCTCTACTCCCGCCTGCTGATCGCCCGCCCCATCGTGCCCCTGGGCCGTGACATCGGCTACCTCCCCGGCGACATGCGCGACAAGCTCAACCCCTGGATGCAGCCCCTCTACGACAACTTCGATCTGATCTTCGGCACCCAGGACATGCGGGGTCGTCCCGAGCACTGGCGGCGCGGCCACGAAGAAATGATCGACCAGGGGCTGTTGCAGATCGAGCCCCTCACCTACATTCGCGGCCGCTCCATCCCCAAGCAGTTCTTGGTGGTTGACGAAGCCCAAAACCTCACCCCCCACGAGGTCAAAACCATTCTCACCCGCGCTGGCGAAGGTACCAAAGTCATTCTCACCGGCGACCCCGACCAGATCGACAACCCCTACGTCGATGCCTCCAGCAACGGTCTCACCTACGTCGTCGAGCGATTTAAGGGCGAAGCCCTGGCCGGCCACATCACCCTCTGCAAAGGGGAACGCTCCAGCCTGGCCGAGCGCGCCGCCCTGCTGCTGTAGGCCGAGCTGCCAAACATTAGCTCCAAACTCAATATGAGATCCCGTTAGGTTCATTCATAAAACACCACTCAAATCAACGCAAAACCGCATCGGCAAACACAGACAGCCCTGCAAAATACCCCAAAATAGAGTTGCTTTTTAATCTTTTTTGAATAGAAATCAACCTTTATGGTTGCCCCCCATGGCCCCCAGGGAAGTTGTTAGGATCACCCCCAAATCTAGCAACAGGAGACTCTGCCATGACTCGCTTCCTGGTGGCCGTAGTGGATGGTGCTAAAGCCAAGTTCTTAACCCTAGAACCCGTCGCCGCACCGGAGGTCGAGTCGGGCCCCGATCTCGTCGAGCGCTGCGAACTGCTCAATTCAGCCGCAGAGACCACCGAGCCAGCCAGCCGCAGCCGGGGCAGCGGCAGTCGCGGCCACAGCTACGACGACCGCCGCCCCAACTCCCTAGTCGAGGTAGAGCGGCGCTTTGCCCAGGCCATTGGCTCCCAGCTGGAGACCCTGGTCAGTGCCCACCACCTCAACAGTCTGGTACTGGTCGCCGAACCGCAAATTTTAGGCACCCTACGCGACTGTCTGACAGGCTCCATCGGGCGGCTGACTGTACAGGAGGTGGCCAAAGACCTCTGCCGCCTGTCTCCCCGACAGCTGCAAGACTACCTGGCCCAGCGGAGCTTACTGCCCACCCGGCAGGTGGCACCGGGGGCAGCCCGCACCCGCTACAGCAGCTAGACAGAAAATTTTGGCTCCCTAGGCGGGTCGATCCAGCAGGGCCAGGGCCTCGGCCAGCGGCAGCGGATGGCTAAACAAAAACCCCTGGCCAATGGCGCAGCCCATGGCCCGCAGCGCCTCCATCTGGGCGGGGGTCTCAATGCCCTCGGCGACGGTGGGCAGACCCAGCTTACGGGCAATGTCAATAATCGAGCCCACCAGGATTTTGGCGCGATCGCTGCTGCACAGCTTTTGGATAAACGACTTGTCGATCTTCAGGCAGTCAATCTCACAGCGCTCCAGGTAGTTGAGGCTAGAGTAGCCCGTGCCAAAGTCATCCAGAGAGACCTCAAACCCGGCAGCGCGGCATTTGTCGATGGAGTCAATGGCCTCGACCTCATCGAGAAAGATGCGCTCGGTCACCTCTAGCTTGATCTGGTCAGCGCTGACGCCGTGGCGTTGGGTACAGTCGAGCAGCCGCTCAAAAAAGTTGGGCTGCTGAAACTGCCGCACCGAAATATTGATACTCATAAAAAATTCGTTGTCCCCCTGACCGATGGCCTCTAAGTGGTTCTTAAACCGACGCAGATCGGCACAGGAGTGCTCTAAAATCCAGTCTCCCATCGGCAAGATTAACGAGGTTTCTTCGGCCAGGGCAATAAACTCCTGGGGGGGCACCGTGCCCCGCTGGGGGCAGTGCCAACGCAGCAGCGACTCAAACCCAACAATGGCGTTGGTGTTGAGGTCTAAAAGCGGTTGGTAAGCCAGGGATAGCCCGTCATTATAAACGGCATTACGGAGGTCAGACTCCAGCTTAATATCGTCTAAAATTTGCTGATACTGTTGACTTTTAGCATAGGCTTTTTCGGTTACCGCCGGGCTGGGCAGACCGATCTGCGGGGTAGATAGAGTCTTCAGGTAGGTGTTGTAGGCGCGGTTGCGGTGTAGAGACATCGATATCAACAGGCGCACTACCGGCGACGATGACTCAATGCGCTCGGCCACCTGAGCCGCCGACACCACTATGCAGCGGCAGGGGCCAATGGCCTTGGCCGAGGCCGACCGCGGCGAGGAATCCATGATCCCCATTTCTCCAAAGATATCGCCGGGGCCCAGCACATTGAGTTGCAGCGAGTCTTCGCCAGCCCCCACAAAAATTTCGACGTAGCCCGACTCAATAATATAAGCTCTGTCTGCCGCGCTGCCTTCCATGAAAATATTTTCGCCCGCATTAAAAAGGCGAATATTACACTCGGGGGATAGGACAATATCAGCAATTAATTCGCTGCTATCGCTATCGGCTGAGCTGGTTTCCATGGTGGTAGGCAACCCCGGGGAAAGAGGTTGGGGAAAGGGGGTGATAGATTTCATGGGTGAGACCGATTTTCAGGGGGATGTCTCTAGCATCACCTATTTCTTCGGCGGCATTCATGCTCCAAATGTGAAGTGTCAGTAAGCATTTTTAAAATTACCTGGTCAATCACAGATCCATCGTATAGCTATCACCTTTACCTCTGATCTACATCACAACTCCCGACCTCCTGACCCAAGTCGGCCCAAAGTTAGGGCGGGGTGCAGGTAACGGCCTAGACTTCCAGCTTTCCCCAAATCGCCCGACCCTAACAGTCCATTGACCAAGACTGGGGCCAGCCCCTCTGTCTTTGAATCCCGCTCCCCAGGCGGAGGAGCTGGGATGCCGCAGGGTGGGTCACTCATCCTGCCCATCATCAGCGCCTGAGCCTGTCCCCGGTGGGCCAGCCCGTGGAGAGTTGGGCGATGGGCCAGGCTCGGCCCCTCTCTCAGCTCCATCGACGGCGAATAGGGTTGAATCTCGGCCAAACCCTGGTTCCCTGGTAGGCTAGGGAAACTTCACCGCCCTTCCTGTGTTTACTGCTATGACCGCCGCTTCAGCCCCTCTGCCTCGCCCGCTCAGCCAGGTCACCGTTGTCGGCGCTGGCAATGTGGGCAGCACCCTGGCCCAGCGCCTGCTGGAGCGCAACCTGGCCAACGTGG
>DATIVG010000152.1:0-10391 GCA_035466075.1 Nodosilinea sp. | reverse complement strand
CCCCCACCACCCCAGCCAGGCTCTGTGGCTCACCGACACCGACGACAGCGGGCCGGTGGGGGTAGCCTACTGTGAGCCCGAACGGATGACCGATCAAACCTGGAACCTCCAGCTGCTAGCCATCCACCCCAGCCACCAGGGACAGGGGCGAGGGACAGCGCTGCTGCAATACCTAGAAAACCGGCTGGGGGCGCAGGGGGGACGCATGGTCATAGTCGAAACCTCCGGCTCGCCCGACTTTGAGCGCACCCGCAAGTTCTACGCTAGCTGCGGCTACGAGACAGAGGGGCGCATCCGCGATTTTTACGCAACGGGCTACGACAAAGTGGCGTTTCGCAAACTTCTCGGTGGGTGAGCCCGAGCGGGGCGCTGGGTACAGATCCTGAGGTTACAGATCCTGGGGCTTATAAATCAATGGCAAAGACCCAGTCCTGGTAGGCTGCATCGCGGCCCTCGGTGATGGCCGTCAGCTGGTCGCGCAGGCGGTCGGTGACCGGGCGGCTGGTGGGCAAGGCGTAGGACTCCACCTGGCGCACCGGGGTAATTTTGGCCGCCGTGCCGCTGAGAAAGACTTCATCGGCAATCAGCAGCTCCGACTTATCGACCGGGCGCTCGACCACCTCAATGCCCAAATTGCGGGCCACGGTGAGAATGCTGTCGCGGGTAATGCCTTCGAGAATATCCTGCTCGTAGCCGGGGGTAATCAGCCGACCGTTGCGCACAATGAACACGTTCATGCCCGAGGCCTCGCTCACCTTGCCCTGGGAGTTCATCAAAATAGATTCGTCAAAGCCCGACTCGACCGCCTCGGTCTTGGCCAGCGACGAGGTGATGTAAGCGCCGCTAATTTTGCCGCGCAGGGGCAGGCTGCGATCCTCCTGGCGGTACCAGGAGCTAATCCGGCAGGTGACGCCCTCGGGGGAGAGATAATCGCCCAGCTCTAGCCCGTAGACAAAGAAGTTTTTCTCAACATTGTGCAGCCGGGGCGAAATTCCCAGGTCGGAAGTGTACACAAAGGGCCGGATATAAAAGGATTTTTCGGGCCGATTTTTGCGCACAAAATCTTCGATCACCATCTGAATTTTGTCGGCGGGCAGGTCGTAGTTGAGCAGTCGGGCGCTCGTGCTGAGCCGCTGGCAGTGGCGGTCGAGGCGAAACAGCAAAATCCGGGCCGCCCCAGCCGGGTCGGGAATGCCGCGCAGCCCCCCAAAGGCCCCGGTGCCGTAGTGCAGGGCGTGGGTGGCGATGGAGATTTTGGCGTCGTCAAAATCTCGAAACTGACCTTCAAAATAGGCGATGGGTAAAAAGTTGTGCATGGCTACGGCTGGGCAAACGTCGGCATCTTTCAAGAATAGACCCAATCCACAGCCTTGATTAACTTAACCCCGGCCCCCGAGCGGGCAATCGCCCTCGGGGCGATCTCAGTGCGAAGAATTATTTAGGTATCACGGGTTACCAAGCCCCCCCTGGGCACCTTGGGAAAGAACTCAGCAAGGCCGCGCGATCGCGCCTTTACCTGCCATGAACAATGCTCTGCTCACCTCCATCCGCAACGCCGACGGTCGCTACCTCACCGACGCTGAGCTGCGCCCCTTTGACGAGATGATGGAGGCCTTTCAGGCCCGCGTTAGCCTCTACGGCTACATTCGCGACCACGGTCAGGAGATGGTGCTCAGTGCCCTGCGCAAGCTCATGCAGACCCCCCACCGCCAGGTGGTGCAAGAGCACGCCCAGCAGTGTCAGCGCGACATGCTCTTCACCCTCGAATACATCTCCAAGGGCGTGCTGCTCCACGACGAAGACGGCTTTATGGAAGAGTACCTGGTGTGGATGCAGAACATCATTCGCGCCTTCCACCGCCAGAGCGCCTGCGTGGTCGCCTACAAGCTGCTCAAAGACGAGGTGCGCACCACCCTGCCCGGCAACCACAGCAACCTGATGGTGATGTACCTCGACAAACTCACCGAAGCCCTGGAGAGCGGCATTTAGCCCCTGAGACCCCAGCCGTGGAACGGGTTAGCTCAGGCTCCCCCTCGGGGGGTATCTCAATCGCTCAGATTGAGCCTACACTGGGGGAAGTACTGTATTGCTTAACCCCAGAGCACCATACCTATGGGAAAGTCTCGCCTCAGCCCGCGCCAGCGCTCCTACGAAGCCGATCTGATCAATCGCCTGTCGGATAACCACCAGCTCAACCAGGCCCAGCAGCGGATCAGCAGCCTGTCCGACAAAGACCGCGATCTGGTGGCCGAGCGCCTCAGTGGGCGCACCCGAGGCCGCCTCAGACAAACCTACTAGGGCAGACCTACCAGGGTAATCTGGGCCAGATTTAAGTCGGCGCTGGGGCCACAATACCCCAGCGCCTATTTTGTTTTGACTAAGTTGAAACCCACCTGCACCCAGCAGGCCACCGCCACCCCGGCCACCACGGCCAGCGAGGACAGCTGACTGCCCAGGGCGGCCAACAGCAGCACAGCGGTGGCCGACCCCAGCCGATAGCTGCTCAAAACGCGCCGAAATCTGGGGGTTCCCAGGCTACAGGTCATCCAGTGGATGGCGGCCAGGGCGACGAGGGTAAGTGCGATCGCACCCGCAAATAGCCACAGTTCACCCCTTTCGGCGGGCGTCTCAGGCCCATTGGCCACCAGATGCTCCAGCCCCACCCCCGCCATGGCAATACCGGCGGCGAGCGGCAGGTGAGCGTAGAGCCAGGCTAGCGCCAGCCCCATCTTGCCCGCCCGCATCGACTCCAGCGGCGAACCGTCCACCGAGTCAAAGTAGAGCCACCAGAGGCAAAAGGCAATCGCCAGCCCCAGCACCGCCGTCACCACCGCCGCCACCGTCCAGTCCAAATTGCCCAGGCCCCGCACCACCCCCACCACCGCCTCACCCAGCACAATAATGGTAAACAGCCCGACCCGCTCCGGAATGTGGGTAAAGCTGGGCGGCACCTGCACCACCAGCCGCCCGGCGCTCAACGGGGTACCCAAATCAATCAGCAGCCCCAAAATCCACAGCCCGTAGCGGGCCGGGGCCGGCACCAGCACCGACCCCAGCCACAGCAAAATACTCAGCCCAAACCCCAGCGTATAGCGGGCCACCAGCGGCTTAGTGACCGGATTGTAGTAGGCCGCAATTTGATACTGCACCACCAGCAGGCCCCGAAACGCCGCATAGCACAGCGCAAACCCCACCGCCCCCGCCTCCAGGCCGTGGTGCCCATGCACCGCCATCGCCGCTACGATCACCATCTGCACAAAGGCAAACAGACGATCAAAGAAGCCGTCAGTATCAAAGCGGGTGGCATAAAACGTTGCCCCCACCCAGCACCACCAGACCGGCACAAAAAACAGCCCAAACCCCACCACCCCCGCCCCCGACAGATGCCCGCTGAGGTAGTGGGAGAGCTGGCTAATGGTGGCCACAAACACCAGATCGTAGAACAGCTCCAGCCAGGTAGCCCGGCGATCGCCGTCTTCGGCGCTGTTTTGCCGCAGAGAGGGGGGCTGCCAAATCACTCGGGCCATCGCTACACCGACGAGAAAAACAGCCCCATTCTCGCACCAAAATAAGCCCCCGATGAATCCTAGGATTCATCGGGGGAGGTCTCAAGCCCTGGTGGTCAAAGACAGACTGTGGCCTAGAGCTTAGTGTGGCTGCCGTCGCAGTAGGGCGGGTTTTGGCTGCGCTTGCAGGCGCACAGCGCCACCTGCTTTTTCTCCTCCAGGGTAAATTTCATCGGCGTAAACTCGGTGCCAGCATGGGCCCCATTGCAAAAGGGCTGATTGCTCGACTGGCCGCAGGTACACCAGTAGTAGTCCCCCGCCTCCAGCTCCATCACCACCGGCTTAGTATCAGCAATTACAGGTTCAGCCATCGGTCTTCTCCTCTCCTTAGGTATTGGGGTTAACGGTCCGTGGATCTAGTGGATCTAACGGTCATGGGGCTTGATCCAGACACCCCGCCGTGGCAGAGGCATCTCTGAGACACCTCTACCACAGGACATCTTTGCCGCCGCCAGCCAGCTACCCGGCCATATCAAACAGCAGCACCTCGGCCTCAGCCGCCGTTCCGGTCAGGGTCAGCGCCGCCAGATCGCTCACGGCAGCCCCATCCCCAGCGGCAAGGGCCTGGCCATTCAGGTCAACGGCACCGCGGGCCACCTGCACCCAGGCCACCCGCCCCGGCGCCAGGCTGTGCGCCACGGCATCGCCCTCGGCCAGGGTGGCGGCATAGAGGCTGAGGTCTTGGTGAATGGTGACCGAGCCATCGCGGCCATCGCGGGAGCCGATCAGTCGTAGCTGCCCGCGATGATCAGCAGACGCCATGGAAATCTGCTCGTAGCCAGGGGCTAGCCCCTCCACCTCAGGCAAAATCCAGATCTGCAAGAAATGCACCGGGTCGGTCGCGGAGGCATTGAACTCACTGTGGCGAATGCCCGTGCCCGCCGACATGCGCTGCACATCCCCAGGGCGAATGATCGACCCCGTGCCCAGACTGTCTTTGTGCTCCAGGGCACCATCCAGCACGTAGGTCACGATCTCCATATCCCGGTGTCCGTGGGTGCCAAAGCCCGCGCTGGGAGTGACCTTGTCTTCGTTGATCACCCGCAGGCTGGCAAAGCCCATGTGGTTGGGATCGTAGTAGTTGCCAAAGGAAAAGGTGTGGCGAGAGTCGAGCCAGCCAAAGTTAGCCGCACCACGCTCATTAGCAGGACGAACCGTAATCATTAGAGACACCTCCAGCGTCAATGAATGGGAAACATCCGAATAAACAAAGCATATACTGAATCAATATAAACGACAATACCCAACCCAATTGACACATTGTCGCCTCAAAGCAGACAATCAATAACTACCTCCCCCATCCCCCCTATCTCCCCCATCTCCCCCACTCCCCCACCCCATCACCCCATCACTCCATCACCCCCTCCCCCCCTCACTCCATCACTCCCCCACCCCCACCCATGGACAAACTCGAAAGCATGCGCGCTTTTGCCCAGGTCGTTGAAGCCGGGGGATTTGCCGCCGCCGCCCGGCGCATGGGGCTCTCCCGCTCAGCGGTCAACAAACTGGTGATCAATCTCGAAGAACACCTGCAAACCCAGCTTTTGCACCGCACCACCCGCAAGGTCTCCCCCACCGATGCCGGACGGGCCTACTACGACCGCTGCCTGGCCATTTTGGCCGACCTCGAAGAGGCAGAGCTATCCCTCACCCGCCTGCACCAGGAGCCGCGCGGCAGCCTGCGCATCAACGCGCCAATGACCTTTGGCACGCTGCACCTGGCTCCATTGGTGGTGGAGTTTATGGCTCAGTACCCCGAGCTGCACGTGGAGCTGGTGCTCAACGATCGCCGCATTGACCCCATCGAGGAGGGCTTTGATGTCACCGTGCGCATTGCCGCCGAGCCGCCCGGTGCGGGGCTGATCGCCCACCGCCTGGCTCCCTGCCCGCTGGTGCTGTGCGCCGCCCCCGCCTACCTGCAACGGCACGGCACCCCCACCCATCCCGAAGACCTCAAACACCACGCCTGCCTGCACTACGGCCACCGCGCCCAGGACAACAGCTGGACCTTGGTGGGCGAAGAGACCCACACCGTCACCATTGACGGGCCGCTGTGCTGTAACAATGGCGAAGTGTTGCGGGCCGCGGCCCTGGCCGGTCTGGGGATTGTGATGCTGCCAGATTTTATCGTGCAGAGCGATGTGCAGCAGGCAACCCTGCGCCCTCTGCTGACCGCTTACCCACCCCCGGCCATTGGCATATACGCGCTATACCCAGTCAACCGGCATCTGTCGGCCAAGGTGACTCGCCTGGTGGAGTTTTTGGGCCAGCGGCTTGAGTGAGCTGCCACCCATTGACCACAAAAAGCCCAGGCATCTCAACAAGCAGCATTACGACCCCTGGCCTGTTTTTGGGCCGGGCGCAGCAGCGCTAAATGCTGTCAAATCCGAATCACATGACCCCGATTTCAAGCAGAACAGACTGTAGGAGCGTAGGCGCAGCCAAGCCAGAGGCTCTAGGGCATTCGTCCTTCTGAATCGGGAGTAACCAAGCAGGATTTAGTATGAGCCAGAATTGATGGCAGGGCCTGGGGCCTGGGCCGTCTAGCCTTCGCCGGTAATCGACAGGGCATCTACCCAAATGCGGGGGCAGAGACCGCCGGGGGTCACCTCGACCTCAGGCTCGACGTAGACAATAGCCTTGAGCAGGTCGCGGAAGTCGCCCGCCACGGTGGCCGACTCAATGCTGGTGCGCTCGCCCTGGTTGACCAGCCAGCCGTCGAAGGGCAGCGAGAAGGAACCCTGGAGCGAGTTGACCCCGGCGTGGAGGGCTTGCAGATCGTCGATGAAGATCACATTCTGAGCGGTTTCTAGGGTGAACTCGCCGTTGGCGGCGGCACCGGGCAGCACCTCGTAAAAGCTGGGCCCCACCGAGACCTTGGCCCCAATGCTGGCGTGGCCGGTGGGGGTGGCCCCCATGCGCTTGGCCGTACCGGCACTGTGCAGAAACTGGGTGAGCACGCCCTGCTCGATGATCGGCACCCGGCGGGTGGGGGTGCCTTCGCCATCAAAGGTCTCGGCGCTGACGTTGTCGGGGTGCAGGGCGTTGTCGTACACCGACAGCAGGGGCGAGGCCACCACGGTGCCCAGGGCATCCACCGTAGACAGGCTGCGGTTGTCGAGAATGCTCTGGGCGTTGTACAGGTTGGAGAAGGCCCCCAGCAGGCTCAAAAAGGCCTCGCCGGAAAACACCACCCGGTACTTGCCCGAGGCCACTTTGTCGTAGTCGAGGTGGCTGATGGTTTTTTCGGTGGCTTCTTTGAGGCACCCCTCGATGTCGAGTAGAGGCAGGCCGCGGTTGACCCGCATGGCCCCGGCGGAGCGGGGCTTGCGGCCCTCTTGCTCGGTCTTGCTGTAGAGGTATAGCGAGGCGTAGGAGCGGGCCTCGTGGCGCAGGGCCCCGGCACTGTTGAGGTAAAAGCGCTCGATGCTGCGCTGGGCCAGGCCGTTGTAGGGGACACTTGCGATCGCAGGGTGCGCCCCCAGCAGCTGCTTCTCCACATCCACCAGCGTGCTGATCAAATCGCCCACCGGGGCCGCGGGCACTGTCTCCACCTGCACATCGGCGGTCGGGGCCACCGACTCCGGGCTAAAGTCAGGAATGTGGTCATCCACCCCAAATTCACTGGCCTCCTGGGCCATTTTTAGCGCCAGATCCATCCCCAGCGGGTCCACATCGCTGGTGGAGGTCACCCCCACCTTGCCATCGGCATTCCACACCCGCACGATCACGCTGGAGCGATTCGAGGCCTTCACCTGCTTGGGGTCGCCCTTATCGACCTGCACACTGGTCTCATCTACGGAAGACCCGTACACATCGTATTTGGCAATGCCGAGCTTCTTGGCACTGGTTTCAGCGTAGGTAGCGATGTCTTGAATGGTAGGCATAGGAGGGGAGGGAAGTAATGGAGTGGGGGAGATAGGGAGTAATGGGGTGGGGGAGATAGGGAGGATGGAGAAGAGGAAGAGACAACGGCAATCGCCAGGGGTTTTCTGGGCGGCATAGTCTGTCTCGAAACTGTCATTTCTCAACAGAGTCGTGGTTGAGTGGCCAGCGGCGGGTTAGCCTCCCCACCTTCCCTACCTCCCTCGCTTCTACCGACCACCGACGGTAATCGAGTCCACCTTCAGGTGCGGCTGCCCCACGGTGACGTAGATGCTGCCGCTAATCGAGCCGCAAAAGCCCGCCGCCAGATCCAGGTCGTTGGAGCACATGGAGATCTTGTCCATGATTTCCGTGGCTTCGCCGATCAGCGTCGCGCCTTTGAGGGGCTTGGTCACCTGGCCGTTTTCGATCAGGTAGGCCTCGGAGACCGCAAAGTTAAACTGGCCGGTCGCCCCCACGCTGCCGCCGCCCATCTGCTTGCAGTAAATGCCCTTTTCCACCGAGGCAAACAGCTCCTCCAGAGAATAGTCGCCGGGGGCAATGTAGGTATTGCGCATGCGGCTGGCGGCGGCGTAGGTAAAGCCCTGACGACGACCGCTGCCGGTGCGGGGGTGGCCCGTACGCATCGAGCCCGCCCGATCGCTGATGAAATTCTTGAGAATGCCGTTTTCGATCAGCAGGGTGCGCTGGGCGGGCATGCCCTCATCGTCCATATCAATGGTGCCGAAGGCGTCGGGCGACAGCCCCTCATCCCAGGCGGTGAGATTTTCGTGGGCAATTTTTTGGCCCTTTTTGTCGATAAACGGCGTCGTACCCCGCTCAATCTGGGTGGTCTCCAGCAGGTGGCCGCAGGCTTCGTGGAAGATCACGCCGCCAAACTTGTTGGCCATAATCACCGGGTAGCTGCCCGACTCCACGTAGTCGGCATAGAGCATCTTGCCCGCCGACTCAGCCACATCGGCGGCGGCGGTGGCGTAGTTCCACTCGCGCAAAAAGGCGGGGTTACTGGTGTCGCCCGCCCGCTGGCCAATCGATGAGCGGTGCTCACCATCGGCGCACAGCAGGTTGTAGCCCACCGACTGGGTGAGGCGAATGTCGCGGGCAAAGGTGCCATCGCTGGCGGCCACCAGCACCTCCTGCCAGTCGCGGAAATAGACGGCCCGGCGCGACTGCACATGGGTGGCCGACTGAGCCAGGGCGCTGTTGGCGGCCAGCAGCACGTCCCCCATCTCCCGCATCGAGCTGCACTGGGCCAGCCAGCCGTCTTTGCCCTTGGCGGTGGCGTAGTCGCGCAGCAGCTCCAGGTTGATTTCGGCCAGGCGGGTGCTGGGGCCGGGCAGGGCCAGCCCCATAATGGCCAGGGCTTTGTCGAGAGCGGCCTTGAGGCCGTTGAAGGTGAGGTCGTTGGTGCTGACGTAGCAGTCGGCCTTGCCCAAAAACACCCGCACCCCAGCCCCGGTCACCAGGCGGGGCGACAGACTGGTAATGGCGTCATCTTCGGCCTGGCAGCTAATGTAGCTATTGCGCTCGAGGAAAAATTCGACGAAATCGGCCCCGGCGGCGCGGCCCAGCCCCAGCAGCGTCGATAGGGTAGCTTCCCAGGCGGCATCGAAGCGATCGCGCGGCGCTGAAAAGTCTTTGTGGAGTAGATCGCTGGTGGTCAGCAGCGGGGTCATCAGTAGGGGTGCAACCGTCATGCCAGAGAATCCTTGAGGCGTAATGGGGCGGGTAAGGGGCGATACCGTTAGAACCCTCTCAGTCTAGCAAACCTGCCGGTGGCGAACCGGCGGCAGACCGAACCGTCGTAGCCCTAGCGCAGTGGCTGTGGTCACGACTCTCCCACCGCTGGCCCACCCCAGATTTTTCCTTGGCCCAGGGGCAATTAAAGTCTGCAAACCCACGGCCTTACATTCCCCGTAGCCTGTGCTAGCATGGACAAAATATTAAGCAAACCTAAAGGTATGTTACCGAAGGGTGCGCTTTATGTAGCTCTGCCCCAGCCTTTGCCCAGTGGTTTCAGGCCCAGGGTTCATCGCAGACCTGAGTTATCTCCTAGCCAGTCCCTACACGTGCTCCTTCGACCACGGGCGGAATGCCTTCTCAGCAGGATTCTAGGTTTCTAGACCTGCTTTTATGGCCCTCACAAGGAGAATCATTCCTGTGGTCGTTCAGACTTCAACCCCCACGCCCATCGCTGCCACCGCTGTTTGCCCCCCACTGCCCCTGGTGCTGGTGGTTGACGACGATGACGACAGCCTGACGCTGATGGCCTATATATTAGAGCAGCTGTCCTGCCGGGCCTGCTTTGTATCCGACGGGCTAGCGGCCCTGGCGGCAGCCCAGCAGCAGTTGCCCAGCCTGATTTTGTCGGATATTCATCTGCCCCAGGTGGATGGCTACAGCTTGATCCAGCAGCTGCGGGCCGAGGGCAGCACCCAAGCCATTCCGGTGGTGGCGGTGACGGCCCTGGCCAGCCCCGCCGATCGCCACAAAATTCTCGACGCCGGGTTTAACGGCTACATCAGCAAGCCCTTTCTGATTCAGCCGCTGGAGTATTTGATTCAGAGTTTTTTGGGGGCACCCCGGTCGGCGGCCTAGGGCGGCTGACACCAGTCAGTACCGAATGTCAGCGACTCCCAGCGCCTAGGGTGAGGTAAAGCACCAACCCTAGGCGCTTTTGGCGGCGGGGCGCGACTCCGGCGGCTCGGAGAGGATGATCACAACGCTGGTGCGCCCGGTGGCCAGGGTGGCGTCGGTCAAGATATCGACCACCTCGCGGCCCAGGGCGGTCTCGATCAGCTCGATGATCTGCGGGCGCAGGGCGGTGGTCAGGTCTTCTCGAATTTGCTCTGCCAGCTCGGCTTGGCCGTCGTCAACCAGCAGCTGCTCGGGCTTAGTCACCGAGTCTTCGATCACCAGCAAGAGCTTTTCTTCAATGAT
>DATIVG010000151.1:0-20021 GCA_035466075.1 Nodosilinea sp. | reverse complement strand
CTACCGGGGCCGCATTCGCCACCGATCGCGCTGGTCGCACGGGCCGATTGTGGGCACGGTGGTGCGGGTGCTGTACCTGTCGCTGTGGCTGGGGCTGGGCGGCATAATTGTCGTCGATCTGCTCAACGGGGCCCAGCGCACTGAACTGAGCTGGGGCGAGCTGGTCGAGGGGCTGGGCTGGGCCCTGGTGACCTACTGGCCCTGGTGGCTGGCGCTGCTGGTGGGCCTAGAACTGGGTGCCCTCAGCCACTACGCCGCCGACTGGCTCTCCTCGGCGGCCAAACGCCAGAGCAAGCGCCAGGGCCAGCGAGGAAGAGCAAAGCCGCGCAGGCGGGCTAAGCCCGGGCGGCGCAGTGGATAGCATGACGATCCAGTTTTATAGCTGTAGCCAGTCCGGTTAAGACACTTTCCCCAAGAACGTTTGAACGTTCGAACGTTTCTAAGGTTTCTCGATGTCCTAACCCAGGTGTCTACGGCTATAAGTTTTGAATTTTGAATGCTTTCAAGATCCCAAAAACTCAAAACTAAGCACTCAAAACTAAGCACTCAAAACTCAAAAACTGACCCACTCTCTATCTAATCCACCAGGGGCGGTGACTGCTCCCACCGATCGCCCTCTACCACCGTATGCACCTGCCAGGCGGGGTCGGGGGTGGGGTAGTCTTGGCGAAAGTGCCCGCCCCGGCTCTCGGTGCGAAAGGCGGCGCTCTGGAGAATCAGCCAGGCGACGTCGTGGAGGTTGCACAGCTCACCCCAGGCTCGCACCAGGGGCCAGCTGAGGGCCTCGGGCAGCTGGTAGGTTTGCCCGGTTGGCAGGGTGTGGAGCGCCTGGAGGGGGTGCTGTTGCCACTCGGTACGCTGGCGCTGGAGGGCTGCGATCGCACCCTCCAAACCCTCCCGGTTGCGGCTGATGGCGGCGGCCTCCCACATCAGCTGGGTGAGCTGCGATCGCTGCGCCTGCATCACCGCCAGGGCATCGTGGGCGTGGTCTTTCACCCAGTTCTGGGCCGCGGCACCGAGGGGGAGCGCCGTGGGAGCTTGCCCCTGGGGCGAGACACCATCGGCCTCCAGGGGCAGGTTGGCCAACTCCGCCCCGTAGACCAGACATTCCAGCAGCGAGTTGCTGGCCAGGCGGTTGGCCCCGTGCACCCCGGTGCTGGCATTTTCGCCCACGGCATAGAGCCCTTCAATCGTCGTCTGGCTGCGCAGATCGGTGGTGATGCCCCCCATCCAGTAGTGGGCGGCGGGGGAAACCGGCACTGGCTCGGTGAGCGGGTCGCAACCCCAGGTGCGGCACACCCGCAAAATATTGGGAAACCGATACTGCAGCTGCTCGGGCGAAATAGGCCGCATGTCGAGCCAGACCTGGCGACCCCCGGTTTTGAGCAGGTGGTGAAAAATTGCCCGGCTGACCACGTCGCGGGGGGCCAGTTCGCCATCGGGGTGGTAGTCGTAGGCAAAGCGGTAGCCCTGGTCATCCACCAGGTGGGCTCCCTCCCCGCGCACCGCCTCGCTGATCAAAAAGGGCGGCGCCCCTGCCTTGGCCAGCGAAGTGGGGTGAAACTGCACAAATTCTAGATCGCGCAGCTGGGCCCCGGCCCGCCAGGCCATGGCCACCCCGTCGCCGGTGCTGGCGGCGGGGTTGGTGGTCTGGGCGTAGACCTGACCGCCGCCGCCCGTGGCCAGCACCGTGGCCTGGGCCGTCAGCCAGCCCAGCACCCCCCGATGGGCCACCAGCGCCCCCCGGCACCGCCCCGCCTGCATCCACAGGTCGAGGGCAAAGGCGCTCTCAAAGACCGTAATGTTGGGCCGCTTTAGCACCGCCTCCGCCAAAATGGAGACAATGGCTCGGCCGGTGGTGTCGGCGGCGTGGAGCACCCGGTGGCGGGAGTGGGCCGCCTCCAGGGTCATGGCCAGTTGGCCTTCGGTGCGGTCAAAGGCCACCCCTAGCTCCACTAATCGCTCGATACAGGTGGCCGCCTGGGTCACCAGGTGCTCAACCGCCAGCGGGTCGCACAGCCCCGCCCCGGCCCCCAGGGTGTCGGCCACGTGCAGCGCCACGGCATCGTCTACCCCGATGGCGGCGGCAATGCCGCCCTGGGCCCAGTCACTGGCGGAAATCGACAGGGTGTCTTTGGTCACCAGGCCAATGCGCCATCGCTCCGGAATCGACAGCGCCGCGTAGAGCCCGGCGGCCCCCCCGCCAATGACCAAAACGTCGAAGGAGCTGCCCTCAGGCGGTGCAGATGGGGCAGGCGGTGATAAATCAGGCTGGGTCAACGACGACTCCCAAGAATGATGCCAAGGATTGATGCCAACGGTGAGGTGTCAGCGGCGCTAACGGCCGGGTACTAAAAACCCTGGCTAACCAGTATTGGCCTTGGGCCAACCTGACCAACCAGGGCTGCTAGACGGAGCGATTTAAGCAGATAGCAGCGGTTTGCTACTACTTGTAAACGCCGTTGTTAAAGCGGTCTCCGCCCTCGACGAAGGCAGAATCGGGCACGGTGACGGTGAAGTTGTCGAGGTTGGCGCGCAGAATCTCAACCTGCTGCTCGCTGAGCCCCGGCAGGTCGAGCACATCGTCCACGCTGTCGTAGGGGGCATTGAGCAGAATCTTGCGGGCCAGGGTGGGATACAGCCCAGGAAATTTTCTAAAGCCCTGTACGTTAGCGTTGTTGAGGTCGAGCTTGGCGCCGTACTCGGTCTTGAGTTTGGCATCGACCGCGTTTTCTGAAGACGCTTCTGCTAGCCAGGCCGTGGCCTCGAAGGGGGCGCTCAGCAGATCTGCCCCAAAGACGGGGCCAGAGGTGGGCTGTGCCATCGCCGGGCTACTGACCCAACCAAACAGCACTGCCAGCGCAACGAGTAGGCCAACCAGTTGTTTCATTTACCCTAATCCTCTCCTACCAGTGTGAAAGACTATACACAGCATTTCTAAGAGACTACCATTTTCCACGCCCCCACAACGGCGCAAGAGGGCTATTGGGCGATTCTGGAAATTTCCTGGCCGGTTTCCGGCGGGTGGCGGGGTCAGAGCCAGGATCGCCCCGGCCAAAATTAGGGATTGGGTTTGGGAATTGGGTTATGGATTGGGCAGGCGCTCCAGTTCTTCGGCGTAGTACCCACCGATGTCTTGGCCCCGCAGCAAAATCTGCTCGTACTGGATGGTGGCCCGCAGGGTGACGGGGCTACCCACCGGCGGTGCCGGGGCGGGGCTCAGCACCCAGACTGCGCCGGAGTCGTCAACCAGTTTGTAGAGGCCCTGGCCCACCAGGGGCAGCTGGCGCTCGACGGTGCCCGCCAGATACACCGCTGAGCGGCGGCTCTGGCCGATTTCGGCGATCGGGGTAACGGGGTCGAGCCAGGCCAGGCCGGGCCAGGTGCTGAGCTGGTCGCGCAGCCCGTAGCCCACGGTGGCATCGACGCTGGCGCCGCAGCTGGTCACGGCCACCACGGCCAGGCCAACCACGCTGAGGTGGGTACATCGGTGGGAGAGAGAAGCCATAGGTGCTTTTTAGGGCATTGGGGTGCGATCGCACCCCCTCGCAGGAGCAAAATCTGAGACACTGGGAAAGCGTCGAATCCTCGACCTGGGCCAGCTTGGCTTGGGCGACCGACCACAACCCTTCCCGAGATACAGGTTAGCGCACCCCGGCCATGACCCAACTGCTCGACGGCAAAGCCCTGGCACAGCACGTTCAATCCACCCTGGCCCACGAGATTCAGCTGCTCACCGCCCAGGGCCAGCGCCCGCCGGGGCTGGCGGTGATCATGGTGGGCGACAACCCCGCCAGCGCCGCCTACGTGCGCAACAAAGAGCGGGCCTGCGGGCAGGTGGGCATCGCCTCCTACGGCCTGCACCTGCCCGCCACCGCCACCCAGGCCGAGGTGGCCGCCGCCATTGACCGGCTCAACGCCGACCCCAGGGTAGACGGCATTTTGGTGCAGCTGCCCCTGCCCGCCCACCTCGATGCGGTAGCCCTGCTCAACGCCATCGACCCCGACAAAGACGCCGACGGCCTGCACCCGGTCAACCTGGGGCGGCTGGTGCGGGGCGAGCCGGGTCTGCGCAGCTGCACCCCCTACGGCGTCATGCGCCTGCTGGAGGCCGCCAATATCAACCTGGTGGGGGCCAACGCCCTGGTGGTGGGCCGCAGTATTTTGGTGGGCAAACCCATGGCCCTGATGCTGGTAGATGCCGACGCCACCGTCACCCTGGCCCATTCCCGCACCGCCAATTTGCCCGCGCTGATGCGGCAAGCTGATATTCTAGTGGCGGCAGTGGGCCGTCCCGGCATGATCACCGCCGCCGATGTCAAGCCCGGCAGCGTGGTGATTGATGTCGGCATCAACCGGGTGGAGCGCCCGGACGGCGGCGCTCGGCTGGTGGGCGACGTCGATTTTGCCTCGGTGGAGCCCGTGGCGGGAGCCATTACCCCGGTGCCGGGGGGCGTCGGCCCCATGACCGTAGCCATGCTGCTGGAGAACACCGTGACCAGCTACCGCCAGCGCCTCTAGCGGCAGCTTCTTCTACATTTCTGTTTACCGTTTTTCTGTCTGTTGCCGCCATGGTGCCCACCAACTCCCTCGATTCCAGACCCTCCTCCGCTGGCCAGTTTGACCTGGAGGCCTACCTGGCGGAGCGCCGGCCCACCGTGGAGGCCGCCCTGGACCAGGCGGTGGCCCTGCGCTACCCCGAGACCCTCTACGAGGCGATGCGCTACTCGCTGCTGGCCGGGGGCAAGCGTCTGCGGCCCATTCTCTGCCTGGCCAGCTGCGAACTGGTGGGGGGCGAGGTAGCGGTGGCGCTGCCCACCGCCTGCGCCCTGGAGATGATCCACACCATGTCGCTGATCCACGACGACCTGCCGGCCATGGACAACGACGACTACCGCCGGGGCCGCCTGACCAACCACAAGGTCTACGGCGAAGATGTGGCCATTTTGGCGGGGGATGCCCTGCTCACCTACGCCTTTGAGTATGTCGCTACCCAGACCCACGGCGCTTCCCCCGAGCGGGTGCTGCGGGTGATTGCCGGGCTGGGCAAGGCCGTCGGCGGCGAAGGGCTGGTGGGTGGCCAAATTGTCGATCTGGCCAGCGAGGGCAACCCCGATGTCAGCCTCGACACCCTGACCTACATCCACAACCACAAGACGGCGGCGCTGCTGGAGATTTCGGTGACCGCCGGGGCGATGCTGGCCGGGGCCGACGAAACCGAGATTGACCACCTGCGCCAGTACGCCCAGCGCATTGGGCTGGCCTTTCAAATTGTCGATGACATTCTCGACATCACCTCGACCCCCGAAACCCTGGGCAAGTCGGTGGGCAAAGACATCACCGCTCAAAAGGTCACCTACCCCAGCCTGTGGGGCCTCGAAGAGTCGCGCCGCCAGGCCGATCAGCTGATTGCCGCCGCCAAGGAGAGCCTGGCCGGGTTTGGGGAGCTGAACCAACCGCTACTTGCGATCGCAGATTATATTGTTGCCCGTACCTACTGAGGTTTGCCTGAGCCGATGGATAGTTTTAGCGACATTCTCAACAACCACGTGCTGATTGTGGCTCTGGTGGCCTCTTTTACGGCCCAGGGGCTCAAGGCCATCATCGAGCTGATCCGCCACCGCAAGCTCAACCTGCGGGTCATGGTCGAAACCGGCGGCATGCCCAGCGCCCACTCGGCTCTGGTGACGGCCCTGGCGGGCGGCATAGGGCAGACCCTGGGCTGGGCCAGCCCCGTTTTTGCGGCCACCCTGGTGTTTTCCATCATCGTCATGTACGACGCCGCTGGGGTGCGCCAGGCGGCGGGCAAGCAGGCTAAGGTGCTCAACCAAATTATCGACGAGCTATTTCAAGAAAAGCCCGAGCTGCGCGAAGACCGCCTCAAGGAACTGCTGGGCCACACCCCCTTCCAGGTGATCGCCGGATCGGCCCTGGGAGCCATGATTTCCTGCCTGGCAGGGCCCGCCTACTAAAGGCAGCGGTTGGGTGACCCTGCGTTTCACCCAACCGACGAGAACCCTCATTTCTGCCGTTGACGCTGCCCTAGGGGGCCGTGACGGCAACCGCCGGGGTGAGCATGACCACCTCCTGACTATCGACAATGAAGCCCGGAATATTGAGGGTGGAGAGCACCGTGAGGGTAGAGGCCGCCCCCTCGACGCTGGGGCTGTGGGCAATCAGCAGATAGGAGCGCTGACGGTGCACCGCCAGCCCCACCGCCTGACCAATCTGACGCTGAATGGCAATGGCCGACTCGGGCTGGTACTGGTAGTCAACCAGCACCGCAAACCCCGCGCCCAGGGGCTGGGGTGAATAGGCGGTGGTGGTCGGGCCTTCGGTGGCCGGAGCCGGGGCCGCCGGGCTCTCGGTGGCCGGGGCATTGCTGGCCGGGCCGCCGTTGCCCGGCGCGGGGGAGGCCGGGGTGCCGCTGGCGGTGGGCGTCGCTGGCGGAGTGGCGGGGGTGGTCGCCGGGGGCGAGGGCTGGGCGGCGGCGGTGGCCGGACGCGCTACAAAGGCCTGAAAGCCCTCCACCTCGGTCATGTATTGGGCCCAGGCGTTGGCGTTTTCCAGGTTGGTGAAGCCGCCCGCCCGCACCACCGTGTCGCTGAGGTAGTCACAGGTCATCACGGTGCTGTTGGAGGGCAGCAGATTTTGCACGCGGGTGCGCTCGGCCTCGGTGGTGCTGCGCACCAGCAGCAGATACTCGTTGGCGGCGGGGGGTGGGCAGGGCGGAAACTGGGCCTGCACCGGCTGCCCCAGCCCCGCCAGCGGGGCCAGCAGCAACCCCAGGGAAACTACCTGCGATCGCAAAAAATAACCTGCCAAAATCGATCCCCGCGTCCTGCTGCCCTGCACCAAACCCCTTGCCAAACCCCTTACCAAACCCTGTGCCATCGCTTCCTTTGCTGCCGTAATCTGCCAGCGATTCTAGCCTAAACCACCGATCGCGGGGCAGAGATTTCTAGTTTTAGCCCCAGTTTTGTCCCAGCCTCCGGGGCTGAGTCAGCCCGCCGGACTCAGGATGCCACCCCTTCCAGGGAGGCCAGAGGGTCGGGAATGGTGGCCGAAGGCGCCTCAAATTCCCCAGTGGCCACATACTCAAACCGCAGCTTCACCCAGGTGACAAACTGCTTACTGGTAGACACCAGAGCCACCGCGGGCTGCGGGCACTGGGCCTTTACCGCCGCCAACTCGGGCGCGTCCAAAAAGGCCGGTGCCTTGACCAGCCAAAAGTTGACCTCCTGCTCCTGCTCCTGGTAGTGGCGGCGGCGCTCCTTCAGCACCTCTTCGAGGGGTTCCTCTTCCAGCAAAAATTTTTGGCTGGCAACGGCGTAGTAGTACGTGGTCATGGGGAGATCTCCTGAATGAAGGGTTGTTAGTGAATGTCTGGGCAGAATTGAGCGCCATACCGGCAGAATCAGGCTTTACAGAGCAGGGCAAGCGCAAAGGTGGGAGCGTGAATTCAAAACTCAAAACTTCTCTTCTCCCGCCCCGCCCGCTTACCCGCCTTGAACGAGCGCTTTCATCTCCCGCACGGCGCGCTCCAGGCCGACTAAAACCGCGCGGCTAATGATGCTGTGGCCAATGTTGAGCTCTTCCATCCCGGCAATACGAGCCACTGGGGCCGTGTTCCAGTAGGTGAGGCCGTGGCCCGCATTGACCCGCAGCCCCAGGCTCAGAGCGGTGGCCGTGCCCTGGGCCAGAATGTCGAGCTCGCGGCGGCAGTCATCTTCGCTTTGGGCCTCGGCGTAGGGGCCGGTGTGCAGCTCAATAAACCGCGCCCCGGTGTGCGCCGAGGCGTCGATCTGGTCGGCCGCCGCATCAATAAATAAACTGACCGGAATACTTGCCCCTTGCAGGGTGCCAACGACGGCCTTCAGGCGCTCCAGCTGACCCGCCACGTCCAGGCCGCCTTCGGTGGTCACCTCTTCGCGCCGCTCGGGCACCAGGGTGACGTAGTCGGGCCTGATATCGAGGGCAATGGCGACCATTTCGTCGGTGGCGGCCATCTCCAGGTTGAGGTGGGTGCGCACGGTCTGCCGCAGCAGGCGCACGTCGCGATCCTGCATGTGGCGGCGATCTTCGCGCAGATGTACGGTGATGCCGTCGGCCCCGGCCAGCTCCGCCAGCACCGCCGCCGCCACCGGGTCGGGTTCTACGGTGCGGCGAGCCTGGCGCACCGTGGCGATGTGATCAATATTTACTCCCAGAGTAGGCAAGCGATTGCTCCCAAACATTCCTAGACGCTACAGCCTACGATCCTACCCTATGGGCTCCCCCGGCTAAAAGTCGATGGCGCGAATCAGCGGCGCTGGCTCTGGGGCCGCGGCTACCCCAGGGGTGGCCGGGGGGCTCACCGCGCCGTCAGCCGCGTTGACGATCGCCCCCAGCAGCGGCAGCTCCTCGCTTTCCAGCAGCTGTTCTAGCAGGGCCTCCAGCACGGCCTTGTCGGTGTAGCCGGGGCGGGTCACCAGCAGCAGCCCGTCGCTGGCCGCCCCCAGCAGCAGCCCGTCGTTACTGCGCCCCAGGGGCGGGGCATCGATCAGCACCAGGTCAAAACGGGCCCGGGCATCGGTCAAAAACTGCCCCATCTCGCTCGACTCTAGAATGGCGGCCGGGTGGGGCTGGGGGCCGGGGCTGGGGGCCAGGTACAGGTTTTCGACCCAGGGCACCAGCTGAATCGGCTCCTGCTGACGCCCGGCGTAGTAGTGGAGGGGCTCGGTTTTGGCCTGCGGGTCGAGGGTGACCCCCAGGCGCGACCCACAGGAGGGCTGACGCAGATCGGCTTCGATCACCAGGGTGCGCCGCCCCGCCCGCGCCGCCGCAATGCCCAGGTTAAAGGCGCTGGTGGTTTTGCCCTCCCCCGCCTGGCCGCTGACGATCAGCACCACCCGTGGAGCTGCGCCCGCCTCCGACAGGCTGGCCGCCCGGCGCAGGCTGCTGCGCAGCCGCTCGTAAATCTCCAGATCGGGGCTGTGGGGCTGGTAGAGCATGGGCCAGCCCTGGGCGGAGGAGGCCGCCAGGGCTGGCACCACCCCCAGCACCGGCACGTCCTGGTCTTGAAAAATACCCTGGAGGTCTTCTGGGGTGCGGGCGGTGCTGTCGAGCATGTCGAGCAGAAAGACGATCGCCCCGGCGGCCACCACCCCCAGCAGGCCCCCCACCGCCATCACCGCGATGGGGTTGGGCGGTGGCTCAGACTGCACGGTGGTGGTGGGCGGCTCCGCCACGGTGAGGCTGCTGACGGTTTCGGCCTCGGCGGCTTCGGCGTCGATGCGCTTGGCCTGGATCTGGTCGTAGAGGGCCTGGTTGAGGGCGACCTGCTGAGCCAGGCGGTTGCGCTCGAGCTGTTTGTTGGGCAGTCCGGCGTACTGCTGGCGCAGCTGGCCGTCTGCCTGGTTGAGCACCTGCTGCTGGCTGGCCAGGGCCGCCCGCTCGGCACTGAGGGTAACGAGCTGGTTGGCCAGGGCGGCTCGGGCCGGGTCGAGGGTGCTGTTTTGCCGCACCTCGCTGACGCTGGGCAGGGCGGCTAGATCTTGGCCGCCAATGACCTCCTGGGCCCGCCCGGCCAGCAGAGTATTGTAGGCCGCCAGGTTTTGGCGCAGATCCACCATGGTGGGGTGGGAGGCCCGCAGGGTGGGCGACAGCAGCTCGATCTGGGTTTCGGTCTCGAGGATCTGCGATCGCAGCTGGGCAATAATCGGATCAGCGCTCAGGGCCGAAGCCGTCAGCGCCTGCCCCGGCGACAGCCCCAGCTGCCGCTGTAGACTCTGAATCTGCGAATCCAGCCCCGCCAGCGCAATCTGATTTTGGCGCTGCTGCTGCTGGCCCCCCGATATCGCCCCCAGCAGACTGCCGTCCAGCGCCGCCTGGATCGCCGGGCCCTCAGAGCGATCGTAGGCCTCCAGCGCCTGCTCCGCCGCCCGCAGATCGGCCTCCACCGCGGGCAACCGCTCGTCAAGGGCGGTAATAATCGCCCGCAGCCGGGCCCGGTTGGTCACCCGGCTCAGCTCCACCATGGCCTCAAACATCAGGCTCAGGGCCGCCTGGGTCTGCTCCTCATCGGCTCCTCGGAAGGTGACGGTCACCCGCTGCACCTGGGGCTGATCTCCCTCGATGCCCTCCAGCTTAATCGTCGTGCGGTAGCGCAGGTCGTCGGGCTCTATGGCCATGCCGCGCCGCTCTAGCTCCTGGGAAACCTGCTGGAGCAGCACATCGGCCAGCAAAAACTGCTCCGAAATAATCCCCTGGCCCCGCTGCTGCACCTCGGTGCCGGTGGCGGTCAGGGCCAATACTGGCGCATTTTGAACCAGCACCCCCTCCGCCCGGTATTGAGGCGGAGCCGGAGGCTGCATAGCCACCACCGCCGAAATGCCCAAAATTCCCAGCAGGCTGGCCAAACTGGGCCACTTGTAGCGGTCGAGGGCCAGCAGATAGCGCTTAATTACCGGAGAAACCATCGCTCATCCTCAGCTCCAACATCCTAAAGGTCAACATCCTGGGGGCCAACATCCTGGGGGCCAACATCCTGGGGGCCAACATCCTAAGGCCCAAACAGAGACTCTGCGGCCCCGGTCAGCGAATCAAAAAACAGTAAAAAGCCCAGCACATCGCGAAACGGCTGGGTAAAGCTGTTGAGAGCGTAGGTCACCCGCGCCAACAGGTTGCGGTCCACCACAATAATGTCGTTTTCCTGTAGGGCAATATTCTGGGCCCGATCGCCGTTTACCGCCGCCACCGCATCCACCATAATCGTGTCGGCGGAGCCCGTTTCGGCATTAAACCGCAGCACCGCAATGCGGTTGTAGGCCGCCACGTCGGGGTTGACCCCCGCCACCGCCAGGGCATCTAAGAAGCGGCTGCCGTTGCGCAGGTTAATCGCCCCGAAGCGGGCCTCTCCCCCCCGCGCCCCGGCGGCCCGGTTGAGCAGCCGCACCGTAATTTCCGGCTTGGCCAGGGTAGAGGTCGCCACCAGGTCCAGGTCGTAGCCCGCCGCATCCTCCGGGGCCAGGCGGGGCACCGTCACCACATCGCCATCCTGCAACAGCACCTGGGGCAGCGGTGTCCCTGCCACCAGGGGGGTAAACAAATCCACCGTACGGGTCAGGCTTTCGCCCTCGGCCAGGGGCCGGTCAACCTGCACCCGGCGCAGATCGGCGGCGGTAGTGGCCCCGCCCGCCGTCAGCAGCGCCACCGCCAGCTGGGGAGCCTGGAGCGGGTACAGCCCCGGTCGGGGTATTTCGCCCACCACGGTCACCTCCACCGGCCGCTGGGCGGTCAAAATCACCGATACATCAGGATTGACGACGTACTGGTCGTAGCGCTCAAAGAGGGTGTCGCGGGCCTGCCCCAGGGTGAGCCCGGTGAGGTTGAGGGTGCCGACCAGGGGCACCACCACATTGCCCTGAATATCCAGCGTTGCCGGAAAGCTGAGATCCGGGAAGCGCTGCACCCCGACAAAAATGCTGTCCCCCGGCCCCAGCCGATAGGCCTCAAAATCAGATTCTGGCGGCGCTGTCGGCCCTAAAGGACGACCGGGCAGCCGGGGACGAACCGGCTCAGGGCTCAACGGCTGGGTGGTTTCCAGGGGCAGAGTTGGAGCCTCCGATGCCGGGGCCCCCGATACCGGAGCCCCCTGGGCTAGGGCCCCCGGGGACAGCAGCAGCCAGCCCAGGCTGAGCCAGAGGCAGCCTGCCCGCCAATAGTTTGGGCCCCGGCACATAGGGCTCCATTCCTGCCGGGGCCCGCCCTGGCCCTTGGGACTCAGTTCTTTGGTATCTCTAAAAACGACGGCAGTTCGCAGAAGCTTCACGGCATTCCTGGGGGATCTGAATTTTTGAGTAATCATTCCCCATTCCCAAGCGCTTAGAATCTACAGGCCGATACGGTGATGAAGGCAAGTCCAGGGGCAGCCTAAGCATCACGGGCTTACGTTTCCCCAGAGCTCTGGGGAAACGGGCTTGGCTGAGGTGAGCAAGTTGGGCTGCCCCAGCATAGCCAATAGTAGAATTGGCTGACTACCATCGCCTAATGATGCTTGTAGATGCCTGATTTATAGTTTTTTATTAAGCAGTATTAACGCCCTATGTCGGAGCCCCTTGCCCAGTCTTGTACCACCACCGTGGCCTACCTGGTCAACCAGTATCCCAAGGTCAGCCACAGCTTCATTCGTCGCGAAATTCAGGGACTTGAGGCCTGCGGCTTAACGGTACATCGATTTTCGATTCGCTCCTGCGCCGAGGAGCTAGTCGATGCCGACGACCAGGCCGAGCTCGCTAAAACCCGGGTGGTTTTGGGCCAGGGCCTGCTGGGGCTGGCGGTGGGCCTGGGGCGGGTGGCGGTGGGGCGGCCGCTGGCGTTGGTGAGGGGGCTCACCCTGGCCTGGCAGCTGAGCCAAAAGGCCGAGCGGGGCTTGCTCTACCACCTGATCTATCTGGCAGAGGCCTGTGTGCTGCTGGGCTGGTTGCAAACGGCTGAGGTTGACCATGTGCATGCCCATTTCGGCACCAACTCCACCACCGTGGTGCTGCTGTGCAGGGCTCTGGGCGGCCCACACTACAGTTTTACGGTGCACGGCCCCGAAGAATTTGACAAAATTTATCCCATTGGCCTGCCGGAGAAGCTTCGGCAGGCCAAGTTTGTGGTGGCCATTAGCTCCTTTGGCCGCAGCCAGCTCTACCGGTGGATGGAGCTAGCCGACTGGGGCAAAGTGCATATCGTGCGCTGCGGTGTAGACCAGAGCTTTTTGGCTGAGGCAGTACAGCCGGTGCCCGATGTGCCGGTATTCGTCTGCGTGGGTCGCCTGACGGAGCAAAAGGGCCATCTGCTGCTGCTCGAAGCCGTGAAGCGCCTTGCCGATCAAGGCTCGCCCCTGAAGCTGGTGCTGGTGGGCGACGGCGAGCTGCGATCGCCCATTGAGGCACTGATCGAAGCCTACGGCCTGCAACGCCAGGTGGTGATCACCGGCTGGGCCTCCAACCAGGAGGTCAGAGCCCACCTGCTGCGGGCTCGGGCCATGGTGTTGCCCAGCTTTGCCGAAGGCCTACCGGTGGTGATTATGGAGGCGTTGGCATTGGGGCGACCGGTGATCTCCACAGCCATAGCGGGCATTCCTGAGCTGGTAGAGACAGGGGTTAACGGCTGGCTGGTGGTGCCCGGCTCTGTGGACTCGCTGGTCACCGCCATGGAGGCGGCCCTGCACAGCGCCCCGGCGCAGCTCAGCGAGATGGGCCGCCGGGGCGCGGAGCGGGTAGCTCGCGACCACGATGCCCGGCGAGAGGCGCAAACCCTGGCCCGACTATTTACCGGGAAGACGGTAGACCTGGCCGCTCCGGCGCTGGAGCCAGCGACCCTGGCCAATGCCACTGGTGCAGGAAGCAGCCCGGTAAACGCAGCCCGGTAAACGCAACCGGCTTGAAATGCCCAGGGGCGGAGCCGTGGCGACTCTGTGGTTGGCCTATGGTGAGTCGCTGGGGCGGGGCTGCTGGGCCGCCAGTGAGATTCGCCAATCGGTGGGAAAGCCGGGAAACCTGGCTGGCTGTGCAGGGGGCTGGGCTGCCCGCAGCGAGGAAGAGCCGTAGCGTTCATAATGTAAGTCTGGCCAGCTTGCCGAGGGCCTAGGCCACCGTCCATGGCTCAGCTATGGCGAAGCCTCAAGTGGCAACTTGACTAAGGGCCATCGCCCACAGACGGCGATGCACCATGTTCTACCCCTGACGGCGACGGCTACAGATGGCGAACGCAACCATGGCAACAATGGCAATTGACCCCGGTATTACCGATATTTTGGCCCAGGCGCTGGCTGGCGACGACCTCAACGCAGACCAGGGGGTGACGCTGCTATCCCAGCGAGACCCGGCGGCGATAGAGGCCATTCGCCAGGCGGCCGATACCCTGCGGCACCGGCAGGTGGGCGATCCGGTCACCTACGTGGTGAATCGCAATATCAATTTCACCAATATCTGTGAGCAGCACTGTGGCTTCTGCGCCTTTCGCCGCGATGGCGACGGCGACGGGGCCTACTGGCTGGACAGCGCCGCCATGGTTGAAAAAGCGGCGGCGGCGGTAGCCCTGGGGGCCACGGAGATCTGCATGCAGGGCGGGCTGAACCCTGAGGCTAAGCTCAACGGCAGCGCTTTGCAGTATTACCTGACCCTGGTGGGTTCGATTAAAGGGGCGTTTCCGGCGCTCCACCTGCACGCATTTTCGCCCCAGGAGGTGGAGTTTATCGCCCGCCAGGACGGGCTCAGCTACCGCGATGTGCTGCTGGCCCTGCGGGATGCCGGGGTGGGGTCGCTCCCCGGCACGGCGGCGGAGGTACTGGATGACAGCGTACGCCGGGTGCTCTGCCCGGAAAAAATTAGCGCGGCTACCTGGCTGGAGATTGTGGGGCTGGCCCACAGCGTAGGCTTGCCGACTACCAGCACGCTGCTGTCGGGCCATATTGAAACATCGGCCCAGCAGATCGCTCACCTGGAGCAGCTGCGGCAGCTCCAGCGCCGTTCGCTGGAGGCGGGCTATGGGGCGGCCATAACAGAATTTATCGTGCTGCCCTTTGTGGGCCAGGAGGCCCCCAAGCCCCTGCGCCGCCGGGTGGGGCGCGATCAGCCGGTGCTGGCCGACGCGCTTTTGCTGATGGCGGTGGCCCGCCTTTACCTGGGCAACTGGATTGTCAACCACCAGCCGAGCTGGGTGAAGCTGGGCTTAGACGGGGCCACCGAGGCGCTGCGGTGGGGCTGCAACGACATCGGTGGCACCCTGATGGAAGAGCACATTACCTCGATGGCCGGGGCCCAGGGGGGCACCTGCATGACGGTGGCGGAGCTGCGGGGTGCGATCGCAGCCCTGGGTCGCCCGGCCCGCCAGCGCGACACCCTCTACGGACTGGTCGGCCCAGCCGTCGAACCCGCAGCAGCATCGTCCGTGGGCGCTGGCGGCAGCACCGCCCCCGCCCGACAGTCGCGCAGCCAGAGCCTTACCGCCTGACCAATGATGCCGTCGCTGCTCTCCTGGGGCGGAGTGGGGGCGCGGCGATGGGCGGGGTAGATGTCCAAACTAGAGTAGAGCAAGGCCAGGCGCCAGCCATCGCTGGACTGCGCTAAAAACAGCCAGTGGTGGTTTTGTAGAGACACCGCCCGGTTCGCCCGGTACTGGCGCTCCAGGGTAGTAAAAAACACCTGCTGGAGCGCAGAGTCGGGTCCGGCCCACGGCTCTCCCCCGCTTGGGGTCAAACTGGCCAGGTCAATGGGGGTAAAGTCGGGGGCGCTGGCCACCAAAACGCTGGTGAAGGCCTCGGTCTCCCCCGCCGGCCTCGGCCGACTGCGGCTGGCCACCCGATTGGCGTAGCTGGGCAAATCCCTGAGCAGCTGGGTGACCAGCACCGGCAGCTCCCCCGAGCAGGGGTCGCCGGGGCGCAGGTTGGCGGGGGGTGTTACACCCCGCTCCTGGGCCAGCCCCCAGGAGCCCGGGGCCAGGGCAGCGCCCAGCACCGCCAGGCAGAGTAGGGGCGCGGCTAGGGTGCGATCGCAGAGCATTCGTCGCAGATGCGCTCAAAGGCGGCGGCAGGGTCGGGGGCAGCGGTAATCGGGCGGCCAATCACCAGGTAGGTGGCACCGGCCTGGAGAGCCTGGGCCGGGGTCATCGTGCGCCGCTGGTCCTGGCTACCCGCCCAGGTGGGGCGCACGCCGGGGCACACCAGGGTAAAGTCCGGGGGCAAAAAGCGCCGCAGCTGGCCGACCTCCTGGGGCGAGCAAACCGCGCCGCCCAGACCGCTCTGCTGGACCAGCAACGCCATTTGCAGGGCATAGTCACTGGCCTCCAGCGGAATTTTTAGCTCAAAGGCCAGGGTCTGGGGGGCAATGCTGGTCAGCAGGGTTACCCCCAGCAGCAGCGGTGGCTCGACTCCGGCGGCGAGAGCCCCTGCCTGCGCCGCCGCCTCAGCGGCAACCAGCGCGGCCTGACCCGCCGCCGCATGCACCGTCACCAGGTCAACCCCCCAGCGGCCCGCCGCCGCACAGGCCCCCGCCATAGTGTTGGGAATATCGTGAAACTTGAGGTCCAGAAACACCCGCTTCTGCCGTTGCTTCAGCTCTTGAATCAGGCTCGGCCCCGTGCTGACAAACAGCTCCAGCCCCACCTTCCAAAAGCTCACCTGGGGCAGGGCCTCCACCAGCGCTAGGGCGGCAGCGGCCGTGGGTACATCCAGGGGCACAATCAGGCGGCGGTCTACGGTCATGGCAGCTCTAGGCAAGAAGGTCAGACGGGACGCACGAGCATCAGAGTTTGGCCAAACTCCACAGGCTGGGCATTCTCAGCCAAAATCTCGACAATTTCGCCGCTGACTTCGGCCTCCAGCTCATTCATCAGCTTCATCGCTTCGATGATACAGACGGTCTGACCCGTGGCGATGCGATCGCCCACCCCCACAAAGGCCGGCTCATCGGGGGCCGGTGACCGATAGAACGTGCCCACCATCGGCGAGTTGATCGCCACCAGATCGCTGCCGCGGCCCGGCGGCGTGGCCGGGGCGGCGAGGGTGGCCGGAGCGGGCTCGGCCAGCGGCGGCGGCGCAGGGCTGGGGGCAGCCACAGCCTGGCCCTCCCCGGCCAGCAGGGTGGGAGCTGCCGTCACGGCCCCCGGCTTGCGTAGGGTAAGCTCAAAGTCCGAGCTTTTGAGGGTAAGCTCAACCACGTCACTCTGGCTCAGAGCAGCGACTAAATCTCTCAGGTCGGTAACGCTTAGTTCCACGGCATCAGTCTCATGCGATTCAATCTCATGCGATTTAGTAGGCCATCGTAGGGGGCAGCAGAGGGGGCTACAGAGGTGCCCTGGCGGTGGCCCGGTCTACTCGCGCCCCAGGTAGGCATCGGTGCGGGTGTCCACTTTAATGCGTTCGCCAATCGAGATAAACAGCGGCACCATCACCTGGGCCCCGGTCTCGAGAATGGCCGGCTTGGTGCCACCAGTGGCGGTGTCGCCCTTCACCCCCGGATCGGTCTGGGTGACTTCTAGCACAATGGAGTTAGGCAGTTCCACCTCTAAAATTTGACCATTCCAGCTCACCACGCTGACGGCCATTTCCTCCTTGAGGTATTTCACCTGGTCGCCGATCTCAGCGGCGGTGAGGCGCACTTCCTCGTAGGTCTCCATGTCCATGAACACCAGGTCCTCGCCATCGCGGTAGGTGTGCTGCATGTCCTTCTTTTCGATTACCGCCTGGGGCACGGTCTCGCCAGCTCGAAAGGTCTTATCAACGGTATTGCCGGTTTTGACATTCTTGAGCTTGGTGCGCACAAAGGCTGACCCCTTGCCCGGCTTAACGTGGAGAAACTCCACCACGCGCCAGACAGAGCCGTCTAGCTCAATGGAAGTACCGGTGCGAAAATCGTTGCTGGAAATCATGGCGCTGGCTACGGTGGACAGTCTAAGTTTGGCACCTCATTTTACCCCCCAGTGGCCATTTGCCACAGGGATTTACCCCCAACCACCGCCAACCCTCGCCCCGGCCCCAAACCCAGCGCAAAAAGGGGGCATTCCGCGCTGAAAATTGGCCCTGGTGTGGGGAGTGGTTTGGCCAGAGGGGCTACAGAGTATGACAAGATTGTAGGGGCGTGGCGGGTGCCAGCGGCCGCCAGCGGCGGCAGACCGGGCGACAACGCAGTGGCAGCAAAGCATAGAGAGTTATGGCCAAGGACATGCGCGTGATGAAGAAACGGCTGGGGTTAGTCTGGAGCGCTCTAGGGCAGCTCGGTTGGGGCGTAGCGGTGGCGGTGGGCCTGTGGTTGGGCAGCCTGGCTCCGGCCCTGGCTCTCCCCGCCGGGCCCCTGGTGGCCTACCTGCCGCCCGGCAACGCCATTACCGACGGCCGGGCCCTGCTGCGCTACTCGCTGCCCATCGACAACCCCGACATTCGGGCGGTGCAGCAGACCCTAGAGGGGCTGTCTGAATGGCTGCGCAGCAAGCGCTGGGGCCCGATTGCCAAAGACTTAACGAAGGTGGAGCGCACCCTGGCGCGGGGCCGCGAGGCCATGCTGGCGGCGGTACCCGACGGCAAGCGCGCCGCCGCCATCTCCTACCTCGACGATCTTCAGGCCCAGCTGCTGCCCCTGCGGGAGGCGGTGGACCTGCGCGATCGCGAAACCGTGTGGCTGAAGCGGGCGGCCATGCTCGACGATGTCAGCCGCATTGAAGAGCTGATGGTGACCGGCATGCCCTTCGAGGTGCCGGAGGAGTACGCCCAGCTGCCCCAGCTGCGGGGCCGCGCCACCGTGGAGGTCAAGACCAACAAGGGCACCATGCAGGCGGTGATCGATGGCTACAGCGCCCCGGTGACGGGGGGTAATTTCATCGACCTGGTGCAGCGGGGGTTCTACGACGGCATGGAGTTTATTCGCGCCGAAGATAACTACGTGCTCCAGGCCGGTGACCCGGCGGGGCCCGAGGATGGGTTTATTGACCCCAAAACCAAGGCCTACCGGGCAGTGCCGCTAGAGATTTTGGTCAAGGGCGACGAAACCCCGGTCTACGGCACCACGCTGGAGGAGATCGGGCGCTTTTTAGACGAGCCGGTGCTGCCCTTTTCGGCCTTTGGCACCCTGGGCATGGCTCGCCCCAACGATGACCCCAACGGGGCTTCCTCACAGTTCTTCTTCTTTTTGTTTGAGGCTGAGATGACGCCAGCGGGGCTCAACCTGCTGGACGGTCGCTACGCCGTGTTTGGCTATGTGGTGGACAACAAAGAGGTGCTCGACCAGCTCACCCAGGGCGATCGGATTGAGTCGATTCGGGTGATTGCCGGGGGCGAAAATCTGGTGCAGCCCACCTAGTTGATTGGACAAACACCCCTTGGACAAATCCCTGTGGAGGTACGCCCCATAGACGAACCCCAAACCATTGCCGCTCTGGGGGAACTGGGGCTGCTGCAGCGACTGTTTCGCTACTGCCCTGGCGATCGGGTGGGTGACGACGGGGCGGTGGTGGCTCTGCCCCCAGATCAGCGCTTGATTGTCACCACCGATGTGCTGGTAGAGGGGGTGCATTTTAGCGATCGCACCACCGCCCCCGCCGATGTGGGCTGGCGGGCCGTGGCCGCCAACCTCTCTGACCTGGCCGCCATGGGGGCGACGCCGGTGGGCATTACCGTGGGGCTCAGCCTGCCGGGGCAAACGCCGGTGGCCTGGGTGGATGGCCTGTACGAGGGCATGGCGGCCTGCCTCAGCCGCTGGGGCGGCGAAGTGCTGGGCGGCGACCTCTGCCGGGCCGACCTCACAAGTGTGGCGATTACCGCCCTGGGTAGTGTTGACCCCCAGCGGGTGCTGTATCGCCACCGGGCCCAGCCGGGGCAGGCGATTGTGGTGACTGGCCCCCACGGGCTGTCGCGGGCGGGGCTAGAGCTGCTGCAGCACCCCGAGCGGCGAGCTGAGGTGGCCGCGGGCGATGGCGATCGCTGGGTGATGGCCCACCAGCGGCCCCAGCCCCGACTCGATGCCGTCGCCGCCCTGGGGGAAGTCTTGGGTAGCGCCGAGGAGGTCGCTGCGGTAGCGGCCATGGACTCCAGCGACGGGCTGGCCAATGCGGTGCTGCACCTATGTCGGGCCAGCGACGTAGGGGCCCGGCTGACGGCGGCGGCGCTGCCCATCGATCCCGCCCTGGCGGCCTGGGTGGGGGCCGAGCAGGCGATCGACTGGTGCCTCTACGGCGGCGAAGATTTTGAGCTGGTGCTCTGTATGCCCTGGCCCCTGGCCACCACTCTGAGTGAGCGGCTGGGCGCTGGGGCGGCCATTGTGGGGGAGACCACCGCCGCCGCTGGGGTTGAGCTCCAGGGAGCCGGGTTTTCTACTACCCTGGAATTTAACCAGGGGTTTCAGCATTTTTAGGCGGGTTTTTTAGACGGTTTTGTAGACGACCTTGAACTGCTGCTAGGGGCGGCGAGGTGGCCTAGTACCCCCTAGCGAAACCTAAAAATCGACGCCGCGCTTGAGGTCGATGCCTTTTTCGGCGTAGTGCTTGTGGTTAAACACCTC
>DATIVG010000150.1:0-22335 GCA_035466075.1 Nodosilinea sp. | reverse complement strand
TGGGTATGGAAGTGATGCACGAGCGCAATGCTCACAACTTCCCCCTCGACCTGGCCACGGCTGAGGCACCTGAAATCATCGGCTAGTCCTAGCGGCTACCCCATCGATTGATAGGTTCTGATTGAGAAGAGGGGCGCTCCCGGTGGGAGCGCCCCTCTTTTGTTAATGGCTGTTTTTTTAACCCTGCGGTCCTCAGCCTAAAATAGGGCCAGAGCCAGCCCACCAAAGCCAATATCCCGTAATCAGGAGATCTACACCATGCCAGCGCTACAGGATTTACAGCAGGCCCAGGGCGCTAGCTTTACCGCAGAGGGCGTTCCGCTGGGGTTTGGCGATGCCGCTGCGGCGCTGGAGGCGACTACGACAGGGGCCGTGCTGATCGATCGCAGCCACTGGGGCGTAATTGAGATGAGGGGGTGCGATCGCACCCGCTTTATCCACAATCAGACCACCAACACCTTTACCCAACGCCAGCCCGGAGAGGGCTGCGACACCGTCTTTGTCACCTCCACAGCCAGAACCCTTGACCTGGCCACGGTGTACATTACCGAAGACTCCCTGATTCTGCTGGTCTCCCCGGGCCAAGACCAGCGACTGATCGACTGGATGGATCGCTACATCTTCCCCGCCGATCAGGTTTCCCTCAAAAACCTCACCGGCGACGTAGCCCTATTTTCCCTAGTTGGCCCCCAGGCCCTCCCCCTGCTCACCACCCTGGGGCTGGAGATTGACCCCCAGCTACCCGACGGCCATCACCAGACCGTAGACATCAACGGTCTGACCCTGCGGCTGGCCGCAGGCAGCGGCCTCGCCCTGGGCGGCTACAGTCTTCTGGTGCCTGCGGCCACCGCCGCCGAGGTGTGGCAACTCCTGACCACAGCGGGAGCCCTCCCCGCCGGCGAACACCTCTGGCAGCAGCTGCGGGTGCAGCAGGGGCGCCCCAGCCCTGGGGCTGAGCTCACCGACGACTACAACCCCCTCGAAGCAGGCCTGTGGCCCATGATCTCCTTTGACAAAGGGTGCTACATCGGCCAAGAAACCATCGCCCGGCTCAACACCTACCAGGGGGTCAAACAACAGCTGTGGGGTCTTCAGCTCAGCGGCCCGGTCGAGCCCGGCGCGATCATCTCAGTGGGCGATGAACAAGGGGGCAATGAAAAAGTGGGTCTCATCACCAGCTGCGTAGACCTGCCCAGCGGCCCCATGGGGCTGGGCTACCTGCGCACCAAGGCCGGTGGGGCCGGGCTGAGCGTCACGGTCGGGGGCGTCAGCGCCACAGTGGTGGAGGTTCCCTTCCTGGGGCGGGGGTATCTTGCCAACGCCAACTGAACCGTTTAGGCACCAAATTGGGTAGTCTAAGTGGACATACTGATTCCATGCGCTTGGCCCGCCAAGCACTGCCGTACGAGAATTAACCCCCTATGAGCCAACCTAAACGAGCCCTAATCACTGGCATTACCGGTCAGGATGGATCTTATTTAGCAGAGTTACTTTTAGATAAAGGCTACGAAGTCCACGGCATTATTCGCCGCACCTCGACCTTCAACACCGACCGCATTGACCATATCTATGTCGACCCCCACAGCGAAGCGGCTCGGCTCTTTTTGCACTACGGCGATCTCACCGACGGCACCATGCTGCGCCGCATTCTAGAGCAGGTGCAGCCGCACGAAGTCTACAACCTGGGGGCTCAATCCCACGTGCGGGTCAGCTTCGACTCACCGGAATACACCGCCGATGCGGTGGGCATGGGCACGCTGCGCATTTTAGAAGCCATCCGAGACTACCAGCAGCGCACCGGCCTAGAGGTGCGGTTTTACCAGGCTGGCTCCTCAGAAATGTTTGGCAAGGTGCAGGAAATTCCCCAAACCGAAACAACCCCCTTCTACCCGCGCAGCCCCTACGCCTGTGCCAAAGTCTTTGCCCACTGGCAGACCATTAACTATCGGGAATCCTACGATCTGTTTGCCTGCAACGGCATTTTGTTTAACCACGAGTCGCCTCGCCGTGGAGAAACCTTTGTCACCCGCAAGATCACCCGCGCGGTGGCCCGCATTGTGGGAGGGCAGCAGAAAAAGCTCTACCTGGGCAACCTGGATTCCAAGCGCGACTGGGGCTACGCCAAGGACTACGTGCGCGCCATGTGGCTGATGCTCCAGCAGGATCAGCCCGACGACTACGTAGTGGCCACCAACGAGACCCACTCGATTCGGGAGTTTTTAGATATTGCCTTTGAGCATGTCAACCTGGACTGGCACGACTACGTAGAATTTGACCCCCGCTACCTGCGCCCCACCGAAGTAGATTTGCTGATTGGTGACTCCACCAAGGCGCGTCAGGCCCTGGGCTGGGAGCCGAGCGTAACCTTCCAAGAACTGGTGCATCTCATGGTTGAGAGCGACCTAGAGGCGGTGGGCATTCGCCACAGCAACGGGGCTTCAGGGGATGTGGCCACCATTCGGAAGGACATGCTGCACCTGGCACCCCAGGGCTAGAGCCGCCACGGTGAAGCAGCAGCAGGGATATCAATAGCGGCCCCGGCAGTATTGTCGGGGCCGTTTTTTGGGGCCGTTTTTTCTAGGGGCCATGCGTTTTAGAAGCGTTTCCCCTACTATGGGAAAGAACAAACTGGGGGTCGGGCCCATGCTTTTGGCGCTGGCTCCCGCTGCTGTTTTAGGTTTTCCTGGGTATGGCTGACGAAAAACCGGCTGATGCAACTATGGCTGACGACAAAACTCCCCCGGTAGAGGCTGCCCCGGCGGCAGAGGCAAAGGCGGCGAAGAAGGAAAAGCCCCCGGCGGCTGGCGAGGCCGCTTTGGGGGCCCCCAAGGCGGCCCCCAAAGCGGCAAAGAAAGAAAAGCCCCCGGCGCTCGAAGATAAGCCCTTTGCCGAATTTATCGAGCAGCACTTCTTGCCCAACCTGGAAACAGCGCTGAAGGGCAAGGGCATTGAGGATATTCAGCTCAGCCTCGACCAGCGGCCGCTGGGCGTGTTTGGGGTGAACGACGGTGAGGCCTACTGGCAGGTCAAGGGGCAGTGGCAGCGGGGTAACCGTCAGTTCAATATCGCCTTCACCAAGGATGACATCACCAGCCCGAAGCTGTTTTATTTTGCCGATCAGGGCTCTCAGCCCAGCACCATTGAGCAGTTTATGGGCGACGAGCGCAAAATAACGCTGGATCTGATGGTTCTCTTTACCCTGCGGCGGCTCAACGGGCAAAAGTGGCTGGCCCGCAACTAGGCGCTGGTTGCCGCCTAGCTGGCATGGGCGGCGAGAAACTGCCGCAGTAGGTCGATGACGACGGCGGGATGCTCCAGGTGGGGCATCACCCCGGAGTCGGGAATTTCAATTACCTTCTCTACCGCCTTGGGGTTGAGGCTGGCCAGCCGTTTGACCATGGCAGGGGCCGAGAAGCGAGAGCCCGCCCCGAGCACAACGGTGGTGGGGGTTTGCAGCTGATCGATGTAGCGGGCCAGATCAAAGCTGATCGCACCCGTGAGAGAGGCCAGGGCGGCGTATTCGGCGTTGGGCTGCTGGGTGCAGGCCAGGTAGGCCTGCACGATGTCGGGGGTAATGCGCCTGGGGTCAGCAAATAGGAAGGTGGAGAGAAACGAACGCACCGCTAGCTCGTTGGCGGCACCCAGCTGGTAGAGCAATCGGTCGATGCCGGGGGTACTGGCCAGCAGCGCTGGCAGGCTGGCTCTGTAATCGCGGCCAAAGTCGCTGTTGCCGGAGGGCGAGATCAGAAATAGCCCCTTGAAGAGGTCGGGCCGCTGCCCAGCCAGGCGAATGACGACCCCGGCGGTGAGGGAGGTGGCGGCAACCAGGGTGGGGGGCTGGGTGAGGGACTCAAGCAGGTGGGTGATCTGGTAGAAGTAGTCATCTACCTGGTAGGTGCGCTCTGGGTGGGTCGATTGGCCCCAGCCGATCAGGTCGGGGGCGATGACGCGGTGGGTGGTGCCAAAGGCGGCGTAGACCTTAGACCATTCAAAGGCCGAGGAGCCGCCCCCCAGGCTGTGTAAGAATACGAGGGCCGGGCGGTTGACCGACGGCAATGACACGTCCGGGGGCAAGTCTGGGGACGGGTCTGGGGAATTGCCCTGATCGGTACCCTGATGGGTGTAATAGGCCATCACCCCCAGGTTGGTGGCTAGGGCCTGCTGAATAAAGCCCAAGGGCTGAAAGCGGAGCATGGATACATCCCTGGGGTGGCAGTTTTGTCTGGCGCTGGTTAACCCGTGGGTTAGTCTGCGGCTGCTCCATTGTAGTGGACGATTTTGGGATGCTGGCCTGGGGATACTGGTCTGGGAATTCTGGCCCGGGAATTTCGGCTAGAAGCCTAGCGGTCAACCGGCTGGGGGGTGCGCAGTGAATCTTGATTGCCGGGGTGGCTATGACCGCTAATGCTGACATTGAACTGACCGATGGACATACCCCAGAGCAGGTAGCTCTGGTGGTGGGGGCCAGCCAGGGCATTGGCCTGGGCTTTGTGCAGGCCCTGCTGAAGGACGGACGCTTTGGGACGGTGTATGGCACCTACCGGCGGCCTGAGTCTGCCCAGGGGCTGTGGCAGCTGGCGGAGCAGTTTCCCCAGCTCACCTGTGTGCCGATGGATGTGACCGATGAGGAGACGATCGAGGGTGCGATCGCAGCCATCCAAACCCGCACCCCCCGGCTGCATCGGGTGGTGTACTGCGTAGGGGTACTCCACGACGGTGACTTTCAGCCGGAGAAAAGTCTGCGGCAGGTGACCAGCGCCAGCTTGACACGGTCGTTTCAGACCAATGCGGTGGGGGCGGCGCTGCTGGCCAAACACCTGCTGCCGCTGCTCAAGCACGATCGGCCCAGCCTGTTTGCGGCTATCTCGGCCAAGGTCGGCAGCATTGGCGACAACCGCCTGGGCGGCTGGTACGGCTACCGGGCCTCGAAGGCTGCCCTCAACATGCTGATCAAGACCGCCGCGCTGGAGTACGCGCGGCGCAGCCCCCAGACCACCCTGGTGCTGCTGCACCCCGGCACCACCGATACCCGCCTGTCAGAACCGTTTCAGCGGGGGGTGCCGCCGGAGAAATTGTTTACGGTGGAGCGCACGGTGGCGCAGCTGATGGCGGTGATGGATGGCCTCACCCCCGCCGACAGCGGCGAATTCTTCAGCTGGGATGGCACCGGGCTGCCCTGGTAGCCCCGTGCCTCCGGTCTGGGGTTGATGGGGTGCGGCCCTGGGGCTATTCTTAGGCCAAGGCTCTTAGCCTAAGCGTGGGCTGGTCAGGGAGAGACAGGCTGGGCATTAATAGGCCATTCTCAAGCATTCACGGGCCATTCACAGATCACCGGTGAGGAAACTGGCATGGACGGGCGACTGATGGATTGGCAACTGTTGGAAAGCATTGGCCTGGGGCTGGGGCTGGGGGTGGCTGCCGGGTTTCGGGTGGTCGTGCCCTTTTGGGTGCTGAGCGCAGCGGCTCTGTTTGGCCCCCTGGAACTGGTTGACAGCATGAACTGGCTGGGCAGCAGCACCGCCTTTATCGGCCTCTCCATTGCGGTGGGGGTGGAAATTTTGGCCTACAGCATTCCCTGGCTCGACACGGTGATCGATACGGTGGCGCTGCCCATCGCTGCGGTGGCGGGCACCCTGCTGATGGCAATTGCGGCCAACCAGCTCGACCCCTTTGCCCAGTGGACGGTGGCCGTGGTGGCCGGGGGCGGGGCCGCTGCCACCGTCAAGGGCCTCAACGGACTGACGCGGCTGGTGTCAACGGCCACCACCGGCGGCGCGACAAATTTGATTATTGCGGGCATCGAATTGGTGGGTGCGATCGCAGTTTCAGTGCTGGCCCTGGTCGCCCCCATTGCGGTGTTTGTGGTGGTGCTGGCGTTTTTTATTTTGCTGGTGCGCTTTGCGATCAAGGCGTTTTATCGCACCAAAAAACCCGCCCCAGACGCCGAGTAGGCGACCGCACGGGATGGCCTAGGGCGGCCTAAGGGAGCCTAGGGGGAGGCATGGTGCAGATCAGATTGGCCGAAGAGTCGGATGCGGCGGCGGTGGCGGCGCTGTTGACGGCCTTGGGCTACCCCATTGACTCGTTGGCATTTATGGCCCAGAGCCTGGAGCGGCAGCGGGCCGACCCCAATGCCGCCGTGCTGGTGGCGGTGGCCAACCAGCGGGTCGTCGGGGTCATAGCCCTCTACATGATTCCTCAGCTGGCCCTGGCCGGGGACTTTTGCCGGATTAGCTATTTTTGCGTGGCGGCGGCGGCGCGGGGCCAGGGGGTGGGGGCGGCCCTGGAGGCGGCGGCCTGTGGTTTGGCCCAGGCCAGGGGGTGCGATCGCATCGAAGTTCACTGCCACAGCCGCCGGGTGCGAGCCCACGGGTTTTACCACCGCCAGGGCTACCGCGAGTCGCCCCAGTACCTGGTCAAGTCCCTGTTGTGAGCCCTAGCGGGCCAGCTGCGCTTCCCCGTGGATGGCCAGCGCGGTCATGGGCGGCAGGGTGGCGGTCAACTGCCCGGCCCGGTTGACCAGCACCACCCGGGCGTCGTTGGCGCAGGCGGTGCCCGCCAGGGTCAGCCCGCCCTCGACGACGTTGCAGTAGCGCCCCTGGGGCAGCTGGGTTTGAAAGGTGCGGGTGAGCGGCTCGGCCTCGCGGTTGATAGCGACGAACCCCAGGTGGCCCCGGCCAAAGGCGATTTGGTTGGCGCCGTTGCTCCACCAGTCGGTCACCGTGGGGGTCGCCTGGGTGGCATTGCGGAAGCCCACCATACCTGCGATCGCAGGCCAGCGGTGCTCACAGACCCACTCGCCAAAGCAGGCCGCCGCCCCGTTTTGGTAGACCGGGCGGGTGGTGCCGTCGGCGTAGGCAGGCGGCCCCTGGTCTGCATCGTCAAAGGCAAAGCTCGACATCACCTGGGGCTTGCCGTAGGGAAAGGCCAGCATAAACACATTGGCCAACCCGTAGAGATCGCCGCTGTGGTAGGTAAGATAGTTGCCGCCGCCGCCGTGGCCCCGCTGCTTGTCGTGATTGTCGATAAACACAACCGCCTGATCAGAAGGGGCTAGCCCCCAGCCTTCGCCCAGGGTTTCCAGGTTAGCCAGACTTTGGCCATCGGTGCCCAAAAAAGCCTCGCTGACAAAGCGGCCATACTTGAAGTCGAGCACGTTGCCGTTGTCGTAGTAGTCCTGCTTGCGAATCGCCTCGGTGCCGGGGTCGATCACCTCCTGGTAGATGTAGAGCGGGGTGGGGTAGCGATCGCGCAGCTGATCTAAAATTTGCCCCAGCTCTTGATTGCGAATGTGCTTGGCCGCATCGATGCGAAAGCCCGCCACCCCCATCTCCACCAGGTCGCCCAGGTAGCCTACCAGGGTGGCCTGCACGCTCTCGGAGCCGGTGTCGAGGTCAGCCAGGCCCACCAGCTCGCACTGGGTGACATTTTCAGCATTGCCGTAGTCGGTGACGGGCTGGCGGCAGTCGTTAAAGTCGGCGGCGCTGTACAGGCCAGCGTACTCATACTTGGAAAACCGGCTGCCCGCGCTGCCCACGCCGCTCTCGAACCCGGCCATGTGGTTGATCACCGCATCGGCGTAGATGGCCACCCCGGCCTGGCGGCAGCGATCGATCATGGCTTGCAGCTCGGCCCGGCTGCCGCTGCGGCTCTCCAGCCGATAGCTGATTGGCTGGTAGCGCTGCCACCAGGGATAACCGCGATCGGGCAGCACCACATGCTCCTGGGGCGGCGAAATCTGCACCGCCCGGTAGCCGTTGGGACCCAGATAGGTCTCACACTCGGTGGCAATGTCGGCCCAGGTCCATTCAAACAGATGTACCAGGGTGGTGGCCGACTCGGGGGTGAAGGCGCTGGCGGGCGCTACAGCAGGATCGGCTACAGGATCAGCGGCTACAGCGGGATCAGCTACAGCAGGATCTAACGGTGCTGGCAACGTCAGGGTCAGCGGGCCCAGCCAGGGGGTGAGGCTGACCAGTCCGCTCACCGAGAGCGCCCCCACGGCCAGTGCGCCTAATAAAAATGTCCACATAGGTTTTTGACTAAAAATGTATTAAAAGCAACGAACATTCAGGCCTCAGCCGCCGCAGCGACCATCGCTATCATGCACCTTTGACCGTCAAAAGTAACTTTGGCCCGGGGAGGCCCCGCCCCCTTGGCTAGACCCCTCACCTCCAGTCCGGGGCCAAATGATTTGGGGTAGCGCGGCGATGTGCCCACCCCGACAGCACCAAGCCTAACGACGAAAAACACTGTAGGATGGCTCAGCAGCGCCAGGCTAGGGAATCTTTAGGCCTGGGCGTCATCCAGGATCAGGCTTGAATCGTACCGATAGAGCCCGGCGACGCTGGTGGAGACCTCAACAGCGCCCGATCCCGTGCAGCCAGTCGTTCACGCAGCTGAACCGCGAGCGGGGATAGATCTCCCTCAGTCGGGCCGCTGCCGCCCTTGCCCCTATTGTCACCCCACAGGAGAAACCCGTGCGCCATCAGCAGGTTGAGCCACCGTCCCGGCCCTCTCTATTTGCCACCATTGGGCGGTTGGCCTATCGATATCGGGTGCTAATTTTGGTGATGTGGGCGGGGCTGCTGGTGCTGGGGGGGCTGTTTGCGCCGCGCCTCGACCAGGTTTTGCACGGCACCGGCACCACCTACGAGGCCGGGGAAGCCGCCCAGACCGACATCTTGCTCGCCGATCGCCTGGGCATCGATGCCGACGCTCTCACGGTAGTGCTGGCCTATGCCGAGGGGAGCGACCGCCCCGATGTGCAGCCCCTGTTTAACCAGCTGGGGGCACTACCGGCGGTGGAGTCGGTGAGCCCGGCGGCGCTGGGGGTGGAGGAGGGCAACGTGGACTATCGCCTGGTCAGCCTCAATGTGACCGGTGGAGAAACGAATGCCGCCATTGCCGACCTGCTCACCCTGCTCGACGAGCAGACCCCGGCGGGGGTGACCAGCTACCTGACCGGCAAGGCCGTGGTGGACTACGAAGCCCAGGAAATTAGCAAAGCCGATCTGGTGCGGGCCGAGGCCCTATCGCTGCCCCTCACCCTGGTGGCGCTGGTATTTATTTTTGGCTCGGTGGTGGCGGCGCTGCTGCCGGTGGCCATGGCGGTAGCCACCGTAACGGTGACCAGCGGGCTGATCTACGCCATTGCCCAGGTTTCGGAGGTGTCTATTTTTGCCGTCACCCTGACCACCATGCTGGGTCTGGGGGTGGGGATCGACTTCACCCTGGTGATGGTCAGCCGCTTTCGCGAGGAGCTGGCCCAGCGCTCGGTGCCGGAGGCGGTGGTCGAAACCATGCACACCGCCGGAGAGGCAGTGTTTTACTCGGGGTTGACCACCTGCATTGGGCTGCTGAGTCTGCTGCTGTTTCCGGTGGTGCTGCTGCGATCGCTGGGGGTGGCCGGGTCGCTGGTAATTTTGATGTCGGTGCTGGCCGCCCTGACGCTGGTGCCAGCCCTGCTGGGGGTGCTGGGCCATCAGATCAACCGCTGGCGAGTGTTTACCCCCAGAGACGGGGGCGGCTTTTGGGGGCCCTTTTCCCGCCGGGTGATTCGCTACCGGGTGGTTGCGATCGCAGCTGTTGTCGCCATTATTTTGGTGCTGATGTCGCCCTTTTGGCAGGCCGAGTGGGGCGTCGGCGACGTGCGGGTACTGCCCGCCACCGCCCAGGCCCGCCAGGGGGTAGAGGTATTAGAGGCCGCCCTCAGCGTGGGCCGCACCGCCCCGATTTTGGTGGCCGCCACCACCACCAGCGGCGACAGCGTGCTCGCCCCCGCCACCGTCGAAACCCTCTACAACCTGGTGGCCGACCTCGCCACCGACGACCGCGTGGCCAGCGTGCAGAGCCTGTTTAACCTCGACCCCAGTTTTGATTTGGCCACCTACCAGCAGCTCTACCAGGCTCCCGAGCAGATTCCGCTGCCGGCGGTGGCGGCGGCGGTGGCGCAGCTGAGCAGCGGCGACACCACGCTGATTTCGATCAACAGCAACACCGACAGCAACGCTCCCCAGTCGCGGGCGCTGGTGCGGGCCCTGCGGCAGCGCTCGCTGCCGGGGCTCACCCTGAGCATCGGCGGCGAGACCGCCAAGAGCATCGACACCATCGATGTGATTGTGCGGCTGGCACCCTTCGCGATCGCCGCCATCATGCTGGTCACGTTTATGTCGCTGACGGTGATGTTTGGCTCAGTGGTCATGCCCCTGAAGGCAATTTTTCTCAACGTGATGTCGATCGGGGCGTCGTTTGGGGCGCTGGTGTTTATCTTTCAGCAGGGCAACTTTCAAACTGCCCTCGACTTTACCCCCGTGGGCTATCTCGATATTTTGCTGCCCATCGTGCTGTTTTGCGTGCTGTTTGGCCTCTCCATGGACTACGAGGTGTTTTTGCTGGCCCGCATCAAAGAAGCCTACGATCGCACTGGCCACAACGCTGAGGCCATCGTCGAAGGGCTAGAGTGCACCGGCCGCATTATCACCAGCTCGGCGCTGCTGACCATCATTGTCACCGGCTCCTTTGCCTTCACCAGCATTATCTTTGTCAAGGCGCTGGGGCTGGGCATTGCGATTTCGGTATTCATCGACTCAACGCTGATTCGGGCCGTGCTGGTGCCCTCTAGCATGAGCATGATGGGCCGCTGGAACTGGTGGTGCCCGTTTCTCAAGCGGCGATCTTTCTCTGGCTGAGCTAGATTCAAGAGGTCGCCCGGCGGAAGCTGGTGACGCCCCTATCCCCATACCCCCAAATCCCTATGTTTTTCCCTTTCTGTGCCCCCCCGTCGGCCGAGTCGCGTCGCCAGTACCAGCGCTACAAGCTGGAGATGATGAAATCCTGGCGCGATTCGCTGGAAGCCCGTCTGGCCGCCCTCAACGCGGCGATCAGCACCGTTGAGCACCAACTGCACCAGGACGGCGAGGGGTAGAGGGCCACGGCCTGAGGCATGGGAGTAGACCGTCCGCGGTGTCTATCGGCGGCAGGCGCGCTGCTCCCCGGCCAGGCTGTTGGTTACCCGATCGGCCCTGTTCTAGCCGGATTTCCAGCGGGGGGCTAGGAAAACTACACTTTTTACGGCTCCAGTCCCCTAGGATATGACCTTAGTGGGCGGGGTCGCCGCCTGCTGATCCTCTTCGTTCTGGGTTGCCCCGCTGGTTATGCCTGAATCTTTTGCGCTGCTGTCTTCGCCTCCGTCTGCGGCGAGTGCCGTTTCGTTTCTTCAGCCGATTGGGGTTAAGGCCCTCTACGGCCTGGCTATCCAGGGGGATCACCTGCTGGCGGTGGATCCCTTTCGGGGATATCTGCTGCGCCTTGACCCCGCCACCGGCCAGCTGGAAATTCTCAACGCTCAAAATGCTGAGGCGTTTTACGGGGCGACGGGGCTGGCCTGCTGGCAAGACCAGCTGTGGTTTTGCCGCGACCACACGGTGTATGCCACCCGCCTCGACGATATTTTGCCGGTGCCGGTGCTCACCCTGCCCTACCCCGCCGACGGGGTGGCGGTGTGGGAAAACACCCTCTACGTGAGCTGCAAGAAGGGGGGCTATATCCTGGTGGCCGATCGGGTCTCGGGCCAGCGGATTACCCAGTTTCCGACGCCGGGTATTGGCCTTGAAAATATCTCGGTGTGGGGTGACTACCTGTGGGTGTGCGACCAGGTGGAGCAGACGGTCTACTGCCTCGACCGGGCCACCGGAGAGCTGGTGGTGAAGATGCTGACCCCCTTTGCCAACCCCACGGGGCTGGCGGTGCCGCCCCACACCACCCCGGAGAGCGGCAGCCTGTGGGTGGCCTACACCAACGAAGAGCCCTACGTGCGCGAGGATCCCAACGGTGAGGAGCCCTACGTGCTGACGATGCGCGATCGCACCCTCATTCACCCCCTCACCTACCGCTGGTACAAAGAGGCCAACTACTGCCGCACCACCGGCTACCTGGTGGAGATGACCTACGTCGAAGAAATCGACACCCTAGAAGACGCCCTTCCCCTGGAGCAGGTGGAATGGCGCATCGCCTTTCCCACCAGCACCGACCGCCAGCGAGTGAAATCGGTGGAGCCGGTGGGGCTGCCCTTCACCGAAGTGCAGCAAAACGGCGATCGGATCGCCAGCTTCAAATTTGACCGCCTCGACCCCAACCAGCGCCACCTGTTTGGCTGGAAAGCCCTGGTGGAGATCTACGGCATCAAGTACCAGCTCGCCCCTCGCCAGCTGGAGTCCATCCCGCCCCTGCCCCAGGAGTACGGCCCCCGCTACCTGATCGACGACGACGAGCTGGCCATGGATACCCCCCTGATTCAGGCGGCGGCCCGAGAGAGCGTGGGCACCGAAACCAACCTGCTGCGCCAGGTGCTCCGCATTCGCAACTACGTCTACGACAAGCTCTCCTACGCCGTCACCCCCGCCATCGAAACCCCCGACGTGGTGCTCCAGCGGGGCCGCGGCTCCTGCGGCGAATACGTCGGTCTGCTGCTGGCGCTGATGCGCCTCAACGGCATCGCCTGCCGCACCGTCGGCCGCTACAAATGCCCCGCCCACGCCGACCAGCCCGGCATCTACCTCGAGCCCGACTTCAACCACGTGTGGATTGAGTTTTACATTCCCGGCTTTGGCTGGGTGCCCATGGAGTCAAACCCCGACGATGTGCAGGAGGGCGGCCCCTACCCCACCCGCTTTTTCATGGGGCTACCCTGGTGGCATGTGGAAATGGGCAAGGAGGTCTCCTTTGAAAAGCTGGTGCTGCCCGAGGGCAGCCCGGAGGTGCGCCTCGGCGACCTGGCGGTCAACCACATGCGGTTCAAGATCCTGGGCGAACTCGCCCCCTAGATCGCGTCCAGGCAACCGATACCAGCCCGTTCGGCCCGCTTCGGCCCCTAGGCCGTAAACGTGAAGGGCAGCTCGACAAAGCGGCTCACCACCGGCAGGTCTGGCCCCAGGTCGGGGGTGCCGGGCCGCTGCACCCCGCACACCTGCCAGCCCGCCTGCCGCGCCGCCCTCAGCTCCGCCGGGGAGTCCGACAAAAACAGCAGCTCAGCGGCGGCCATGTCCAGACTACTCGCAATGGCTCGGTAAGAGCTCACCTCTACTTTTGGCCCGGTGGTGGTGTCAAAATAGCCGCTCAGGCAGGGGGTGAGGTCGCCGACAATGGTGTGGGCAAACAGCAGCTTTTGGGCCGCAATCGAGCCCGACGAGTAGATATAGAGGGGTACCCCCCGCCGGTGCCACTCCTGGATCTGGGCGGCGGCGTCTTCGTACAGGTGGCTGTAGTAGGCCTTGGTGCGATAGCCCTCCTCCCAAATCATGCCCTGCACCGCCTTGAGCGGGGTGACCTTTTGGTCGGCCTGGGCCCAGGCCAGCAGTTGGGCAATGCAGCCCGCCTCAGGCAGGTCGGGGTCGCCCACCTCGGCGCGCACCTGGGCCAAAATCGCCTGCCCCTCGGCGGTGGGGGCCAGGTCGGTCATGAAGGCCGCCAGCCGCTCCTCCGCGTAGGGAAACAGGGTGTTTTTGACAAAGGCAATATCGGTGGTGGTGCCCTCAATGTCAAGCACAATTGCCCCAATCGGCTGCTGATCAAACAAAAGCATGGTAATCCGGAAATCCTTTGGCGATCGGGCTGCCGGTAAAGTGGGCCACCCAGCCCTCGGGGTTGCAAAACAGGCGAATGGCGGCAAACTGAGGAGCCTCGCCCATGTCAAACCAGTGGGGGGTATTGGCAGGCACGCCGATCAGGTCACCGGCGGTGCAGAGGGTGGCGTAGACCCGGTCGCCCAGGTGCAGGTAAAAGACCGCCTGCCCCTCGACGAAAAAGCGCACCTCATCCTCTTTATGGATGTGCTCCTCCAGAAATTTCTGCCGCAGCTCCGTCCGCTGGGGGTGCTCGGGGTGCATGCGAATCACGTCGGCGGTGACGTAGCCGCTCTCCTGCTTGAGGCGGTCGATGTCTTTGGCGTAGGCGGTCAAGATCGCCTCGGGTTCGGCATCGGCGGGCAGTGGAGCCTGGGTCTGCCACTGCTCAAACCGCACGCCAGCGCTGTGCAGGGCAGCTGCGATCGCATCCCCGTCGCGGTACTCATCCAGCAGCGTCCCACCATCTCGGTCGCTAAAGATACGGAGTAGGGTCATCGAGTCGGTTTCCTTTGGCTTAGTAGAGAATTACGTCGAGAGAGAATTACGTTGAGAACAACTGCGTCGAGAATATCCTTGAGTCTGGAGAATTTGGGGAATTTAGGTCGAATCCAGCGCTAAGCCCGGGATTCTAAAAGCTCAGCCTGCAAAGCACAGCTCACCAGCACCTCCAGGGCTTCCGTCGCCTGGCGGGCCGCTGCTACCGTCGCCCCCCACCCGTAGAGGCCGTGGCCCGCGATCAGATAGCCCACCGGGGTCGGCACCGCCGCCAGCCGAGCCAGCACCGCCGCGCTCAAACTCACCATATCCTGGCTGTTGGCCACAATCGGAATGGTCACCTCTCCATCATGGGTGGTAATTCCCGGCAGCGCCTTCAGCAATTCATAGTTTGTTAACACCAGCCGATCCTGTCCCCGGCTCAGCAGCCAGCGCGACAGACTCACCCCGTCGATGGAGTGGGTGTGCAGCACGGCCCCCACCTCCGGGTACGCCTGGTACAGGCTGGTGTGCAGCAGCGTTTCCGCCGACGACCGCTTGCCCTCACCCAGGGCAAGCCCCTGCCCATCCACCACCATAATGTCGTCCAGGGTCAGCAGGCCCTTGTCCCGCCCCGACACCGTAATTGCCACCGAGCCATCGGCCAGGCGGGCCGAGTAGTTGCCGCTGGTGGCCGGTGCCCAGCCCTGGCTGGCCAAAAAGCGGCCGGCCTCCACCAAAGATTGTGCGATCGCCTGCAACTCCATCCCCAAACTCCCACTCCTAGCCGTCAGCAGCAAAATCGTCAGACCCTCTACTCTAACACCTGCACCCGAGCCCCTTGGCAGAGCCCGCCGCTCACCACCACCGGCCCCAGCATAAAGAATTTTTTAGGCATTGCGGTCAGCCCGCCAGCAGATCGACATACTCAAGGCCCCACCGCTGTCATCTCCCCTGCGATCGACCTACGGCTATTTTTCGGCCTTCAACTTTTTCTTCCCGTGGCTGCGACGGCAAAATATTCGGTGGCTACAAGACAAGTACAGCTATCGGTTGGCCCTCAATCCCGAGGCAAAGTTTCACTTTATTGGGCACAGCAACGGCACCTATAGTTTGGGAGAAAGCCTCAAGCGGGTGCCCGCCATGCAGTTTGGCCGCATTTACCTGGCGGGCAGCGTGCTGCCCCGCGACTACCCCTGGCAAGAGCGCTTTGATCTAGACCAGGTCGGCCAACTGCGCAATGACCGCAGCTGTTGGGACTGGCCGGTGGGCCTGCTCTGCAGCGGTCTGCGGGGCATTGGCATGACAGACATTTGTTGGCCCTGGCCGGGCTGTGGGTCTGGTGGCTGGGCCAGGGCTTTGCCTGGGATAGCCTGGGGTTTTGGCTCAAGCTGGCGCTGTCAGCCACGATTCTGTACGCCGCCTACGCCCTGGCCAAAACGGGCTAGGGCCCCTAGCCGCCGCCCGCCGCCGATTTAATTTACTGGGGGCTCGCTGGCTAAAATCAGCGCCTCCAGGGCGGTTTGAATATCGGTGGTCAGGGTCTCCACGGCGGCCTTAGCCGAGCGCCGCGACTCGGTGTAGGTGGGCCAGCGATCGCTAATGTTCATCGGCTCTCCCAGGGTAATCACCGCCTGGCGCACCCCCAGCTGGGGCCGTTTGGGCACCCGCGTTCCCTTGATCCGCTCCACCAGGTCAAACAGAATCAGGCTGGTTTCGGCAAAGCGCTCGAAGCTGGGCTTGTCTTTTACGTAGTGGCCGGTGACCGAGACAAAACTCTCCGCCAGGCGCATGTGGCGCATGTGCAGGGTCGCCTCCTGGGCGACCCAGTCGGCCAGCCCGCGATCTACCGCCGAGAGCTGTCCCAGGGCGGCGATATCTTCGCGGTAGATGTAGGCCCAGCCCGCTTCCTCCAGGCGGCGGCAGCGGGTGACCGAGCTGCCGGTGCTGGGCAGGCCAAAAAACCGTTCGCCCACCGCCAGGGCTCCGTCTAGGGTCTGGCTGAGGCGCTGGGCAATGGCCGCCGGGTCGTCCCGAGTTTCGGCCGCAATCTCGGCTGGGGTAACCCCGTAAAAGCGCTGGTAAAACTGCTCCATGCGGCTGAGCAGATGCAGGCCCAGGCTGAGCAGTCGGGGGTAGTAGGCTTGGGCCGGCTGGGCGGCGGGGTCGGCAAAGCGCTGCACCGGCAGGCCGCAGTCGGCCTCCAGCTGGGCCAGCAGCCGGTTGAGGGCGGCCCAGTCGGGGCGGGGGTAGAGGTACCGCAGGCCCACGGGCAGCAGCTGCACCTGCTCGGGGCGGCCCGCTTTTTGCAGATCTTCGACCGCCCAAAAGGCCAGCTGGGCGGTACCGGGCTCCAGGTCGCTGAGGAGCTCGCCGTGGCCGTTGGTGGCCCCCTCGGGGGCGATGGTGACCGGCAGCGGGGCGTTCCTAATGTGCTCGCGCACGGCCTTGAGGGCCTTGAGGTCGAGGCGGCGACCCCGGTGCACCGGAATGCCGCCAATGGCGGCAAAAAACCAGCCCAGCCATCGCCCCGCCCACAGGGGCATGCCCCGGTCGTACATAAAAAAGCTGTGTATGGGGCGCCGCAGGCTAAAGCCCCCCCGGCGGGCGGCGCGGGGTACCAGCCGCGAAAACAGGTACGACAGGCAGATGGGGTCATCGACCTGGCTGTGGCGAAAGGCCATAATCAGCCGAATTTTGCCCGCCTGAAACTGGCGAAAGCTGTCGGCCAGCACCTCGGGGTTGTCGCAGGTGACGGGCCAGATCCCGGCCGGGAGCCAGGGGCGCAGCCGCAGCCGCAGCATGATGGGCAGCACGATGTAGCAGCCCTGCACCACCCAGGGCTTGTAGCGGGGGGGAATGAAGGCCAGGGGCGGTTGGGCGCGATTTAGCTTGGGCAACGGCGTCTCCAGGGCAGCGGGCGGGATTTACCATAGCCCACTTTACGGCACATCCCAGGTGCTGCGATCGCACCCCACCCCCGCTCACCCCCCAAAACGACAGCGTCCTCTCCCCAGCCGGGAACAGGACGCTGCCTTGGGACCACACAACCAGAGCTATCCACCGTAGTGAACCGCTCCAAAATAAAAGTGCCTGACCCCTGAAAGCCCCCGGGAGTCAGACACATTTACCTGTAAGAACGCGTTTCAAGCAGACCAGCCCCAAGGTTCAAATGCCCCCAAGTGAGCCGTCAGGGCTAAGCCCGCCTGCGTTCTTCAGAATTAACCCCATTCTCTTTGGTTTAGCCGCGATCGCCTTCGAGGGAATTACGGAACCCCGGCCCGATTCGTCGGCCAGTTGCCCAGCAGATTCGGTGGGATCACTCAAGCCAGGGGCAGACGACTCTGGTTGGCAAAGTAGGGCAGCAGGGGGCGGCGCTGGGGCCAGTGGTAGGCCACGTAGCGCAGCACCCAGGGGGCCGACACCAGCAGGCAGATCACCCCCAGCCACCAGCTGGAGCGCAGCTCAGCCAGGGTATTGGTGGCAGCCGTGGTCGGCTGGGCGGTCAACACCTCGATTCCAGATGCGATCGCGTTATTCATCGCGTGGGCCACCATCGGCACCAGCAGCGACCGCGTGCTCAGGTACAGCAGCGACATCACCACCCCAAACACGAACAGCCCCACCGGGTTGGAGTGCAGCACCCCAAACAGCACCGAGGTCAGCACAATGGCCGGGCGCACCCCCCACTTCACCCCCCAGCGGTGCAGCAGCAGCCCGCGAAAAATAAACTCCTCAGTAATCGGCGCCACCACCAGCACCGAAAACAGCATCAGCGCGTTGTAGAGCCCCGGCACCGTCGCCTGGTCGGCAGAGACCACCAACGACTGCTGGAGAGTGACCTCCACCAGCCCCGGTGCCACCAGCGAGAGCCCCAGGTACGACACCTGAAACGCGCCCAGGGAAAACAAAAATACCCCCACCACCAGCCACAGCAGCTGTACCCAGGCGAGATGGGCGGGCCAGGGGCCCAGCAGAGCCGCCAGCTTGAGCGGGGTGCGCCGCGCCACCAGCAGCAGCGACAGACACAGCCCAGAAAAAATCAGGCTGTAGAGAATCGGCGCCAAAATCGGGTCATCCCCCGACAGGGGCAGCCATTCCAGCGCCCCCAAAACACCAAACACCAGGGCCAGGCCCAGGGAAATGACCAAAAACCCCGCCACCACCAGCCTGGCCTTCAGGGCTAGAAACGGGTTGTCATCTGTGGCCATCGCTACAACCTGGGTCGGGGCCGCCGTCAAGACAAAAGGGCCCGGTCAAACCCAGGGCCTTCAACCAACGAGATTAGCCCGATTCCCTCCGATTCAACCATGAATTGTCTGGGGGGCGCTATAACTGAGGCACAATGCCGCCGCTCCCCGGAGTGGCGGGGTGGTCTAGCCTCAACAGTCTAGGGCTCAACAGTCTGGGGCCCAAGAGTCTGGAAAAAGTAGGCCACCCCCTTGGGCCAGGGTGCTATCAGGGCGACTGATCACTGCCTCCGGATCAGCGCTAGGGTGACGGGGGCTGCCATTATTTGCTCCAGGGTTTCATGACCAATGCTTCGCCGGATCCAGGCGTAATTTTAGTGGCCCCAGTGGCCGACAGCCCCCTTGGGCCCCTGGCCGAGTTATTGGATACGCTGCGGGCGGAGGGCTATCAGGTGCGGCAGGTGACCGGCGAAGAGGACACCATTGCCGCCGCCGAAGCCGCCCCCCCCGACCTGATTTTGCTGGCGGTCGATCAGTTTGATACGGCGGCCATGCGGCTGTGTCACCGGCTGAAGAAACGGCCCCGCACCCGCCAAATTGCCGTGGTGGTGGTGGGCCAAGACCAGGCTCTAGCCCGCCGGCTGCGGGCCTTTGAGTTTGGCGTGGTGGACTACATTGACTCCGGTATTTGGGTCGAAGAGGCCGCCGCCCGCCTCAAAGCTCAAATCAACACCCATCGGCTCCAGCGGCGGCTGCGGCAGCAGGCCCAGCGGGCGGTGTCGGCGGGCAGCGCCACCAACCTGCTGGCCGACCTCCAAAAGGCGCTGCGCCGTCAGGCCCAGCTGTTGCAGGCCCAAAACCAGCAGCTCCAGCTCGAAATGCAGGAGCGCGAGCAGGCCCAGCAGGCCCTGCGCCTGGAGCAGCAAAAGTCGGAGCAGCTGCTGCTCAACATTCTGCCGCGGGCAGTGGTCGAGCGGCTCAAGCAGCTGGAGGGGTCTCTGGCCGAGCGCTTTGACGATGTCACCATACTGTTTGCTGACATTGTCAATTTCACCCCCCTGGCGGCTCAGATTAGCCCGCTGGAGCTGGTGAACTGGCTCAACCAGATCTTCTCGGCCTTTGACCGCATGGCCGAGCAGTACCAGCTGGAGAAAATCAAGACCATTGGTGACGCCTACATGGTGGTGGGGGGTCTGCCCCTGCCCCGCCCCGACCACGCCGAAGCGGTGATGGAAATGGCCCTGGCCATGCAGGCGGCGGCCAACCGCATCGTCCGCACCGATGGGCAGGCGTTTCAGCTGCGCATTGGCATCAACACCGGGCCGGTGGTGGCCGGGGTGATCGGGATTAAAAAATTTAGCTACGACCTGTGGGGCGATGCGGTCAACATTGCCAGCCGCATGGAGTCGCGGGGCATGCCGGGCAAAATTCAGATCACCGAGGCCACCTACCACCGCCTCAAACACCGCTACGCCTTTGAACAGGTGGGCCAGGTGATGGTGAAGGGCCACGGCTACCTAACCACCTACCAATACGTCGGCCCCGAGCAAAAAGATTGATAGACTGGGGAGGCCAATTTTTTGGCGGCTGAGTCGAGTCCCCACCGGGTCGGGCAAGGCTGGCCCCGGCCCAGCGGTAACAGCCTCGCCCCAGGCCACTATCATGTCTAACTCACACATTTTTTTATGGCGACATTTTTGCTGGAAGTTGGCACCGAAGAACTGCCCGCCAGTTTTGTTAGCGATGCCCTCCACCAGTGGCAAACCCGGATTCCAGCGGAGCTGACGGAGCAGGCCCTGGTCCCCGAGGCGGTGCGCTTCTACGGGACACCCCGGCGCCTGGCGGTGATCCTCGACGGGTTGCCCAGCCGCCAGCCCGATCGCCAGGAAGAGGTGAAGGGGCCGCCCGCCCAGGCCGCCTTCAAAGACGGCCAGCCGACTCCGGCGGCCCTGGGGTTTGCCAAATCTCGGGGCGTGGAGGTGTCGGCGCTGGAGGTGCGCGACACCGAAAAGGGCGCGTTTGTGTTTGTTAACCAGCAGATTCCGGGGCGGGCCGCAGCGGCAATTTTGACGGAGCTGATTCCCCAGTGGATTTTGGGGCTAGAGGGCAAGCGATTTATGCGGTGGGGCGACGGCGATCTGCGGTTTCCGCGCCCGATTCGCTGGCTGGTAGCCCTGCTCGACAGCGAGGTGCTGCCCCTGAGCCTAGAGAATGGTTCGCTGGTGTGTAGTAGCGATCGCACCTCCCAGGGGCACCGGGTGCTGCACCCCGCCCCGGTCTCCCTCCGCCGCGCCCAGGACTACGTCGAAGCCCTGCGCAGCGCCGCGGTCGAAATTGACCCCGCCGCCCGCCGCCTGCTGATTCAGCGTCAGGTGGAGGAGTCCGCCAAGGCCCTGGGGGGCGTGCCCATGCTGTCGCCCGCCCTGCTCGACGAGGTCACCAACCTGGTGGAGTGGCCCACCGCCGTGGTGGGAAAATTTGACAGCGAGTTTCTCGATCTGCCGCCGGAGGTGGCGATCATCGAGATGGAAAGCCACCAGCGCTACTTTCCGATCAAGCAAAGCGCCGAGGGGCTGGCGCTGATGCCCTACTTTGTCACCATCTCCAACGGCGACCCCGCCAAGGATCAGATCATCGCCGAGGGCAACGCTCGGGTGATTCGAGCCCGGCTCTCCGACGGCAAGTTTTTCTTTGATGCCGACCGGGCCCAGCCCCTGGATGCCTTTGTGGCCAAGCTCGAAACCGTCACCTTTGAGGAGCGCCTGGGGTCGATGGCGGCCAAGGTCAAGCGCATTGGCGCGGTGGCCGACCACCTCTGTGACCAGCTCAACCTGGGGGCCCAGCCGCGCCAGCACATTCGCCGCGCCGCCTACCTGTGCAAGGCCGACCTGGTGACCCAAATGGTGGGCGAATTCCCGGAGCTGCAGGGGGTGATGGGGCAAAAGTATGCCCTGCACAGCGGCGAACCGGAGGCGGTGGCCACCGCCATTGCCGAGCACTACCTGCCCCGCGGTGCCCAGGACCGGCTGCCCCAGACCCTGGCGGGCCAGGTGGTGGGCATTGCCGACCGCCTCGACACCCTGGTGGGCATCTTCAGCATTGGTCAACTTCCCACCGGCTCCTCTGACCCCTTTGCCCTGCGGCGGGCCGCCAACGCGGTGTTAAACATCATCTGGGCGGCGGGGCTGCCCTTGAACCTGGCCCGCCTGCTGGATACCGTCGTGCAGGACTTTGCCCAGGATCCGGCGTTGAGCGTCAACGCCCCCGAAGCGCTCCAGACCCAGCTCCATGATTTCTTCTTACAGCGGATCCAAACCCTGCTGCAGGACGAGCAGGCCGTGGACTACGACCTGGTCAACGCCGTGCTGGGCGAACGGGCCCTCAGCGACCCCCTCGACGTCAAAGACCGGGCCCTGTTTTTGCAGACCATGCGCCGCAGCGGCCGCATGGATAAGGTCTACGAAGCCGTGAACCGCGCCACCCGCCTGGCCGCCCAGGGCACCCTGGACACCCACACCCTCGACCCGGCCGGAGTGATTGACCCGGCGGCCTTGGAGGCCGCCTCGGAGCAGGCCCTGCTGGCGGCGCTCCAGCGCCTGGTGCCCCAAAGCCAGGCGGCCCAGGCCAGCCGCGACTACGACCAGCTGGTGGCCGGGCTAGAGCAGGTGGTGCCGGTGGTGAGCGGCTTTTTTGATGGGCCCGACAGCGTGCTGGTGATGGCCGACGACCCGGCGGTGCGGCAAAACCGGCTCAACCTGCTGGGCCTGCTGCGCAACCACGCCCTGGTGCTGGGCGATTTTGGGGCCATCGTCAAGGGATAGCGATGCCATGAAAAATGCCCATGTGATTGGTCTTGGCAAGTCAGGGGTGGCGGCGGCGCGGCTGCTGCACCGCGACGGCTGGACGGTGGTGCTCAGCGATCGCGGCTCGTCTTCGGCCCTGGCGGCCCAGCAGGAGCACCTGCGCCAGGAGGGCATTACGGTGCTGCTCGACTACAGCTTTGTGCCCGACAGCCGCACCAACCTGCTGGTGGTCAGCCCCGGCGT
>DATIVG010000149.1:0-3564 GCA_035466075.1 Nodosilinea sp. | reverse complement strand
CATGCCCAATCCCCTGATCGAATTTCGCCGGTTGCAGAAGGTCTATGGCTCGGGCAACACCGAGGTGCGGGCGCTGTGGAATGTGGATCTGGCGATTGGTTCTGGCGAATACTGCGCCATTATGGGGCCGTCGGGCTCGGGTAAATCGACCGCTATGAACATGATCGGCTGCCTCGATCGGCCGACGGCGGGGGAATATTTTTTTGATGGCCAGAATGTGGCTACCCTCGATGACGATGCCCTGGCCCACATTCGCAACCAAAAAATTGGCTTTGTGTTTCAGCAGTTTCACCTGTTGCCCCAGCTTACCGCCCGCGAAAATGTGGAGCTGCCGATGATTTACTCGGGGGTGCGCAGCGACCTGCGCCGCCAGCGGGCCATTGAGGCGCTGGAGCGGGTGGGGCTGGGTGCCCGGGTGAACAACAAACCCACTCAGCTCTCGGGGGGGCAGCAGCAGCGAGTTGCGATCGCACGTGCCATCGTCAACAACCCACTACTCTTGCTGGCCGATGAACCCACCGGAGCCCTCGACACCCACACCACCGACGATGTACTGGGCATCTTCGCCGACCTCCACGCCGCGGGCATTACCGTGGTCATGGTCACCCACGAGCCCGATGTGGCCCGCGCCAGCCAGCGCATTGTCTGGTTTAAGGACGGCGAAATTCTCAACGACCACCTCAGCCCTGAGGACCTGGCCCAGTCGATTGCGGTGCGATGACTGTTGCAGCATGGACAATATTACCTAACTGCTGAAATGCCTGTCGCAGGGTGGTTGTGGGGTGATAAGAACTCCGTAGCCCAATGGATTTGTGGCCTTGAACCACGCCAGGTAGCAAAGTTTACGCTCCTGTGACTACTCTTTAGGCACTGTGCCTTACGCTAAAGTAGGGTGAAAAGCGCAAACCTACTGGGTACCTGTGACGTGCTGACTAAGCTTACCGATCAGAACCGAATTACCCTACCGCCGAGTGTGACTGAAGCCCTTGGCCCGGTTGAGTATTTTGAAATAACCCTTGAAAATGGGCAAATCATTCTTACCCCTGTTAAAGTTCAGCGGTCTGATGCGGTTAGAGAAAAACTGGCCGAGCTGAATATTACAGAGCAGGATGTCGCTGATGCCGTAGCCTGGTCTCGCGGCAATTCTACGCCTTAATGATGACTCTCAACCCTAAGGTTGTGCTGGACACAAATGTGCTGGTTTCAGCCTTGGTGTTTAGTCGAGGAGCGATGACGACTTTGCGCGAAGCTTGGCAAGACCAGCACTTTACGCCTCTAGTATCGCGGACAACAGCGACTGAGTTAATTCGAGTCTTGGCCTACCCAAAGTTTAAGCTGACTAGAATTGAACAGGATGACCTGCTGGCGGATTATTTACCCTACTGCGAGGTCGTGCCAATGCTCCCGGAACTGCCAGCGGTTCCAGATTGTCGAGATCCGTTGGATGTGCCGTTTTTGCAGTTGGCGTTGGCAGGCCGGGCAGATTATTTGGTAACAGGCGATCGCGATTTGCTCAGCCTAAAAACTGTGTTTACGATACCTATCGTCAATGCTGAGCAGTTTTTGGCAATTCTTTATACCTAACGTTCATCAGGGCTTGCAGCAGTCTCAGCATGGCCAACAACAGAACTCACGCTCGCAGCGTTGCTGATCAAGCTGCCCCAGCCCCGGCCTTTTTGCCCAGCTTTCTCAAGCTGGCGGCGGCCAATGTGATCTCCAACCTGATGGTGCCGCTGGCGGCGCTGGTGGATACTGCCTTTCTGGGCCACCTCGACGACATCAGCCATCTGGGCGGGGTGGCGCTGGCGACGGTGATTTTTAACGTGGTGTACTGGAGCTTTGGCTTTTTGCGCATGGGCACCACGGGCACCACGGCCCAGGCGCGGGGGCGGGGCGACGCGGAAGAACTGTGGCTGATTTTGCTGCGTAACGGCGCGATCGCACTGACCTTTGGCCTGCTGATTTTGCTGCTGCAAGCCCCAATTCGCGACCTGGGCTTTGGGCTGCTCAGCGGCGAACCGGCGGTGCAGGCGGCGGGCATAGCATTTTACAACGCCCGCATTTGGGATGCCCCGGCGGTGCTGCTCAACCTGGTGCTAATGGGCTGGTTTTTGGGCCGCGAACAGGGGCGGCGGGTGATTGCGCTGTCGATGGTGGGCAACGGCAGCAACGTGGTGTTTAACACTATTTTTATCTATCAGCTGGGCTGGGCCAGCACCGGGGCCGGGTTGGGCACGGCCCTCAGCCAGTACCTGACGCTGATCGTTGGGTTGGGGCTGTTGCTGAGAGAAGGCGGCTGGCAGAAACTGCGGGCGCTGCTGCCCCAGGGCTGGAACCCCCAGGCGATCAAGGGGTTATTTTTGCTGAACCGCGATATTTTGGTGCGCACCTTTGCCCTGGTGCTGAGCTTTGCCCTGTTTACCAACTTCAGCGCCGCCCTGGGCAGCGAAACCCTGGCGGCCAACGCGCTGCTGCTGCAGGTGGTGACGCTGTCGGCCTACTTCATCGATGGCATTGCCTTTGCCACCGAGAGCTTTGCCGGGCGCTACTACGGCAGCGGCGACCGCCGCCATCTGCGCCGTCTGCTCACCCTGGGCGGCGCTACCAGCGTGGCCCTGGGGCTATCGTTTGCGCTGGCCTTTGTGCTGTTTCCGGCGCCGCTGTTTGGCCTGCTGACCGGCCATCAGGCGGTGGTGGCCAGGGTACAAACCTACGTGGGCTGGCTGGTGCCGGTGCTGGGCTGGGGTGCGATCGCATATATGCTCGACGGCTACTTTTTGGGCCTCACCGCGGGCTCGGTACTGCGCAATGCCACGGTGCTGGCGGCGGGAGTTGGCTTTTTGCCCCTGGCCCTGGTGGCCCAGGCGCTGGGCAGTGGCCACCTGCTGTGGCTGGCCCTGGTGGGGCTGATGGCGGCCCGCGCCCTCACCCTCCTCTGGGCGGTGCCCAAATCTCTGGCTTGACTGCCGCTTTCCTACCACTTTCTTACAACGTTTCGCTATAACTAATCACCACAGCTCATGCTGCCTAGGTAATGACGCTGATGGGTTCGGCGGAGGCTGCCATGGCGCTAAAAGAAGAGCTGTTTAACGAAATCTATGTGGTCGATGAGGCGAATAATGCCTACATGATCGAAGCCGCCCTGGACCACTACACCGATATTTTTAGCGAGTGGGACCCGGCCCCCTTTAAACGGCGCGAGCTCGATCCAGACTTGCAGTTTTACCTGGAAAGCAGCGCCGATGAAATTCCTAAAAAATACTCTATTGAGGTGTGCTTCACCCTGCCCCCCGGCAGCCGCGACGAAGCCCTGGAGCAGGATGTCAGGGCCGGGCTGAGAAACAGCGTAGATTTCAAACTCTACCTGCTCAAAAAAGAAATTCGGCTGGTCAACTCCCGCACCGCCCGCTACGTGGTCGCGGGTTTAGGCACGCTCTTAGTAGCTCGACTGGTGGCCGAACCGGCCGAATTTAATGTGCTCACCTCGGTGCTCACCGAGGGGCTGTTTATTGGCGGCTGGGTGTTTTTGTGGGAGGCGGTTTCGCTTTTCTTTTTCTCCAATCG
>DATIVG010000148.1:0-4498 GCA_035466075.1 Nodosilinea sp. | reverse complement strand
AGCCCCGGCTCGATGCCGTCGCTGCCCTGGGGGAAGTCTTGGGTAGCGCCGAGGAGGCCGCTGCGGTGGCGGCCATGGACTCCAGCGACGGGCTGGCTAACGCGGTGCTGCACCTCTGTCGGGCCAGCGACGTAGGAGCTCGGCTGACGGCGGCAGCGCTGCCCATCGATCCCGCCCTGGCGGCCTGGGTAGGGGCTGAGCAGGCGATCGACTGGTGCCTCTACGGTGGCGAAGATTTTGAGCTGGTGCTCTGTATGCCCTGGCCCCTGGCTACCGCTCTGAGTGAGCGGCTGGGCGCTGGGGCGGCCATTGTGGGGGAGACCACCGCCGCCGCTGGGGTTGAGCTCCAGGGGGCCGGGTTTGTGACTAGCCTGGGGTTTAACCAGGGGTTTCAGCATTTTTAGGCGGGTTTTTTAGACGGTTTTGTAGACGACCTTGAGCTGCCGCTAGGGGCGGCGAGGTGGCCTAGTACCCCCTAGCGAAACCTAAAAATCGACGCCGCGCTTGAGGTCGATGCCTTTTTCGGCGTAGTGCTTGTGGTTAAACACCTCGGAGTGGGTGCTGGCCAGCTCAAAGTAGGCGGGGCGATTTTTGCAGCGGCCGGTGATCAGCACCTCGGTGCCCTGGGGTTTGCGCAGCAGGGCCTGCACAATTGGGTCTTCGGGCAGGAGCTCCAGGTCTACGGTGGGGTTGAGCTCGTCGAGAATGATGGTTTTGTAGAGGCCGGAGGCGATCGCAGTTCTGGCGATCTCCCAGCCGCGCTCGGCTTCGACGTAGTCGATCTCCTGCTGCTGCCCCCGCCAGACGATGGCGTCGCGGCCGCAGCGCTGGTGGTCGACCAGGTTGGGGTAGATTTTGCGCAGGGCTGCGATCGCAGCATCTTCGGTATAGCCGTTGCCCCCCTTTAGCCACTGAATAATCAGCACCCGGTGGGAGAGATCCTGGCCAATGCCGCGACCGATGGCCTGGAGCGCTTTGCCCAGGGCGCTGGTCGATTTGCCCTTGCCTGAGCCCGTGTAGATCTCGATGCCCTCAATGCCTTCGATGCCGTCGGTGCGCAGCTGGGGCTTCATCTCCGAGTGCAGGTCGGCGATGTCGAGCAGGGGCTGGGGGGCGCTGCGGCCGGTGGCGATAATTTCTAGGTGGTCGGGCTTGTTGCGCAGGGTTTTGGCCACCTCGTTGACATCCAGCAGGCCCAGATCGAGCACCGGATTGATCTCATCGAGCACCACCACCGAGTAGAGGCCGGATGCGATCGCACCCTTGGCCACATCCCAGCCCCGCTGCGCCTCCTGCTTGTCAAACTTGGTAATGTCATCCTGGCCAAAAAACTCCGCCCGCCCCGTGCGCACCTGGTCGATCAGGTGCGGAAAGCCGCGCTGCAGGGCCTCAATGGCAGCGTCTTCGTCGTAGGTGCGCCCCGGCCCCTTGAGAAACCGCAGCAGCAGCACCCGGCTCTCCAAAAAATTTTGAATGCCCAGGCCAATGGAGCGCAACACCACCCCCAGCGCCACCTGGGACTTGCCCTTGCCCTCGCCATCGTAGACGTGGATCTGCCCCGTGATGCGCTCGTTGCCCTGCTGGGCGGTGCGAATGCCGATACCGGTTCTAACCATGGATGTTGCGTTTTGTTGGGGAGCCCGACTTAAAATCTTAGCGAAAGCTGGGTCGAGGTTATACCCTTGATAGTGCATCTCGCGCATTTCCCGCTGGCGCTTTCTCTCCGGGGGTAGTCGCCACGCCCGCCCCGGCACCCAAGGCCCGTTGCCCATGCCAATGACCAACCTGCTCTCAGAACTGGGCATCATGCCGCTGCGGGCAATCGCCGTGCAGACCCTGTTGCTGATGGTGGCGATTGCCCTCGAAGCCATGGTGCTGCGCCAGCAGCTGCGCCTGGGCTACCGCCCCAGCATTCAGTACTCAGCCACCCTCAACCTGCTGGCCACCAGCCTGGGCTGGGTGGCCTTTCTGGCCCTGGAGGCGGTGCTGCCGCTGGCCCTGCGCAGCCAGGTGATCAGCTACGTACTGTTCGACCGGTTTTACCCCAACGGCTGGCAGGATGTGCTGCCGGTGGTGGTGGTGGTACTGGCCATCGCCGCCTTCTTTGTCACCTACTGGATCAAGCTCCAGGGGCTGATCTGGCTGCTGCAACTGCTGGGCCAGGACACCCCGGTGGAGGAGCCCGTGGAGGCGATTAGCGAAACCCGCCGCCAGCGCTACGAGCGGGCCCGCCAGGGGCAGCGGGACGGGCAGCGGGGCACCTCACCCCGGGCCCTGGCGGTGCTGGAGGCCAACGCCGTGAGCTTCACCGCCGTGCTGCTGCTGCTGCTGTTGATCAACCAGGCCAGGGGGGCGCAATGGTAGCTGCCCTCCGCCAAGCCTTCGAATCCCTGTGGCAGCTGCTGCGGCCGCCCCGCTACTTCGCCTGGCAAACCGTCATTTACATGAGCCTGTTTTCCTGGCTGATGTCGCTGCTGGCCCGCCTGGTCGAGGCCATGGCCTTTACCGTGGGGCTGCTGGCCACCATCAGCTGGATCTGCCTGGCGATTGGCGTGGGGTGGGCCCTGGAGGCCAACAAAATTCGCCCCTTTGGCATTCCCATTGCCCCCTGGGTGTCGGGGGGAATTTTGTGCATGTTTTTGTTTGGCTCCTGGGGGGGGCGGTGGCTCCAGCCAGCCCTGGTGGCCTGGCCCCTGGTGTCGTTTGCGGTGGTGGCCCTGCCCTTTTTGCTGAGCTGGGATCTCAATATCAAAAACCCGCCGCCCCAGGTGCGCCAGCAGCTGGCCCTGCTGTTTTGCCTCAGCCTGCTGTTTAGCAGCTGGTTTCAGTTTTATTTCCGCATTCAAACCTGGGTGCAGGACTACCCCAGCCTGGTGGCCGACAGCGTCGATAGCAGCGCCTTTGTCTACCGGGTGCCGGGGCAGACCGTGGCCCTGTCGGCGGGGGTGACCCACCTGAGTGTGGCCGAGGCCATGCTCAAAGACGAGGTGGACGGCAAACCCTGGCCAGCGGTGGAGCGGTGGCTGCTCAACCTGGAGGGGCAGCGGGCGGCCATGCAGCAGCAGGTGCGCCGCCAGATGGGGCTCAATCCCTCCCTGGAGGACTCGCTGTGGCGGCTCGACTTTCAGCCGCTGACCAACGGCAATGGCTACATTCTCAAACTGTGGGCGATCTGGTCGGGGCCCGCCGCCGAGAGCGGCTACTACCTGGAAAAATCTTGCCTGCTGATGCCGGTCAGCCGGGGGGGCGGGCCGCTGGCTGACCGGCCGCTGGCAGGTGACCCCGGCCAGGCCGCCCCCCCGCCCCCCAGCTACGGAGAAACCCAGTGGGCCACGCTCACCTGCAACCTGGAAACTCCCCGCCAGGCTGGGCATCCTAGGGGGGCGCAGCGCAGCTAGGCACGGTACTGTGGTTAGCGGCGATCGGAGCGGTGGCGGTCGCAATGGTGACGGCCCTAGCGGTGATAGTTGTAGCGGTAATAGTCGTAACGGCGATTTAGGAGTTTGGAGGCCCAATGGTGCTATCTCGGGTGGGGGTGATTGCCCGGACGGTGTTTTTGGAGGTGATTCGCGATCGCATCCTCTATCTGGTCGCCCTGTATGCCCTGCTGCTGGTGATCGCGCGGGCCCTGCTGCCCGACATTGCCGCTGGCAGCGAGCACAAAATCTTGCTCGACCTGGGCCTGGCGGCCATTCACCTGCTCAGCGTGATTGTGGCGGTGTTTGTGGGCACCGGCCTGGTCAACAAAGAAATTGAAAAGCGCACCGTGCTGGTGCTGATTGCCAAACCGGTCAGCCGGGCCGAGTTTATCGTCGGCAAGCACCTGGGGCTGACCGCCGTGCTGGCGGTGCTGATTGCCGCTCTAGGGGCGATTTTAATGCTGGTGCTGGGGGTCAGCGGCGTGCCCTTTGCGGCGGCGAGCGTGGTTCTGGCCCTGGTGTTTATGACCCTGGAGGCGGCGCTGCTGGTGGCGGTGGCCCTGGCCTTTGGCGTATTTACCAGCTCGCTGCTGGCCACCCTGATGGCCTTTGCGGTGTACCTGATGGGCCACCTCAGCCAGGATTTGGTCGCCTTTGGCGAACTCAGCGAAACCCCGGCGGTGCAGCGGCTCACCCATGGGCTCTACCTGGTGCTGCCCGACCTGGAGCGCCTCAACCTGCGCAACGAGGCCGCCTACGGGCTGGCCCTGCTGCCCAGCCCGGCCGAGCTGTGGGGCCACGGGCTCTACGGGCTGCTCTACACGGCGCTGCTGCTGGCGGTGGCCACCCTGATTTTTTCCCGCCGACAGTTTTAGGACCGACTGTTTTAGGGCCGACCGTGGTGGTGCGGGGGGTGAGGGCATTCCAATCGGATGCATGCTCACAGGATAGCGGTGGGATAGAGCACTCTATCCCACCGCTATTCTGGGGATGGTGAGGGGGTAACAATGCCTAGGCGTCGGCCAGGGTTTTGCGGGCGGCCAGGGCGGCGGCGAGCAGGCTGATGCCGCTCAGCAGCA
>DATIVG010000147.1:0-5069 GCA_035466075.1 Nodosilinea sp. | reverse complement strand
AGCACAAACTCCAGGTCGTGGGAGGAGATCAGCAGGGTCTCGGTGGAGTTTTGCAGAAAGCGGATCAGGCGGCGGCGGGTGCGCAGGTCGAGGCTGGCGGTGGGTTCGTCGTAGAGGATGATTTGGGGGGTCATGGCCAGCAGACCTGCGATCGCAACCATCTGTTTTTCGCCCCCCGACAGGTGGTGGGGCAGGCGGTCGAGCAGGTGGGTGATACCGGCCATATCGGCGGCCTGGGTGACTCGGGCGGCCACTTCTTCGGCATCAAAGCCCATGTTTTGGGGGCCAAAGGCAATGTCTTCGCGCACCGAGGCCGAAAACAGCTGGTCGTCGGGATCCTGGAACAGCAGCCCCACCTCGGGGCGAAACTGGCCGGGCTGAAGCGGCGCGTCAAACAGCTTAATGTCGCCGGTGGCGGGGGTGAGTACGCCGCAGAGCAGCATAAACAGGGTGGTTTTGCCGCAGCCGTTGTGGCCAATGATGCCGACTCGATCGCCCTCGCGGACGCTCAGCGAGATATGGCACAGCACGTCGGGCTGGTCGGGGTAGCCAAAGGAGAGATCGGTGGCTGCGATCGCAGCTCGCCTCACCCCCCGCCCCATCGTCGTCGGGTCCACGCCGGGCGACAGCGCCCCGGTGGCAGTCAAATCAACCATGGGCACATCCCTCATTGGCGCAAGCTCCCTTCTGCAATTACAAACCCCAGCGCCGCCGCCGCCGCCGCCGCCGCCAGCCCCCAGCTCAACCCACCGGCGGCGCTGGGCGCATCGATCACCGGCCTGGTGCCGTAGCCGTAGCCCCGCAGCCGCATAGCCCGGTACACCCGGTCAGACTGCTCGTAGCTGCGAATCAGCAGATTGCCCGCCAGCATCGCCAGCTGCTCCATGGTCTGGCCATTGATCCGCAGCCACCGCTGTCGGCGCTGGCCAAAGCCCCGCAGCCGCATGGCCTGCTGCATGGTGGCCAGCATCGCCGCAATCTCAAACAGGTAGCGGTACGACAGCAGCGTCATATCCGCCAAAATGGTGGGCAACCCCAGCGATCGCATGGCGTGCAGCAGGGTCAAAAAGGGCGTCGTCCCCAGCAAAATAAACCCCAGGGTCAAAATCGACAAAAACCGCCCCACAATCAGCAGCGTTGCCTCCAGCCCCTCCCGGCGCAGGGCCAAGGCCCCCCACTGGGCCAGCACCGTATCGCCCACCGTCAGCGGCAGCAGCACCACCAGGGCCAAAATAAACAACCCCGGATAGCTGAGCCGCTGCCGCAAAAACGCCAGCGGCAGCCCCGACAGCCCGTAGAGCAGCGCCGCCAGCCCCAGCATCCAGGGCACCAGGGCCAGCTGCCGCACCGTGGCAAAGGCAAACATCAGCCCCACCAGGCTGATCAACTTCAGCCGGGGCGACCAGCGGTGCATCACCGACTCGCGGTGCACATAGGTATCAAAACTTGTAGCGCCCATGGGGCTCAACCCTCCAGTAGCTCGGGTTTAACCCGCTGCAAAAACAGCACCAGCATGGCCGTAAACGCGCCCTCCACCAGGGCCAGGGGCACATGGCCCACCGACAGCGTCAGCACCGCCGCCCGCTCCGCCCCCGCGTTGAGCTCCGCCGGAATGTTGAGAATGATCAGCGCCAGAAAGATCAGCGCCGCGATGCCCAGCCCCAGAGCGCCGCCCAAAAAGGCAAACACCCCCGTGCGGGCAGGCTCCTGAAGCAGCTGCCCCAGCCGGTGGCGAGCCTGGAAAATGTGGTAGGCCAGCAGCGCCGGAATGCCCATCATGGCGGCGTTGATGCCCAGGGTGGTGAGCCCGCCGTGGCCAATCACCAGGGCCTGAAAAAACAGGCCAATCAGAATCGCCGGAAAGGCAAAATACCCCAGCACCACCCCCAGCAGCCCGTTCAAGATCAGGTGCACACTGGCGGGCGGCACCGGAATATAGATTGACGACGCCACAAAAAAGGCCGCCGTCAGCAGCGACGCCTTGGGAATTTCAGCGGTGGGGTCGGGCTTGCGGTCGATTTGCCGCAGGGAATACCAGGTGGCGAGCCCGGTAATGGCATACCCCGCCGCGCAAACTTGGGCTGGTAAAATTCCGTCGGGAATGTGCACTAACGCTTGCCTCGATTGAAAAATAGAGCGGTGCCAATGCAGCCCCAGATCACAGAGCCAATGGTAATGCCCCGCTGCACCGGAGACAGGGTTGTACTAGGAGAGATTAAAGAATTGGTGGCCCGCTCTGCATCCGTCCCAGGGGCAGACTTGGCGGCCTCCCCGCCTGCATCCGCCGTTTCTGCCCCTGCGCCCACCTCAATTATGGTCAGCTCGCCGTGGCCCGCCTGGCGCACCATCACCTCCCAACGGCCGGGCTGGGCCGGGTCGGGGGCAAAGCTAAACTGCCCCTGGTCGTCGGTGGTGCCCTGCTGCCAGATCTCGGTGGGGCGGTCGGGGGCGTAGACCAGCACCTGGGCGTTGGCCATTGGCTCGCCGGTCTCAAATCGGGCCACCAGCTCGATGCTGCTAACTGCGCGGTGCTCCACCGTCACCCCGTGGGCGAGTCCTGGTAGCCCCCAACTGGCTCCCGCTAGGGCCAGGGCTGCGGCATAGATGAGTTTCATAGACTAGTGAGCTGAACTTCTTCGCAGTGGCCCTCGCCCACGTGGCCCAGGCTCGGCAACACCTTCAAAAAGGTGGTGTAGTCGGTCTCCGACAGCCCGGCGCGCAGGGCGGCGCTATCGACATCGACCACATTGTTTTGGGCCAGGGCGGCCAGTGGGTCAAAGCCCAGTGCGCCGGTGTTGATGCTGTCGTCGGCGGGGGCGTCGCCATCGCCAAACAGGTGGTCGAAGTGGAAGGTGGCCTCCAGGTCGGCCTGGTCGCCCGGGGCCAAAATACCTTTGCGCTGGTCGCCGATGAAGTCGCCGCAGGTAAAGGCCAGCTCTTCGTTGACCTTGATGGTGAAGGGAACGGTTTCGCCAGCTTTGCTGGCCGTGCCCTGCATCCAGATCGAGTAGCCCGCCGATGGCCCCGACTCAGCCGGTACCATGCGCCAGGCCAGGGCGTTGAAACGCCCCGCCGGAGCCTCCAGCTCGGTGACAGAAATGGGCTCGGCATCCGCGTCGCCCTCGGCCAGGTCGATCACCGGGCTGCCCTCCACCTGTACTTCGGCTGTGGCCTCTAGAGGGGTGCCGGCCTCAGGGTCGAAGGGCGGGTCGGTTTGGGCGGCGGTGATGTCGGCCAGCGACACGTAGAGGTGGTCAAACTCGACCTGCCAGCCGTCTTTGGTGACAAACCCCTGGCGCACAAAGTCTTCGCCGTTGGCGCGAATCACCAGGGTGCCGCTCTCGCCGCTGGCGGTCTCGGTGCCGGGGGCAGAGTCGGGATCTGCATCGGTGGCGGTGGGGCGATCGCCGCCGCAGCCCGCCAGACCTACCAGGGCAAGACAGCCCAGGCTACCCAGGGCTAGAGCGTTGAAAAAATTGCGTTGCATAAAAATCAAAAAGCATAAGGGCTGAATGCCGGATGGGGGCGGTGGCCAGCGACCGGACTGGGAGGTGCGATCGCAAGGGCTGAGCCGGCGCTACCCAACCTGTTTACTTAACCCCGAACCTCTTTAAACTTCAATGCCCAGGGGGGGCACCTAAGGGCAGGTCTTTCTCTTTGTAGCGGCCTGTGGCGGTCAAAACGGTAGGATTGGGGCAGGGTCTACCCGGAATAACTATGTACGACGTAATTGTGGTGGGGGCTGGCCCCGCCGGGGCCTCCACCGCCTACCACCTGGCCAAACAGGGGCACTCGGTGCTGATGGTCGAAAAAGCAGCGCTGCCCCGCTATAAGCCTTGCAGCGGCGCGGTGTCGCCCAGCGTGGCCGAGTGGTTTGACTTTGACTTTGCCCCAGTTGTCGATCGCCCCCTGCGCCGCGTGCGCTACACCTACAAACTGGGCGACCCCATCGAGGCCGAACTCACCACCACCGACCCGATCTGGATGGTCAAGCGCGAGGTGTTTGACCAGTTTCTGGTGCAGCAGGCCCAGGGGCAGGGGGCCCAGCTCAAGCAGGCCACCGCCGTCACGGGCATTGACAACAAAGGCGACTACTGGCAAGTGACCACCACCGACGGCGTGCTAGAGGCCGCCTACCTGGTCGCCGCCGACGGGGCCACCGGGCCGATGGCAACCTGGCTGGGCTTTCCCGACCTGGCCCGGCGCACCGCCAGCGTATTCGAGGTGCCCGCCCCGGTGGGCGACGACTGCGCCATCAACTTTGAGTTTGGCCTGGTGAAGCAGGGCTGCGCCTGGAGCTTCCCCAAGGCGGCCAGCTACTCCCTGGGGGTGGCCACCTTTTTGGGGCAGGCCCCCGCCGACTACCGCCCGGTGTTGGCCAAATACAGCCAGTCCTTTGGCCTCAGCCTCGACCAGGGCACGGTCTACAGCCACCCGCTGAAACTGTGGGATGGCAACCACCCGCTCCATACCCACCGGGCGGTGCTGGTGGGCGAAGCGGGGGCGATCGTCGATCCGCTCAGTGCCGAGGGCATTCGCCCCGGTATGGTCAGCGGGGTGCGGGCCGCCGAGGCGATCCACGCTGCTTTGCTGGGCGATCCCCAGGCGCTGGCCCACTACACCGCCACCATGCACGCCACCTGGGGCGAAGACATGCCCTGGGCCAAACGCATCGCGGGGCTATTTTTTCGCGTGCCGGGGATCGGCTACCGGGTGGGCATTAAGCGCCCCACCGCCACCCAGCGCCTGGGCCAGATATTGGCCGGAGAGGTGCGCTACGCCGACATCGCCAGCCGGGTTATGAAGCGCATGAGTGGCGGCCTACTGTCGAGGTAGATGGGGTTTGCCCAGATGCCGGTACCAGCGGGTTAGCTTGTGGGGATCAACCCCCAGCAGGTAGCCGATTACCATGGCCTGGTTGACCAGGGTGGTGCGGAGAATGCCGAGGGTGCGCCAGCGGCGATCGCTGGTGATCACGGTTTGGGGCGCGATCGCAACTTTACCGAGCTTTCTCAGCCGCCGCACCAGCTCAAAATCTTCCATCATCGGCAGGTCGGGGAAGCCGCCCA
>DATIVG010000146.1:0-6202 GCA_035466075.1 Nodosilinea sp. | reverse complement strand
CGCACTTCTGGCCATCGCCGCCGAGGGCAGCGGCTCGACTGTGCTCTGGCAGCCGGGCCTTTTGTTTTGGGTGGCCAGCGGCACCCTGGGCTTGATGGCGGTGGGCAGCGCCACCAAAATGGCCCAGCTCAGCCAGGGGGGCCACAGCCTGGCCCAGGGGCTGGGCGGTCGGCAGCTCAGCCCCCTCACCGACGACCCCGCCGAGCAGCGGCTGATCAACGTGGTCAGCGAAATGGCGCTGGCGGCGGGCACGCCCATTCCAACGGTGTACCTGCTAGACGAAGAGCCGGGCATCAATGCCTTTGCGGCGGGCCGCTCCGCCGAGAATGCCGTGATTGGGGTGACCCGTGGCTGCCTGGAGCAGCTCGACCGCGACGAGCTGCAGGGGGTGATTGGCCACGAGTTTAGCCACATTCTCAACGGCGATATGGGCCTCAACCTCAAGCTGATTGGGGTGATCCACGGGCTGCTGCTGATCTACATTACCGGGCGCGTGGTGCTGCGCTGGAGCTATTTTTCGGGCCGCTCGCGCCGCTCGAAGGACGACAAGGGTGAGGGGGCGGTGCTCGCCGCCGCCCTGGCCATGGTGGTGATCGGCTACCTGGGGGTGCTGGGGGGCCGCCTGATCAAAAGCGCCGTGGCGCGGGAGCGAGAGTTTTTGGCCGACGCCTCGGCGGTGCAGTTTACCCGCAACCCCGAGGGGATTGCCGGGGCGCTGCGCAAGATTGGGCAGCTGTCGGCGGGCTCGACGGTGGCCTCGCCCCTGGCCGAAACCGCCAGCCACCTGTTTTTTGGTGAAGCCAACCGCAGCCTGGCCTTTTTGGGTGGCTGGTTTGCCACCCACCCGCCGCTACAGGAGCGGCTGCGCCGCCTGGGCGCTGTGCCGCTGCCCCCGGCGGCCCTTGGAGCCGCCGCCATGCTTTCAGACCGGGCCAACGGGTCTCTACCGCCGCTGGACGGGGAGCTGGCGCTGGGGTTTCAGGGAGAGCCCCCTGTCGCTTCAGCCGCTTCAGCCGCTTCAGTAGCTTCAGCGGCGGCCCTACCGACAGCCGATCAGCCGCTGGCGTTCATGGCGGCCCTGGGCACAACGGACGCGCGGCGGCTGGGGCAGGTGCGATCGCTACTCGCCCAGCTGCCCCCCGACTTCAAGGCCGCCCTCCACGACCCCACCGCCGCCGCCGATCTGGTGTTTGCCCTGCTGGTGCGCACCAAGCCCGCCGTTCAGACCCAGCAGGTGGAGTTTTTGGCGGCCACCTACGGGTGCGATCGCAAGCAGCAGGTGGGCCATCTCTACAAACAGCTGCGCACCCTGGAGCCGGGGCAGGATCTGCTGCTGATCGAGGCTCTAGTGCCCGCCCTCAGCCAGCTGGCCCCGGCGGACCGCCAGCAGTTCTTTGAGACGGCCAAGGCGCTGAGCCAGCCCGGCGGTCGGCTACTGCTGTCGGGCTATACCCTGTACCTGATTTTGCGCAAGCGCCTGCCTGGAGCTGGGGTGACAGCCCCAGGGCCCGCCCTCGACAGCATCGACGCCCTCTGGGCCGACGCCCTCAACCTGCTGGCCCTGCTGGCCCAGGTGGGGCACGGCCGCCCCGAAGACGCCCTCTACGCCTTTAAGCTGGGTCTGTCGCAGCTGCCCGGGGCCAAAAAGCAGACCTCGCCCAACCAGCTGCCGCGGGTGGGCACCGCCGAGCTAAGCCGCAGCCTCGCCCGGCTGGAGCAGGCCACACCCCAGCTGAAGCGGGCGGTGGTCGATGCCTGCGCCCACACGGTGCTGGCCGACAACGACGTGACCGCCGCCGAGATGGGCCTGCTGCGGGCCGTGGTGATCACCCTCGACTGCCCCGCCCCGCCGTTTCTCAAGTAGCGGGCCGCAGGGGGCTGCCGCTTGAGAAAACCGGCCTCAGCTAGACCCCGAGCGGTAGAACTCTGCTATAGTTAGAAGCTGCGCTATTGTGCCATTAAAGTATCGCCGGAGAAAACCCATGGCCCGTCATTGTCAACTCACCGGAAAGAAGGCCAACAACGCCTTTTCCATCTCCCACTCCCACCGTCGCACCAAGCGGCTGCAAGAGGCCAACCTGCAAGAAAAGCGCGTCTGGTGGCCCCAGGGCAAGCGCTGGGTGAAGCTGCGTCTGTCCACCAAGGCCATCAAAACTCTGCAAACCAAGGGCCTCGAAGCCATGGCCAAAGAAGCCGGTCTCAACCTCAACAAGTGCTAGACCTGCAGTGAGCTAGCCCCGGCGGCGCAGTAGCGCCAGCCCCGCCGCCACAACACCCACAGCAAAGGCCGTTCCTGGTTCAGGGACGGCCTTTGTTTTGACCTGGCGCTGCACCGTCATCACAAACTCAAACACCGCCGATTCGCCGGGGGCCAGGCGGCGGTCAAACTGGAGGGCGGCGGTGGCATCGTCGTTGACCAGGGGGCCGGGGCTGTTTTGCAGGGCGGTGGCCGGGGCGGTGTAAAGCTGAGCCAGCAGAGAGCCGTAGGGGCTAACCTGAGCCGCCGTGGGGGTTTGCGTCGTGGTGAGGGTGGCCAGCGCCCCCGAGGGATCGGTTTGGAACAGGGTGTTGCCAGCAAAAAAGGCGGTGTCGTTGTTGACAATGCCGTCGAACTGGAGGTCGTAGTCGATGTATTTGAACAGGCTCAGGTCTAGCCAGTCGCCGCCGGTGTTGGTGAGGGTGAGGGTGTCGCGGCGGCTGGCGCGGTAGCTGCCCACCGGTTGCCCCAGCAGCACTGAGTTGAGGGAGAGGTTGAGGTTGGCCCCAAAGGCGGAAAAGGTGGCCACAAACCGATCGCTGGCGGGCTGGCTAAAGGCCACGGGCTGTAGGTCTTCGAGGCGCAGCTCTCGCCGGGCCGGGGTGTTGCCCAGGTTGAGAAAGTACAGGTCGCTAAACAGGGTGTCTACCCCATCGACCCGCCAGGCTTGCTGTTCGCTGAAGCGCAGCAGGTCGGCCCGGTAGAGGGAGTTGCCGCTGGTCAGCTCAACCAGCGGCGGCACGATTGGGGCATTGGCGAGGGCGGCAGGGGGGAGGGCTGCGATCGCAGCTCCCGCCAGCCCCGGCCCCACCGCCATAACAGAACGCCAACAAATCATAGACAGGAGGTGCTCACTAGAGATGCACTGACCAGGGCTCTCAAGAAACCTGGAGCTACAGGTTGTAAGGGAAAGGTTGCCATCGGCAGGTTACGGGGGAAATCACCGAGACTCACTACACCCTAGCGGTCAGCCCACCGTCTCGAAATCTAACCTCTAGGGGTATTTACGCAATCCTTAATCAACCTTTACGGGGATCTGATGAAAGCAGGGGGTCTGACCCCCTAAACCAAGAATTAGTGATAGCTTACCTTGCCTCCCTATATTTACGGAGAAGATATTACAGCGGGAATATATAGCTATGGTCAGCCTGACCAGGGCATGTCCTCTAAAAACGTTCCAAGGCTCAAACGTTTTGGCTGTCTTGCCCCCGGTGCCGATGGCTGTGTCTTTAAGCCACCATTGCCTTTGCCGTTGGGCGGCAGAACAGCAGGTCTACAAAAACAGCCGTAGGCGGGCCCTAGATCCTCTTGCCCTGGATGCCCTGGCGGTAGAACTCTTTCGCCCCGGCGCTTAAACCCCAGGCTGAGGCAGTAGAGTAAACCTGGGGCAGGCAGGCTGCCCTCAGGGCTGGATTGAGAACTATAAAAATAGCCTGAGGTTTTGATGGCGTTGCTGGGGGCCTATGGTTGAGCGGTCGGTTACTCCTGCGGTTGATACGCGCCGGGCGGTGCAGCGGGTGCTGCTGATCACCCTGGCCCTCAACCTGATCGTGGTGGCGCTCAAGGCCACCGTGGGCTGGCTGACCGGGTCGCTCAGCCTGCTGGCCGACGCCCTGCACAGCGTCACCGACGGTGCCAACAATGTGCTGGGGCTGGCCACCAACCGCCTGGCCAACCCCCAGCCCGACCGCGACCATCCCTACGGCCACCAAAAGTACGAGGCCATCGGTGCCCTGGGGGTCGCCGCTTTTCTCGGCATCGCCTGTTTTGAAATTCTTAAAAGCGCTCTGGAACGGGTGTTCTTTGGCGGCAACCCGGTGACCATGGGCCCCACCGCCCTGTGGATTATGCTGCTGGTGCTGGGCATCAACGTGTTTGTGGCCTTCTATGAACGGCGGGTGGGGCTGGCCCTCAACAGCAAAATTTTGGTGGCCGACGCCCGGCACACCATGAGCGACATTTGGACCACCATTGTGGTGATTGCCGGACTGATCGGGGTGTGGCAGGGGCTGGCCTGGCTCGATGTGGCCCTGGCGTTTCCGGTGGCGCTGCTGGTGTTTAAGAGCGGCTGGACGGTGCTGCGCGACAACCTGCCCTGGCTGGTCGATGAGATGGCGATTGCCCCCGAGGCCATTCACACCCAGGTGATGCAGGTGCCTGGGGTGATCAACTGCCACAGCATTGCCTCGCGGGGGCTGCTGGGCCGTCAGGTGTTTATCGACATGCACCTGGTGGTGCAGCCCACCGACATTCGCGCCGCCCACACCGTTACCGAAGCCGTGGAAGACCGGCTGGAGGCCGTCTTTGGGCCCGCCCGCGTCACCATTCACATAGAGCCCCGCGAGTACACCGAAGAAGAGATCACCTACTAGACCTGGACACCCGCACAGTCAGGCATCCGGGCCGCCGGTAATGTGGGCATCTCGTCGGCAGCTGGGGTGAGAAGGTGGACCCAGGTATCGGGTGGCGGGGTCAATTACGCTGCCTGCACTGCCCGCGCTGCTAAGCGATTACACTAGTGAAGGGCCTGCAAGCGGGCCGACCGTCTAGGCAGCGAGTTATCTAATGAACTTTTTGGCAAATCTCATTCCTGGCCGCGCCGACCAGGCGACTCTCCCCAAGCGCAGCCGTCGGGTGCGCGGGGTGGAGCTCAAAACCGAAGCCGAGCTTGAGATTATGCGAGCGGCGGCCCGCATTGTCGCCACGGTGCTGAAAGAAATCGAGGCCATGGTGCAGCCGGGCATGACCACCGCCGACCTCGATGCCCACGCCGAGGCGCGGATTCGAGAGCTGGGGGCGACGCCGAGTTTTAAGGGCTACCACGGCTTTCCGGCCTCGATCTGCGCCTGTATAAACGACCAGGTGGTGCACGGTATTCCGGGCAAGCGGCAGGTGATTCGCCGGGGCGATCTGCTCAAGGTCGATACGGGGGCCTACTACAACGGCTTCCACGGCGACTCCTGCATCACTATCGCGGTGGGCGAGGTGTCGGCGGTGGCCCAGCAGCTGATGACGGCGGCGGAGGCGGCGCTGTACGCGGGCATTGCCCAGGTGAAGCCGGGCAACACCCTGCTGGATATTGCGGGGGCGATTGAAGACTGCGTGACCAGCTACGGCTTTACGGTGGTGGAAGACTTTACCGGCCACGGGGTGGGGCGCAACCTGCATGAAGCGCCCTCGGTGTTTAACTTTCGCACCCGGCAGCTGCCGAACATGACGCTGCGACCGGGGATGACCCTGGCCATTGAGCCCATTCTCAATGCCGGATCGAAGCAGACCCGCACCCTGAAGGATCAGTGGACGGTGGTGACGGTGGATCGCTCGCTGTCGGCTCAGTTTGAGCATACGGTGCTGGTCAGCGAAACCGGCTACGAAATTTTGACCGACCGCAACCAGGTGCCGCTGGCGCTGGCCTCCTAGGCTTCGGGGCCGAGACAGGGCCGCCGACCATAGTCAACGCTGGTGTTGACGGTGAGCAGGTAGGCTCTGATGCCGTCGGCGGGCTCAAACCGGTGGGTCTGGATTTCTTGCAGGGCTTTGCGGTCGAGGGCGCCATAGCCCGAGCTGCGCAGCAGGGCGGGCTCGCCCCGCCAGGAGCCGTCGGGGTTGACCAGGGCACCTATTCTAATCGGGCCGGGGGCTTGAGCCAGGCAGACGCGTTGGGGATACACCGTGGCAAACTCGGTGCGGTCTTCGGCGGGGGTGAGCTCGGTGAGGCCGGTCTCCTGGCGAATGGTGGTTTCCCACTGGCGCTGGTTGGTGTTGAGGGCGTCGCGGGTGACGGCGGCGGGGTTGAAGCCAAAGCGGGCTTGAATGGACTCGGCGGCCTGGTCGATCTGTGCCTGGGGCAGGTTGAGGGTGGCGACGTAGGCCAGCAGGCGCTCGCCCAGGTCGGTGTTGAACAGGGGCTGGCTGGTGGGGGCCGGGGGAGTTGCTGGGGCCGGG
>DATIVG010000145.1:0-2751 GCA_035466075.1 Nodosilinea sp. | reverse complement strand
CGGCGACGCTGAATCACCCACGACTGCACCAGCGCCGACTCGATGGTGGGCGTGCGCCCAAACCAGTGGGGCGCGTTTTTGAGCAGCAGCACGCAGGGGGGGAGATTGGCCAGGTCGTCCAGCTCCGGGATGGGGCCCTCGACATCGGCGACAATGGCCGCCAGATCGACCGTCACCAGGGGCAGGTCGAGATCGGCGGCCAGCACCTGGGCGGCCAGGGTTTTGCCGGTGCCGCTGGGGCCAGCCAGCAGCACCATGGTGCCATGGGCAGCGCGGGCGGCCACGGTCACGGTTTTGAGCTGGGCCAGGGTAGGGGCGGGCAGCACCAGGTCGGCCCACTGCCGGGCGGGCACCGCAGGGGCGGGGTCAAGGCCAGAGGCCGGGGACAGGGCCCAGGCGTTGAGGGTGCTGAGGTCGGGCGCTTCGGCGAGCAGGTAGGTGGTGAGGCTTTCGGTGAGGCGCAGGTGGCGGCTGAGCAGGGTGGTGTCGTCGGCATTCAGCCATTCCACCAGGCCCAGGCTGGCCAGGCGGCCATCGGGGGCAATCAGCGGCCGCGAGCGTCGCCACTCCTGGTCGTTGCGGCAGAGCAGCCGCAGGCAGAGGTCAACGGTGGGCAGATCCCAGTCAGACTCGTCGTGCTGGTATTGCAGATAGCTGTAGAGGCGGCCAAACCGCTGGTTGACTTCGGGGGCCAGGGCCAGCAGCAGCACGTTTTTTTCAAACAGGGTGAGCTGGAGGCGGTCGCGCAGCTGGGGCAGGGCCAGCACCACCCCCTGGCGCTGGCTGACCACGATGCGGGCCTCCAGCTGCTGGGTGTAGCTGCCGCTGCTGCGGTTGGTTTTGGGGGGCCGGGCGTGGTCGTAGTTGGGCTGGCCGGTGAGGCTAATGATGCCCTTCCACCAGTGGCGGGTGACGCGGTCTTCGCTGGAGAGGGCAAAGTCGTCGAGCTCTTGCAGCTCCCGCTTTTGCCGCGACACGGCTACCATCAGCAGGCGGTCGAGCCAGGCCAGCTCGGTTTTGAGGTAGGCCCAGTTGTCGGCAAAGGGGGCCAACCCCTCGGTGGTAGAGCCCTCAGGCTTGGACATAGCCCAGCACCCGAATAAACTCCAGGGGTAGCCCGTCGGCATCGGCCAAAAACGCCACTTCGTAGACGCGGTCGCCAATCATCTGCTGCTGGGGCTCCAGTAAAACCTTAAGGGTACCGCCAGCCTGGGCATCTGCGGCAAACCGCTGGCGCAGGTCGGCCAGCCAGGCGGGCAGGCTGGCGGTGATCTCGGTCAAATCAAAGGACAGGTGGTAGTAGCCGGTGTAGTGCTCGTCGCCAAAGGCATCGGCGGCGGGGCGGGGCTCGGGCACCTGCAACAGCTCAATGCGCCCCCCCAGGCCCTCCATCCAGCAGGCCAGGGTAATGCCGGCGGTAAAGCGCTCGTGGACGGTAAAGCCGAGGGCTTCGTAGAATGCGATCGCACGGTGGATATCCTGGGTGCGAATGGAGGCGTGGTGGAGCATTCAAACAGACTAATCAAACAGTCGGGCTATTCAAGTCGGGCTATTCAAAGAGACGAAAGTAGGGATAGCGCACCGGCACGCCGGGCTCTTTTTCGAGGTTGAAGTTGATCACCGCCCAGCGGGGGTCTTGCTCCGCCGGGGGGCTAAACTCCACCGGCAGGCCGTAGAGCTTGGGGGCGGTGGAGGCCTCCACCTGGCCGCGCCAGGGCGAGTTGCGCTCCAGGTAGGCGTTGACCAGCTCCTGGTAGCGCTCGGCGATGATCACCCGCGTGGCGCGGTAGCCCTGGGTGTAGAGCCGGTCGAGGGCCTCATGAATCTCAAAGCGAATGCCGTCGGGGTGGGTGTGCTGGCGGTACCATTCCCCTTCCCACTGACGCCAGTGCCGCCCCGATTGCAGGTGCACCAGCTCTTTGGTGTCGGGGTTGGCCTCAAAGGCCCCGTGGCGGGTGCACAGGTACGTGTCGGTCAGCGTCAGCGCCGGAATGGTTTGACGGCAGTGAGGGCACTGGATTTCGGGGCCGTAGATGGGGTACTGCAAAGCGGAGTTGACCATTGGGCTGAAACCAGGTGCGTCCTCAGTAGAGCGGCTCATTAAAGATCGCCGGGGGTTAGCCGTATTATACCTTTGGGAACTCGGCTCTCTCCGTAGCCGGAGCATCCCATTGTGCAAATCCGGCCATTTTCTTCACAACTTGATTGGCAACTCCTATGACAATGGCCCCCTTTTCTGACTCCCTCTGGCCCCGGCCCGACCTTTCCCTGGCGGCCTTTGTCGCCCCCAATGCCACCGTCATGGGTCAGGTGGCGCTCCACGAGGGCAGCAATATCTGGTATGGGGCGGTGCTGCGCGGCGATGTCGAACGCATTGAGGTGGGGGCCTACAGCAATGTGCAGGATGGGGCCATTCTCCACGGCGACCCCGGCCAGCCGACGGTGCTCGAAGACTATGTCACCGTCGGCCACCGGGCTGTCATCCACGGGGCCCACGTCGAGCGGGGCTGCCTGATTGGCATTGGCGCCATTGTGCTCAACAGGGTGCGGGTGGGCACCGGCAGCATCGTCGGGGCTGGGGCGGTGGTGACCAAAGACGTGCCGCCGCGATCGCTGGTGATGGGCCTGCCCGGCCGGGTGGTGCGCGAGGTGTCGGAGCAGCAGGCCCTGGAGCTGCTGGAGCACGCCCAAAAGTACCATCAGCTGGCCCTGGCCCACGCCGGTCGCAGCAACAATGTGGGGTTTATTTAG
>DATIVG010000144.1:0-15435 GCA_035466075.1 Nodosilinea sp. | reverse complement strand
GTGAGCACGGCCACCGCCGCCTGTTGATTGGCGGCGCGGGTGCCTGCGGCCATCAGCCCGTCGGGGTCGATGCCCTGGGCGGTGACCCCAAAGCAGTTCAGCAGGGCCCGCCGGAGCGCCGGCTCGGCCTCGGCAGGTTTGGCCCCGGCGGTTTCGGTGCAGGCGGTTTCGGTGCAGGCAGCCGTGGCACAGGCGGTGGCCCTGGCCAGGGCCGTGCGGTGCAGTAGCCCCCGCGAATCGGCCAGGGTGCCGTCTTTGTCGAAGACGATGGCCTCGACCTCGGCGACCCAGCGCTGCCCACACCGTACCCACACCATGGCTTTATTCAGACCTTTATGTTCAGACAACAATGTGCAAAATTGCGTTGAAACCTGCGCCAGAGATTCGCCAGAAAAATTAGCTTTCAAGCTCACCCACTATCCTAGATAATGGGAAGGTTTTGAAAAATAAGCTAAGTTCACTATGCGCACCCACTACTGCGGCACCCTGCGGGCCAGCGACATTGGCAGCACCGTTACCCTCTGCGGCTGGGTCGATCGCCGTCGCGACCATGGGGGCGTAATTTTTATTGACCTGCGCGATCGCAGCGGCGTGGTTCAGATCGTCAGCGATCCGGAGCGCACTCCGGCATCCTATCCCCAGGCTGACCCGCTGCGCAACGAGTATGTGGTCAAAATTCAGGGCCGGGTGAGCCAGCGGTTGGAGGGCTCCCTCAACCCCAAGCTGCCCACCGGGGAAGTGGAAATCTACGCCGACTCGATTGAGCTGCTGAATGCGGTGCGCAAGCCGCTGCCCTTTCAGGTGTCTACCGCCGACGCGGAGTCGGTGCGCGAAGACCTGCGCCTGCGCTATCGGTATCTCGATCTGAGGCGCGATCGCATGGCCCACAACCTGCGCATTCGCCACGAAATTACCAAGGCCATTCGCCGCTTTCTCGAAGATCAAGAAGGCTTCTTTGAGGTGGAGACCCCCATTCTCACCCGCTCGACCCCCGAGGGTGCCCGCGACTACCTGGTGCCCTCTCGGGTCAACCCCGGCGAGTTTTACGCCCTGCCCCAGTCGCCCCAGCTGTTTAAGCAGCTGCTGATGGTGGCGGGGGTCGATCGCTACTACCAGATCGCCCGCTGCTTTCGCGATGAAGACCTGCGCGCCGACCGCCAGCCTGAGTTCACCCAGCTGGATATGGAAATGAGCTTCATGACCCAGGACGAAATCCTGGCTCTCAACGAAGCCCTGGTGGCCCGCATCTTTAAGGAAGTCAAAGGCGTTGAAATCCCTTTGCCCTTCCCCCGGTTGACCTACGCCGAGGCGATGGATCGCTACGGCAGCGACAAGCCCGACACCCGCTACGGTCTGGAGCTGGTCGATGTGTCTGACCTGGTACGGGACTGCGGCTTTAAGGTGTTTTCGGGGGCGGTGGCCGACGGCGGCATCGTCAAGGTGCTGCCCATTCCCAACGGCAACGATCAGATCTCGAATGTGCGGATCAAGCCCGGCGGCGATGTGTTTAAAATTGCGGCGGAGGCCGGGGCCAAGGGGCTGGCCTACGTGCGGGTGCGGGCCGACGGCGAGGTGGATACCATCGGCGCGATCAAAGACAATCTGGGGCCTGAGCAGATGGCGGAGCTGCTGCGCCGCACCCAGGCCACCGAGGGCACCCTGCTGCTGTTTGGGGCGGGGCCAACGGATATTGTCAACGCGACGCTGGATCGGGTGCGCCAGGCGATCGCCCGCGAAATGAACCTGATTCCCGAGGGCACCTACAACCTGCTGTGGGTGACCGACTTCCCCATGTTTGAGTGGAACGCTGACCAGCAGCGCCTCGAAGCCCTGCACCACCCCTTCACCGCGCCCAACCCTGACGATATCGACGACCTCAAGACCGCCCGGGCGATCGCCTACGACATCGTGCTCAACGGCTACGAGATTGGCGGCGGCAGCCTGCGCATCTACCAGCCCGAGGTGCAGAGTCAGGTGTTTGAAACCATCGGGCTATCTGAGTCAGAAGCCCGCGACAAGTTTGGCTTTTTGCTCGAAGCCTTTGAGTACGGCACCCCGCCCCACGGCGGCATCGCCTACGGCCTCGACCGCATCGTCATGCTGCTGGCTGGGGAAGAGTCGATTCGAGATGCGATCGCATTTCCCAAAACCCAGCAGGCCCGCTGCCTGCTCACCCAGGCTCCTTCGACGGTGGCTGAGGCCCAGCTCAAGGAGTTGGCGATTGCCTCTACCTATGAACCGGAGGAGGCCGATTAGAATTGGGTCTAGGGGATCGGTCGTGCATTGATCCCCTGCTACTGCGGTTGACTGGGGTGATGGATGGTTGCCACTAAGCTCTCTCTAGCCGATTTTTTGAGCCTGGACACAGGCCCGGAGACCCGCTGCGAATTTGTGGATGGGGAAATTGTAGAGATGCCGCCTGAGAGTTCGCGCAATGTTTTGATCTCACTATTTTTGCTGCAGCAGTTCCTGCAAATCGTGCCCTTCCACTGGTTGCGACGGATGGACACCGAGATAGTGGTATCTGGACGAGTGCGGATCCCGGATTTGCTGGTGTTGGGTGAAGATCTGGCGGCCCGGTTAGAAGACAGGGGCCGCAGCACGATTACTGAAGACATGCCCGCCCCCCTACTGGTGGTGGAAGTGGTTTCCCCCGGTAAGGCCAACGAAGACCGCGACTACCGCTACAAGCGCTCTGAATACGCGACCAGGGGTATTCCAGACTATTGGATTGTGGATCCGGCCCGGGCCATGGTGACGGTGCTGACCCTGGTGGACGGCCTCTACGAAGCCCAGATGTTGCAGGGGGAGGCCCTGGTGCGATCGCAGCAGTTTCCGACCCTGAGCCTGACCGCCGCCACGGTGCTCTCGCCAAAGGGGGCTGGCCTGTGAATTGGGCGTTTGAATGGGGCCTGTGAATGGGGCCTGTGAATGGGGCCTGTGAACTGGGCCCGCGCCCCGGCGGGCAAGGCTGACAGCGGTATAAAAACTTGCACCATGAACGGTATTTCGTGGCAACCTATGGGCTTATAAAGAAAGTCCGTTGGAGGCACGTGGTCGTGATGTGGCAGCAACCCGCAAAAGTGTTCAAATCGCCCTTTCATCCCCTGGCCAGGCCCGGTGGGCGCTGGCGCTATGTTCCCTGGATTGCGCTGGGGAGTCTCGCCATCTTTTGCCCCGCCGCCCTGGCCCAGAGCGTCAGTACCGCCGACCTGCAGGTGGCTCTCGATACGGTGTGGGTGCTGGTGGCGGGCTTCCTGGTATTTTTTATGAATGCCGGGTTTTGCATGCTCGAAACCGGCTTTTGCCGCAGCAAAAACGCCGTCAACCTGCTGGCCAAAAACCTGATTGTGTTTGGTCTGTCTACCCTGGCCTTTTGGGTGGTGGGGTTTGGCCTCATGTTTGGCGATGGCAACCCGCTGTTTGGGTTTTCAGGGTTTTTGCTGCAAGGGGCCGACAACAGCCCGGTCACCGGTGCCGACTACCGGGGCACCTTTAGCGCCCTGAACTGGGCGGGAGTGCCCCTGGAGGCCAAGTTTTTCTTTCAGCTGGCCTTTGCCGGTACTGCGGCCACCATTGTGTCGGGGGCCGTGGCTGAGCGGATTAAGTTTTTGGCCTTTTTTCTGTTTAGTCTGCTGCTGGTGGGGCTGTCATACCCCATCACCGGCCACTGGATCTGGGGCGGCGGCATGCTCTCTGGCCTGGGGTTCTACGACTTTGCCGGGTCCACGGTGGTGCACTCGGTGGGGGGCTGGGCGGCGCTGATTGGGGCGATTTTGCTGGGGCCGCGCCGGGGTCGGTTCCAGGCGCGGCCGGTGGCGATGCCGGGGCACAACCTCAGCATTTCGGCCCTGGGCTGCCTGATTTTGTGGCTGGGCTGGTTTGGCTTCAACCCCGGCTCGACCATGGCGGCGGAGCCCTTTGCCATCAGCCACATTGTGGTGACCACCAACATTGCGGCGGCCCTGGGCGGCCTGGCGGCCACGGTCACCTCCTGGATTTACCTGGGCAAGCCCGACCTGTCGATGATTATCAATGGGGTACTGGCGGGGCTGGTGGGGATTACGGCCTCCTGCGCCTACGTCAATCTGGGCAGTGCCGCGCTGATTGGCCTGGTGGCCGGGGTGATTGTGGTGTTTTCGGTGACGCTGCTGGATCGCCTCAAGATTGATGACCCGGTGGGGGCGGTGTCGGTGCACCTGGTCTGCGGCATCTGGGGCACGGTGGCGGTGGGGCTGTTTAGCGTGGCCCCGGATCTATACCCGTGGTATTCCGAAACCTCGGGCCCGTTGGCGGGCCTCTTGATGGGCGGCGGCATTCAGCAGCTGCTGGTGCAGCTGTTGGGCATTGCGGCGGTGGGGGCGTTTACGGTGGGCTTTAGCCTGATCAGCTGGCTGGGGCTGCGGGCGACGGTGGGCATTCGGGTGGCGGAGGCGGAGGAGATCCAGGGTCTCGACCTGGGTGAGCACGCCATGGAGGCCTATCCGGAGTTTCAGCTAGGGCCCTAACCGGAGCCCAATCGCCCCATCGAAACCGGTCACACAAAGTGGTACGGGGGCAGCGGTTCACTGAGGATCAGCTGCCAGTGGATGAGGTGCGATCGCACCTCATCCACCTGCTTTTCTAGGGTCGCAATGGCGCTGCGATCGACCAACAGGTAGACCCGCGCCTCCCCCGCTGGCCCCTCGGCTTCGAGGCAGGGCTGGTAGAGCTGGTGAAACCTCTCCAGCGCCTCCCCCAACTCCTGCTGCTGCTGCTCCTGGGCGGCGGTTTGATCCTGAAGCCGCTGCTTTTTCGCCAAAAAATACTCGCGCCCGGTCAGCCCCTCGGCCAAAGGCGCAGGCTCCAGGGCCGCAGCCACCAGCTTGATCTGGTATTCCACCTTGCCCTGGAGGGCCGTGAGCTGGGCGGCGTAGTCGGCCCCCTGGCTGGCCAGGTGGGCTTTCAGGTGGTCGAGGGAGGCAATCTGGGTGCCAAACCGCAGGGGCAGCACCGGCATCGCTTGAAACAGCTCGCAAATCACCCGGTCATGGCTCAGCACGGCGTTGAGCAGCCGGGGCTCATCGCGCTGGAGGGCCTCCAGGTCAACCCCGGTTTCAATCAGGGCGGCCACATCGCCCACGGCGACCAGCTGGGTGGCTTCGGCCAGCCCCAGGGGCAGCGGCAGCGGCTGCTCTGGGCGCAGGCAAATGCTGTAGAGGTAGAGGGGCTGGGAAGTCAGCTCTGAAGACACGGTGTCAAACGCCTTTGCCGGGGCCGCAGGTCACTCTCACTCTAGGCGATCGCGCGGCCTGTGCCCAGCCGTTAATGCCACAGCTCACGGCCATCGGTCATGGCCGCAGTTGACAGTCTTAGCACCGGCGATGCCCGCCAGGTGATTAGCCTGGAACCCTGGCAGCGTCAGGGCGTTTACAGCGTGGTTTGCAGGGTAAAGCACCAGGCCAACGAGAGCTGCCCCGGCTGGCAACCCTCGTTGGTGTCGAGGCGATGCAGGTTGATCGCGGTGCCCTGGCGCAGCGTGGCCAGGGCCGGAGCATAGGTGCTGAGGTCGTGGTCAATCAGGCGGGTGAGGTCGGCCACGGTCAGGGGGGCGGCCCAGGGGTCGTCGGCCACATCAACGGCGGCGGCCTCCGGCAGCGCCTGGGGATGGGTGGGCAGCAGACGGCCCCGGCCCAGATCGACAATCCAGCGGCGTTGGCCGGTGGTGAGCTGCATCAGCGGGCGCAGGTAGAGGCTGCCCTGCTGCCAGCTCAGGCCGGGGGGCAGCACCTGGGCCGAGACTCCACCCATCAGCTGCATGACCCGCTCGGAGCTTTGGGCCAGGTACCAGCGCAGCCGGGGCCACAGGTCGGCCACCAGCACGGGCTCATGGACAAAGGTGTGCTTAAACAGACCGTTGGCCCCCTGCACCAGGTCGGTGGCGCGGTAGGTCAGGGCGTTGCACCGGGCCTCGCGCTGGTGGGGCTCTAGGGTATCGGCCAGGGTATCGGCCAGCAGCTGGGGCAGGTGCTGGGCCAAGACCCGGTGGGCATAGGTCTCCAAAAAGGCCTGAATCCAGCCCTCGTCGGTAAAGGTGAGCCAGTCGCCCAGCACCCCCGCAGTAGACGATTCGGGGCTATCGACCAGGGTGTTGGCAAAGTCGTCGAGGGTAAAGCCCAGCGGGTCGATGCTGGGGGTGCCCCCCGGCGGCAGGTAGCGAGTATCCGGCGGTTGGGCGCTGCTGGCGGCGGGCAGGTGGGGCGCGGTCAGGGTTTCCAGGTTGGCCAGGTGCAGCTGGAGGTGCAGGGTGCCGGGCTGCCAGGGGTGAAAGGGGCGCAGGGCCTCGGTGGGGTATGCGCCGCTGAGCAGGGGTTGGAGGCCGGGCTGGGTGCAGCTCACCAGCTCCACAATTTGGCTGAGCAGCTGGCCACAGCTCAGCGACTGGCTCGCCAGGTCATTGTCGAGCAGGCGCAGCTCGGCGGTGTCGGCCAGGTAGCGGGCCGGGGTGGGGTCGGTTTGGGTGACGAGGTCGAGATCGTAGGTGATGCCCTCGGCGGTGAGGCTGAGCACCGGCACCAGCCGCACAATATGTACCGAGCCCGAATGCACCGAGCCCGAATGCACTGAGCCCGAATGAACCGAGCCCGGCCGGTCGGCCTGCTCAATGCGGGCCTGCACCCCTTCGATCAGGCGCATAATTTCGTAGCCGCCGCTGGCCAGCATCCACAGCAGGTGAGGCACCAGGCTGGGCACCGGCACAATCTGGTCGGGGCGGGGGGCAAAAATCTCGGCGGCTTCGCCATCGAGGGCATCCAGCAGGTCCCCAATTTCTTCGCTCAGGTAGGGGGCGAGATGGTCTGGGGTTTGGGGCAGATCGGCGGGCCAGCCGCCGGTGGGCGATCGCAGCGCCATACTCTGCCCAACCAGCTGCCCCAGGGCGGTGGACACCGCGGGCAGGCGGCCCAGGCTGGGTCGCTCCATGGCCAAGGGGGCCATGCGGCACACCGTATGGCTCAGGGTGGAGGCCGTAGCGCCCGGCAGCGCAGCGGCGCCCGGCTGAAGCCAGGGGGTGAGAGAACGCACGGCGGAGGAAACCATAGCGACAGGCCACTAAGGGATGGAGAGCGGAAGTCTCCCTAGAGAGTGCCTATTTCTACGGTAAAAGCCACAGGGCGTTGCAAATCTATGGGAAAACCGGGGCGATTTTGGCCGACCGGTGCCCGTGGATGAGGCGGTGACGGGGGCTACCAGGCGACGTAGGGCAGCTGGGCCGCTGTGGCGCGAATGGCCTCGGCGTTGGCCACCAGCTGGCCGCAGGCATCCCAGGTGCCGGCCAAAAAGGCCTGACGCACGCCCTCGGGCATGGAAACGGCTTCGGTGGTGGGGCCAAACTGCACGGTTTGGCTGGCCAGATCGAGGGTGAGGGGGCGAGTGGGGTCGGCCTCAATGGCGGCCTGAACCTGGCCGACCACCGCCGCCGTGGCAGTCAGGCAGGGAATGCCAATGGCGACACAGTTGCCAAAGAAAATTTCGGCGAAGCTCTCCCCCAGCACAGCCTGGATGCCCCAGCGGGCGATCGCCTGGGGGGCGTGCTCCCGCGAGGAGCCGCAGCCAAAGTTGCGGTTGACCACCAAGATGCGGGCCCCCTGGTACTGGGGCTGGTCGAAGGGGTGGGCTCCGGCCAGGGCGGCGCGGTCGTCGGCAAACACCTGCTCGCCCAGGCCGTCGAAGGTGACACATTTGAGAAACCGGGCGGGGATGATGCGATCGGTGTCGATGTCGTTGCCCCGCAGGGCAATGCCGGGGCCGGAAATCTGTTGGATCTGGGTCACTGCGATCGCTCCTTAACCTTTGGCAACCTTTGGCAATCTTTGGCAATCTGGGGGCCGCTGGAGACCCAGCAACCGACTATTCATGATAGCGCCTGCCGCCCCCCAGCTTTCCCCTAGACCGGCTGTTCCCCAGGTTGGCGCGCCCCAGCTACCTAACCCTGCTCCAGAATGTCGAGCAGTTCTAAAAACACGCCGTTGGTCCAGCCGAAGCCGACTTCATTGGTGCTGTAGCCGTACTGAATATCGTTGGACACATCGCCGGTGCAGGCTTCGATGTCGTACTTTTCGAGCAAGACGCCCGATCGCTCAAAGTCTTTGACCAGCAGGGCGACAAATTTTTCGGCCAGCCGCAGGGCCTCGGTTTTGTAGCCGTAGCGCAGCAGCCCCTTCACCGCAAAGTGCTGGAGGGGTGCCCAGCCAAAGGGGGCATCCCACTGGTTGCCGGAGGCAAAGTTGCTGGTTCTGAGGCCGCCGGGGGCCTCTAGCTTGGGCAGGTGGTCAACCAGGCGCTGGGCCTGCTCGGGGGAGGCCAGCCCGCCCCAGAGGGGGTAGAAGGCGGTGGCGTACTCGTAGCGGCGGTGGCAGCTGGCCCGAAAGTTGTAGTCGAGGTAAAAGCCGCTTTCTTCGTCCCACAGGTAGTTGTTGATCAGGTGGCGGCGGTGCTGGGCCTTGTCGCGCCACTGGTCGCCCAGGTCGATGTGGCCGAGGGTGTCGTAGATGTAGGCCAAATCGAGCTCCATCTGGTGCAGCAGCACGTTGAGGCACACCGGCGCGTAGTGAATCACATCGACGCTGAAGGGGCCAAATCGGTTGGTGGGGTCGAGCCCCGACTCCCGCATGGCCCGATCGCCTTTGTAAAACAGGTCGGTGAGTTCGTCGCTGTCGCGGTCGTAGTAGAGGGAGACATCGTAGTCGGCGACGGTGTGGGTGCGGTAGTACTCTTTGACCCGGTCGAAGTGGCTGCGGCCCTGGTCGTCGGTTTCGGAGTAGAGCACCTCGGGGGCCGGGCCGTCGCCCACGGCGAAGTACCGCGAGAGCCCGGTGGCCTGGTTGAGGTGGGGGGGCACCACCCAGTAGTAGTAGTAGCTTTCGAGCTGGGGCAGGGTGCTGCTCAGCCAGTCGGTGTCCTGGCAGCGTTCGTACCATTCCAGCACCATGCGCGACAGCACCGGCGGCTGGGAGCGGTTGAGGTAGTAGGTGCGGTTGGCGTTGAGCACGGTGCCGTAGTGCTTGACCTCGTAGAGCAGCTGCTCGATCAGGCTTTTGGCCAGGGCAAATTTTTGGTCGTGGAGCAGGCCGAGCAAAATGAAGTAGCTATCCCAGCCGTAGAGCTCGTTGAAGCGGCCCCCCGGCACCACGTATTCGCCGGGCAGGTAGAGCAGGCCGTGGTCTTCGATTTGGTCGGACTCCAGGGGCAAATTTTTGACGGCAATTTTGTCCATGTCTGCGGCCGATACCGACTGCCGCAGGTGATCGATCACCTGCTCCAGGTCTTCCTGGCCGGAGATGTAGATCAGCCAGGGGCCGTTCTTTTTGTGCTCGATTTTTTCGTCGCGGGCGGCGGTCAAAATGTGGTCGTGGGAGCGGGTTAGCACCTGCCAGTGGTCTCGAATGTAGGTTTTGATGGCGGCGATGGTGGGGGAGCTGAGCAGGGGTTGGGGGGGAGTGGAGACCATGCGGGGGATGTGCTAAGGGGGGGACAGCGGGAGGGGACAGAAACATCAAAGGGGAACCAGGGGCGCGTGAGCCGGATCTGGCCCCCGGCTACTGGCTGATCAGCAGGGCGACGGGGAAGGTGGCCAGCAGCTCGGCCAGGGGGACGTCGGCGGTGGCGCTAACGGCGGTGGCGCTAACGGCGGTGCCGGTGATCCAGTTGTGCCAGGTGAGGCCCGGCGGCAGGGCCAGGGTGGTGTCGCCCCACACCGGGCCGAGGGGCAGCTCGCCGGGGGCAATGCGGTCGGTGAGAAAGCGGGGTGCGATCGCAACCACCCACCGCTCCTGGTTCTGGTGCTCCTGGCCCTCGTGTTCCCAGCGCCGCCCAAAGGCGACAACGCTCTCTTCGGCCTCGCCGCGGGCAAACAGGGGCTGGTAGTCGCCCTGCTCAAATAGCTCGGGGTGGGCCTGCCGGGCCGACAGGCCGCAGTGGGTCAGCCACAGCTTAATCCGCCCGTCGTGGCGGTACTCCAGCAGGTTTTGCAGCAGGCCGGGGCGATCGCTGGCCGCCCACTGCTGGAGCTCGCCCAGCCACTGGCGGCGGCGGCCATAGTCCACCGGGCGGCGGTTGTCGGGGTCCACCAGGCTAAAGTCCCACAGCTCCTGGCCCTGGTAGATGTCGGGCACCCCCGGCAGCATCAGCTTGAGCAGCACCTGGGAGAGCGAATTGTAAATGCCGTAGTCGGCAATGCGCCGCTGAAACTCGCCAAACTCCTGCAAAAACACATTGTCTTTGCCGGGGGTGAGAATGGCGCGGGCAAAGGCGCTGTAGCCCTCTTCGTAGTCGGCGTCGGGGCGCAGCCAGGCGGTGTGCACCTTGGCCTCGCGCACGGCCTTGACCACGTAGTCGGCGATGCGATCGCAGAAGCTGGGCAACTCTCCTTCATCAAAGGGAAACGCCCCCACCAGGGTTTGGTAGAGAAAATACTCGTCGTTGGTGTCGGGCACCACCTGGTCGCGCACCACGGTTTTGTGGCTGCCGTTGAGGCTGCGCCAGCGATTCACCGCCGTCTCCCACTCGGCGGGCAGCTCAGAGAGCACATTGAGCCGGGCCCGCAGGTCTTCGCTGCGCTTGGTGTCGTGGGTGGAGGTGGCGGTCATGGCGTGGGGCCACTGCCGCTGGCGCTCCTGCTGAAGCTGGTGAAACTGCCGCAGCGACAGGCCAAACTGCCCCGGCGACCCGCCCACCTCGTTGAGGCTGATAAACCGGTTGTAGCCGTAAAACAGTGTATCTTCGAGCCCCTTGGCCATCAGCGGGCCGGTAAACTGCTGCAGGCGCATGACAAAGTGCAGCCACTGGGCCTTTTCTTCTTCAGGCAGCGAGCCCTCAAAGTTGAGCGACAGAAACCGCTCGATCAGGTTGAGCTCGTTGATCAGCTGGGGAATGTGTCGGCGGGCCGTCTCAATCGCCTCGCGCACGTAGGCCAGATCCCGCTCCGAGATGCCGTTTTCGTTGACGTAGGTGCAGTAGATCGGAAAGGCAATCAGCACCTCCTCGATGGCGGTGCGCAGGCCGTAGAGGGTGAGGTCGCGACCATAGCGGTACTGCTGGCACACCCGCTTGAGAAACCGGGCCAGATTGTTGATGTCGCCCACCAGGTTGGTGTCGGCAATCAACCGTTTTTTGGCGCTGACCAGGTCGGGGTAGGGGGTGGTGATGCCGGTCAGCTGCTGGTAGAGGCGGGTAAAGGCATCCTGGTGGTCGGGCTGGCAAAAAATACCGTTCAGCTGAATCAGGGCGTCGTAGCCGGAGGTGCCCTCGATCGGCCAGGCGGTGGGCAGGGTTTCCTCGGCTTCGAGAATTTTTTCCACCGCGATGTAGGTGTCACCCAGGCGCTCGCGCAGCCGCTCCAGGTAGGTGGTGGGGTCGTAGAGGCCGTCGATGTGGTCGATGCGCACGCCGGTAAACTGCCCCGTCTCTACCATCTGGGCGATCAGGCGGTGGGTTTGCTCAAACACCTGGGGGTCATCCACCTTCAGGCAGATCAGCTCATTGACCGTAAAAAACCGGCGATAGTTGAGTTCTTCGGCCCCCACCTTCCAAAAGGCGAGGCGGTAAAACTGCTCCGACAGCAGCTCGTCGAGCAGATCAAAGCTGCTGGGCTGGTCGGGGGTGCCGTTAAAAATCACCAGGTTTTGGTCGATAAACTCGCGCACGGCGTCGCTGTCCTGGTAGACATCCCACAGCAGGCCCTTGGCAAACTGGGCCTGGTCGCGGTAGGCCCGCCCCTCCAGGTCGGCAATGGCGTTTTTGAGCAGGTAGAGCAGCCCCGAAATTTTGATGAAGGTGCGATCGCTCCTTTCCAAATGCTGGGCCAGCCGCCCCGACTGGTGGCTCAGCAGCCGCCCGTAGGACTCAATGCGCACCGGAAACCGCAGGCCGTAGTAGTTGACGCTGAGGCCCGCCTCGTTATAGCTGAGCTGAATTTCACCCCGCTCCAGGCAGCGGTCGTAGAAGTCGCCCAGCATCGGGGCCAGCACCCGCCCGCCCAGCTCCTCCGGCCCTTCCCACTCAATGTCAAAGAAGTTGAAATACTCCGAGTCGGGGCCGTACTCCAGCACATCCATCAGGTAGCGGTTTTGGCCGTCGTAGGCCATGTGGTTGGGCACGATGTCTTGCAGCCAGCCCATGCCCTGGCGGTGCACGGCCTCGATCAGCGGCTGAAAGGCGGCCTCGCCCCCCAGCTCGGGGTTGAGCTGGGTGGGGTCAACCACGTCGTAGCCGTGGGTGCTGCCCTTGCGGGCCTTGAAGATGGGCGAGGCGTAGAGGTCGGAGACGCCCAGGTCTTTGAGATAGTCAACGATGTCCTGGGCGGCGGCAAAGCCAAAGTCAGGGTTGAACTGCAGGCGGTAGGTGGCGGTGGGAATGCGCATGGGGGCGAGGGCAGCAGGGTAAGTGACAGGCCGGTGACGGGGTCGGTAACAGGGGGTCGGTAACAGGGGGTCGGTAACAGGGGAGCCGTAATGGAGGGCTAGGGGGCCCAGTACAAGACAAAGCTCTGGGGGGCCAGCACGATCGACTGGGCCGCGGCGATGGTGGGGGGCAGGGTCGAGCCCGGCCCCTCCCAGGCGGAGTCGGCGGAGTCGAGCTGGAGCGCCCAGGGCTTGACCGGGGGCGGCAGGTCAACCGGGCTGGCCGCCGGGCCAAAGTTGAGGCCGCACCACACCAGCCCATCGACGGTGGTGCGCTGGTAGGTAACGACCCGTTTGTCTTCGTCGGCGGTGGCGTAGATGTCGCCGCTGGCGGAGGGCATGGCCAGCTTCAGCTGACGCCGCAGGGTGAGCAGGTGCTGGTAGTAGTGCCAGAGGGTTTTGTGGTGGCCCTGGTGGCGCTGCTCCCAATGCAGTTTGGCGGCCTCAAAGGTGGCGGGCTCGTGGGCGGGGGCGGGTTCGCCAAAGCCGTGGGCGGCCTCAAACTCACGCTTGCGGCCCTCATAGATGGCCTTGATCAGGGCGGGGTCGCTGTGGTCGACGAAGTAGTTGAAGGGGGCGGTTTCGCCGTACTCCTCGCCCATGAAGATCAGCGGAATGTAGGGGCTGGTGAGCAGCGCTCCGGCGGCCAGCTTGAGGCCCTCCAGCGAGACGGTTTTGGGGGTGCGATCGCACCCCCGCGCATTGCCCACCTGGTCGTGGTTTTGGGCACAGACAATAAACTGGCTCGACGGCAGATCCGCCGCTGAGTTGCCGTGCCGCCGCCGCCGAAAGGGCGAATAGTCGCCGCTGTAGACAAACCGCTCGCCCAGGGCCTTGGCCAGGGCCGCGCAGCTGCCAAAGTCGGCGTAGTAGCCGTAGTCTTCCCCCGTCACCAGGCTGTGCAGGGCGTGGTGAAAGTCGTCGCTCCACTGGGCGGTGAGGCCATAGCCCCCCTGGTCGGCGGGGCGCAGCAGGCGGCTGTCGTTGAGGTCGCTCTCGGCGGTGACGTAGAGGGGCTTGCCCAGGGTTTGGGCCAGGGCCCCCACCGCCTCAGCGATCTCGGCCAGCAGGTGTTTGGCCCCAAAGTCGTAGATGGCGTGCACGGCGTCGAGCCGCAGCCCGTCGATGTGAAACTCCCGCAGCCAGTAGAGGGCGTTGTCGATGCAGTACTGGCGCACCCCGTCGCTCCAGGCGTCGTCAAAGTTGATGGCCCCACCCCAGGGGGTGCTGTACTTCTCGGTGGTGTAGGGGCCAAAGCAGCCGCTGTAGTTGCCCTCGGGGCCAAAGTGGTTGTACACCACGTCTAAGATCACCGCCAGCCCCTGCTGGTGGCAGGCATCCACCAGGCGCTTGAGCCCCTCGGGGCCGCCGTAGGAGTTTTGCACCGCGTAGGGGTAGACGCCGTCGTAGCCCCAGTTGCGCCGCCCCGGAAACTGAGCCACCGGCAAAATTTCCACCGCCGTGATGCCCAACTCCACCAGGTCGGGGAGACGCGCGATCGCAGCCTCAAAGGTGCCCGCCGGGGTAAAGGTGCCGATGTGCAGCTCGTAGATGACGTAGTCGGCCCAGGGCATATTCGCCCAGTCGCCATCGCCCCAGCGGTAGCTGGAATGGTCAACCACCGCCGAGGGCCCATGCACCCCCTCCGGCTGGTAAAACGAGGCCGGGTCGGGCCGCAGCTCTGCCCCGTTGAGGCAGTAGAGATACTGGGTGCCCGCCGTGACGCCAGGTGCGATCGCGCTCCAGTAGCCGCCCTCGCCGCGCTTCAGGTCGAGGGTAATCGTCTCGGCACTGGCGGTCGGCGGCATCAGCCGCAGTTCCATGGTCTCCAGCTCCGGGCCCCAGACCGTAAACTGGCACTGCCCGTCATCCTGTAAATGAGCGCCGTACAGGTGTGCGCCAACCCGGGCGCTAGCGGTGGTAGTTGCGGTCATGGCAAGGTCTCAACCAAACGAAGCCAGCATCCCGGCCCAGTCCCGTGGCCTAGGCCCAAATACTGATCAAGGTGCTCTGCTAAGTCACCCTAGCAGGGCCGCCCTGGCTGGCAATCGTCTGTTAGATAGACTTTTGCGGTGAGGCGCGATCGCGTCCCACCGCAAAAGTCTATGCCCTGTTCCGCCCCGGGAACCGTTCGTGAGACCAGTCCATGAGAGTAGTAGTTAACCCGATCATAAACTTTGGTGTCATCGCTGGTCATCGACAAAACGGGGGAGTATCTTAATAGATAAGGAAGTGAATCACAGGACAGCAAAACGTGATTTCCTCCCCGACAGATCGAATAGTTCAGTCCTGTTAAGTAGGAGGTACGTTATCGAGTTAACGTCTGAATCTATCTCGTCAAATACCAGCAGCACTTTACTCGGTTGTTGATATTTCCTCTCTGTAACTGATGGAGAGCCCTGTTAAGAAATGCCCAGAGACGCTATAAACCCCACGCGATGGTTTCTTTACGACGGCATTTAAACATCTCTAATTAAATCGGAACTCGCTTGAGGAAAACTCTCAAGTTAATCAGTCAAAGTGCTGCTGCCTTCCCATCGTTGATGACCCATTATCGGCTCATTATCACAAGAATCTCTCCACGATAATGGGTCTGGTTACAGGCAAAAGGTTACATCATTGCAAAAGCCCTGGGCAGAAACTTCTGTCCAGGGCTTTTGATTAGTCTATGGGGCGCTACTTCTACCCCCTCAGCCGGCTTTAGCGTCAGGCCCCCCAGTGAATTCAGGGGTGAATTTAAAGCATGCGGAGTCTCTCCTACCCCTCGACCCGCAGCCCCTCGGGGCCGTGGAGCAGCTCCGACAGCTCCGGCATCAAGCCTCCGTTGACCTGGGCCGTCGGCCCAGGCCCCACCGCCGAGATCGGCTCCTCAATCGGGGCCGGGGCCATCATATCGCTGGGCAAAAAGATCCGGGCGCTCACCGCCAGCATCGCTACCGCAAAAATGAGCACAATCAGCAAAGGCGCGATGTAAGACCGAAAGAATGCCATAGGGCCG
>DATIVG010000143.1:0-4803 GCA_035466075.1 Nodosilinea sp. | reverse complement strand
GCGGCTGCTGGTCATCAGCTCCACCGTGCGCTTGAGCTTGGCCTCTAAAAATCGCTTGTGATCCAGCAGCTGCCGCAGCTTTTGGTGCCGGGCAATGGCCAGGCTAATGGTAGACAGCTGCTCCGGCGGGCAGGGGTAATGTTGCACACGGCCATCGGAGTCGAGGCTGCACAGCCGGTAGCCGGGCCGGGCCAGCTCGGTGCCGGGCCGCTCTGCCCCCGCCGGAGGCGAATCGAGCGGCTGGCAGAGGCGCTCAACGTAGCCGGAGAGGGCCTGGGGGTCGCCATGGCGCAGCAGGGCAGCGTCGAGGATGGTACCCGGAGCGGGCTGGTCTTCCAGGGTTTCTAGCCAGCCATCGACCATCGGGCCCTCCATGTAAAGCGCCTGGATGCGCTGCACGGTTTCCTTGAGATCGCGGTGCCAGCTATCCACCGCCCGTTGAATATCTTGCAGCACCTTGACCGCCAGGGCAGGGTTGGCGTCGTGGCGATGGCGGCTAAAGGTGGGGCGCTTGCGGCGGGGCAGCAGCGGCAGGTGCGACGGCGGCCCCTGCACCGGAAAGGGAGCCAGCTGGGTCGGCGGGGCCGGGGGAGGCGCGGCTGGGGGTGCCGGGGGCGTCGGGGGCGTCATGCCACCGGCCGCGGCGGCCCCTTTGCCCGCGGCGGCGCCAATGGTAAACGACACCGGCCGCCGGGGAGAGCGCCCCTCGCCTGGGCCCGCGGCGGGTGGGGCGACGGGGGGCAGCTCAACAGAATCAGAAAAAGTATCCATGGCGGGGGGAGAGACTGAGCCAGACCGATGAAGGGGAGATCAAGACAGATTTCAGGAACAATCACCCTGGCCCACAGCGGGCAAAAGACAGAGCTGAGACATCGTCTGCCTCAATTTATACCTGAATAGTCTCCGTTTAGACCATAAAATGCGGCTAAACCATAGTTTCTTTACCGGCATTGGAGACTGGTTTGGGGCGATTTGGCCCTATGGGCCATCCGTCAATCGCCCCATGGGTAGATCAGCCGCCAATTTGGGACATGGTGCGCTGGTAGGCCCCGGTGGTGCCCGACTCGCGCATTTTGTAGTTGATGTCGGGCTTGGCGGCCAGCAGTGCCGCCACCTGACGCTGAAGCTCGAGCGTGGCAACGCCCTGGCGCAGGGAGGTTTTGAGGTCGATCTGGCCGGTTTCGTTGAGCAGGCAGGGGCGCAGCCAGCCGTCCGCAGACAGGCGCATGCGGTTGCAGCGATCGCAGAAACATTCCGACATCTGGCTAATGAAGCCCACCGTTCCCCGAGCGCCGGGAATCTGGAACACATCCGCCGGGCCATTGCCCAGCACCGCGCCCTCGGCCAGCCCCCAGCGCTGGCGGATGCGATCGCGCAGGGTCTCCGAGTCGATCCAGCCCTTGGCCTGAAACAGGCTGTCGTTGCCGATGGGCATAAACTCAATGAAGCGCACGTGCCATTCGCGCTCCAGGGTCAGCGCCGCCAGCTCCAGCACCTCATGGTCGTTGACGCCCGGAATCACCACCACGTTGAGCTTGAGGGGCGAAAACCCCACCCGGTGCGCCGCCTGAATACCTTCCCACACCTGGGGCCAGCGCGACTTGCCCCGCCCGCCCACAATGCGGTCAAAAATGACTGGATCGAGGGAATCTAAGCTGATGTTTAAGCGCCGCAGCCCCGCCTGCCAGAGATCCTGGGCCATGGCACCGAGCAAAAAGCCGTTGGTGGTGAGGGCCAGATCCTGGGTGCCCGGCAGTTGGGCAATGTCGCGCACAATATCCACCACCCCAGGCCTCACCAGCGGTTCCCCACCGGTGAGGCGAAAGCGCGAAAACCCCAGGGGCATAAACACCTCCTGCAGGAGCAGGCGCAGTTCGGCGCGGCTCAGCCAGTCCTGCTGGGGCAGGTACTGCAAGTCGGCCCCCTCTGGCATGCAGTACTGGCACTGAAAGTTGCAGCGGTCAACCAGGCTGATGCGGAGGTAGTCGATGGTGGGCATGGGCGATGGGGCGCTACAGCGAAGATAACGATTGACTCTACAGGAGTTTGTCGGGCTAAACCGTCGCCCATGCGGCGACGGGCGGCCTCGGCCTGGGTTTAATTATGGCACTGCCCATTGAGGCTGCCTTCCATCTCTAGCTGGTTTCCCCCTGCTCTGTCACGATTGAATCGGTAGGTGGGTAGGGCGCTCGCGGCACCCAAACTGGGCTTTCTCCCCTGGGAACGCTGCGTGACCATGGGTTTTAGCCAGCCTACCAAACGCCTCATTTTTGGAGTTGAGCCAGGACTAGGAGCAGAGCACCGGTGAGAATGAAATTGTTTTGGCAGGGGCTGCTGATCGGCCTGGTGGCAGGTCTGGTGGCAGGTCTGGTGGTGGCCATGGGCGTCGGTCAAGCCCTGGGGCGATCCAGCGATCTCTCGATTACGGGCAGGCTTCGCATGGTCACCGAGACCACCGCCGACAGCTACTTGAATGCCCGGCTCTACGTGAGCGAGCCGGTCTGCCTGGGGGAGCCGGTGTACCTCAGCAGTAGCTCTACACCCGACGTGAATGACCTGGTTAAATCCCTCAACCAGTCGGTGACTGTACGCGGCGAGGTGGGGCGCAGAACCCTCAACACTGGCGAGTCTATTCTGACTATGGCTCCCAGGCAGGTGACCGTGGCTCCCCCTCCGTAGCCGCACCCCTAGTCACTGCCTCGGGGGTCAGGCCCGCCGCCCGGCAAACCTAAACCTTTCCCATTGGACAGGCCACGGTTTTTGATCGCTGGGCTAACGTTGAGGCATGGCGCGTTTGTAATGCTCTGACTCAACGGACATCTATGGTTACTGCTCTGTCATCTTCCTCTGCGATCGCAGACTGGCTAGGCCCCGAGGCCGACTCCCTGCTCAACTACGAGGCCAAGGTCTCAAAATCCATGCTGCACCTGCCCGGCCCCGACTGGGTAGACCGCATTTTTGCCCAGAGCGATCGCAGCCCCCAGGTGCTCCGCAGCCTGCAACAGCTCTACGGCACGGGCCGTCTGGCCAACACCGGCTACCTCTCCATTTTGCCCGTGGATCAGGGCATTGAGCACTCCGCCGGGGCCTCCTTTGCGCCCAACCCCATCTATTTTGACCCGCAGAATATTGTCGAACTTGCGATCGCAGGGGGCTGCAACGCCGTAGCCACCACCCTCGGGGTATTGGGCAGCATCTCCCGCCGCTACGCCCACAAAATTCCCTTCATTGTTAAGCTCAACCACAACGAGCTGCTCACCGCCCCCAACCGCTTTGACCAGGTGATGTTTGCCGATGTCGATCAGGCCTGGAACCTCGGGGCCGTAGCGGTGGGGGCCACCATCTACTTTGGCTCCGACGACTCCACCCGGCAAATCCAAGAGGTCAGCGCCGCCTTTCAGCGGGCCCACGAGCTGGGCATGGCCACCATTCTCTGGTGCTACCTGCGCAGCAGCCACTTCAAGCAGGACAAAGACTACCACCTGGCCGCCGACCTCACCGGCCAGGCCAACCACCTGGGCGTCACCATCGAGGCCGACATCATCAAGCAAAAGCTGCCCGAGTGCAACAACGGCTATGGGGCCGTGGCCAAGGCCCTGGGCAGCGCCTACGGCAAAACCCACGCCAAGGTCTACAGCGATCTCACCACCGACCACCCCATCGACCTCACCCGCTACCAGGTGCTCAACTGCTACGCCGGGCGCATGGGGCTGATCAACTCCGGCGGCGGCTCCGGCGACAACGACTTTGCCGAGGCCGTGCGCACCGCCGTGATCAACAAGCGGGCCGGAGGCATGGGCCTAATCTCGGGCCGCAAAGCCTTCCAGCGCGACTTCAAAGAGGGCGTACAGCTGTTTCACGCCATTCAGGAGGTATACCTGTCTGACGCCGTCACCATCGCCTGAGGCGGGGTGGGCCGAGCCGCCCGCACCGCGCGAAACATGCCAAAGCGGCACAGCCCTGCCCCAAAGGCCAGCCGCATCAGCAGCAGGGTGGGCACCTCTCGCACCGACTTGATCAAGCCCGGCAGCCCAAACTTGACCAGCCCCGCCGGGCGAATGATGCCCTGCCAGATCGAGTCCAGCCACGACGGCAGTGTTTCCTTCGTCCAGTCGGCGGTGGTCACTTGCCCAGCGACCAGCCCGGTGGCCTCTAGCTGCTCGGCAAAACCTTCAATGCTGGCAAAGGCCGGGTGCGACCACTGGTCGAGCAGCTGGCGCATCACCGGCTTTTCCCAGGCGTTGAGGGGAATGTGGCGGTCATCCCGCTGGTTCCAGTCGGCCACCACCAGCACCCCGCCCGGCTTCAGCACCCGCAGCAGCTCGCGGGCAAACACCGCCTTGTCGGGCATGTGGGGGCCCGCCTCCACCGACCACACCACGTCAAAGCTGGCGTTGGGGAACGACAGCGCCATGGCGTCATCGACCTGAAAGCGGGCGGAAACCTCCGGCGGGGTGAGCTGCTGGGCCCGCTGCACCTGGTTGGGGCTAATGGTGACCCCAGTGACCGCAAAGCCGTAGTCGCGGGCCAAAATGCGGCTGCTGCCGCCAATGCCGCAGCCCACATCGAGCAGGGTGGTGCCGGGGGGCAGACGGTCTAGGCCGCCCCAGCGCACCATTTCATGGACAAAATCGGCCTTGGCGCCGAGAAAATCCTTGCGCCGCGGCGGCGAGCCGTAGTGGCCCAGGTGAATGTGCTCGCCCCAGTAAAACTCTAGAATGCCGTCCTCGGTCCACTGGTCGTAGGAGGTGGCGACGGAACTGGCCGATTCGTAGCGGCGGGGGGTGAGCAGGTAGATCGCCA
>DATIVG010000142.1:0-2465 GCA_035466075.1 Nodosilinea sp. | reverse complement strand
TTCAATTGCTCCAGGTCTAGCCCGTTGAGGTGCAGAGCGGTGGCAATGGCGGCCTGGGTATCACCCCCGGCCCCGTTGTAGGCCAGGGCCAAAGCCAGGGCCACGCTGGTGGGCGACACCAGCACGTTGCCTTCGGGGGTAGCCTGGCGCAGCTGCCCCAGCAGGGCAAAGCCAAAGTCGAGATGGGCCTGGGTCAACTCAGCGGAAATGGGGTTCATGGTGGGGGTCTGGGCTAGGTCGGGGCTGACCACGCCAGGTCGGGCCGGGCCAGCGTCAGGTGCAGCTTCAGAAAAAAGCGGGGGCTGGGCCTGGAGCTGAGCGCAGCCCAGGCTCAAGGCGGCCAGGCCGCTGCCCAGGGCGGCCCAGCCTATCCATCGATATGCCATAGCAAAGGGGGGTTAGTAACGCTGCCCCTACCTTGCCACGGGGGGCAGCCAGGGTCGGGCCGGTTACCGGAATGGAAACTGACAGAAGCGTTGAGGGCGGCCCCAGGGCATCGAGGGGGCGGCTGGGGGCAAGGCCTGGGCAAAGTGACTCAGGGGGAAAGGGCCTTGGCAATGGCGAGGCAGTCTGCCCAGGGGGCATTGGTTCTAACGCCCTGCCAGTCCATCGAGGGAATGGCGGCCCCGTAGCCCCGGCCCTGGAGGGCAGCAATCAGCTCATCGCGGTTGGGAATATCCATCTGCCCGCGGCGGCCAATCTCCCCCAGCGGGTAGTAGTAGGGGGGCAGGTCCAGCTCCCGGGTCATGGTGGCAAGCAGCCGGGCCTGGGCCGCCCAGCCCCAGCCGGTGGCTAGGGCTCCCATGGCGTCTAAATAAGCTCGATCGTGCAGGGGGCCAAGCCACAGCGGCCCGCTCAGCACCGGTGCCTGGGTTGGGTCAGCGGCCCCGCCGCAGGGACAGCTGACCCGACCCAGGTGCCGCCAGTCCACCGTTTGAAACTGGCCGCAGCCGTGGCAGTAGGCCAAAAACCCGTAGTTGGCATCGGTGAGCACCGGGCTGCCGACCACCCGCACCATCACCCGGTGCACCTGGCCCGTAAACAGGGCAAACACTGGCTCAATGCCCAGGCCCCGCGCCGCGGCGGTTTGGGCGGCCTGGCCCAGCAGCAGCCGCAGGCCCTGCTCGTGGACGGCGGGGTGCGATCGCGCGTAGGCTCCGTAGGTGCGCAGGCTGCGCTCGGGGTCGTGGCCGCCGGTGGCGCGGCCATCGGTGCTGGTCAGGTAGAGCAGGCCGCCCCGCCGCACAGCCCACAGCCCGGTGCTGGTGTAGGGAGCGGGGCCACCAAAATTGTCAATATCCACCAGGTCGTACAGGTCGCGCTGCTCGTAGCAGGCAAAAAATACCTGGTTGGCATCTCGATGGGTAAGGCGACAGCGGTTGGCGGGCAGCACCGCCAGGTTTTCCGCCAGGGTGGCCGCCAGATCAGGATTGCCCTCATTCACCCAGATCCAGTCGGCCTGGGCTTCGAGGGCGTAGCGCAGGGGCCGCACGCCGCAGCCGCTCATGGCGTCGAGCACCCGCAAACGACCGTGGCGCTGGCGATAGACGCTGGCCGCCAGTACCGCCAGATCCCGCGCGATCGCGCTTTGGGGGCGGTAAAAAGCATTGCCCACCCCAAAGCTGGCCTGACCTTCTCGGATGAGGTTTGGCACCGCCGGGGGCACCCCTGCCACTACCGAGCGGCCTCCATGGCGCAGCCAATCGCTCCTTCGAGGTTGAGCTTGTCTAGCTCGGTGAGCACAAATACTTCCTGCACGGTCTTGCCCTTGCGGGCAATCAGCTTAAACCCGCCGCGAATGGGCACCGACACCTTCACCCGCAGCTCCGGGGAGTGGGCCCTCACGTTTGCAATCACCCCTGGGGTAACGGTGCCAATGCCCGGTTGTTCTAAAAGCCGTTCAAGAATAGGAATCAGCCCGGGCAAATGGGTGGAGTGGTTCCAAACGAGGCGACCGTCCGAGGCTTGTGTCATAGGGGTATTAAGAAAGTTTTAACTGAATCAGGCTTTTTCCAGGGGGGCCATGGTCAACCCAGCGCGGGTGAGTTGGGTGTGGTACAGCTCCGCCTGCTCCAGCGGGCCCACCCAAACAATCGCCTGGCCGTCGTGATGCACCTGGTTGGTCAGCTCCCAAGCGCGGTCGCTGGTCATGGCCGGAATGTACTTCATTAAGCAATCGGCCACGTGCTGAAACGTATTGAAATCGTCGTCGAGAACGATGATTTTGTAGTTGGGGTACGGCGTGCGTACGGTCTCTCTGGTCTTCTCAGGGGTAATAGTAGGCGCTGAAGAAACCGCTTGGGGCAAAACCGGAGTCATAGCGTTGAATCCTGCAAATACGATCCTGCGAGGGCCTGCAAAGGCCCAGGAGAGCCTGCGCGGGCTTTAAGGCGAGCTTAATAGGTTCAGTGTATCGAATTTCCGCTCCCCAAAGGCAACCCCCGGGCGGCAACCGACCCTCGGGA
>DATIVG010000141.1:0-5528 GCA_035466075.1 Nodosilinea sp. | reverse complement strand
GCTGGGCAAATTGGGCTTCTACCGAGGCGGCGGGCTGGGCGGCTGGGGGTGCGATCGCATCCCCCCCAGCCTGAGCCATAGCCGGCAGCATCGGCACAGCCACCAAGCCGCTAACCGCTAACCCCAAAACCCACTGATAGGCACGATCCACGATGGCGATCTCCTCAAAGAATGATTTTTAGACGGGCAATTTTCCTGTGCGGGGCTTAGCCTGCACAGTACCAAAGTACTTAGATCGCCAATAGGCTGGTTAATCGCTGGTGGGCACGGCCCACCCTAGGGCACAACTACGGCTGAAAAATCTTGGGAAGTAGGCTAAGCAAGATGACGTGTAACCCAACCCCAGAGCCGGATTGGCTGTGTTATCCGTTGTGCCGCTGAACCTGGGCATACATATCCACATGCATTTCAAAGCCGCCGTAGATCATGCGCTTGCCGTCAAAGGGCTTTTCAGCAGCCGGGTTCGATTCTGGCTGCATGCGCGGATCGTCCATGACTTTCTTCATGCCCTCGTCTCTAATTTGGCGCGAGGGCCAGATAATCCAGGAAAAACAAACGGTTTCATCGGCCTGGCGGTTGACCGCTAGCGGAAATGAGGTGACCTCACCTTCGGGAACGTCATCGCCCCAGCACTCCACAAGTTTGAGGGCGCCATATTCTTTGAACACGTGGGCAGCGGCCTCGGCATGCTGTTTGTACAAGGCTTTATTGGCCGTGGGCACAGCTAAAACAAATCCATCAACGTAGGTCATGGCATTTTTCTCCTCAGCAGATTTTTGAATGAGCTATTGGTAGAAAGCTAAAAATCGAGCCCGTTGGGCGATAGCTATGGGCTGCTTTTGACTACAGATGATTGCCCAACGCGCCGTCGGGGTGACCGGGCACCCATCAAACTAAAGCCCCCGCCAGATGTTCTGCCAAGCAGTCAAGGGTGGAGTTCCATCCAGCCACAACGCCCATGTCTTCGTGCTTGCGCAGATCTTCGACGGTGGGGTGCTCAATTTCGAGGGTGAGCTTAGTTTGGTGGCCTAAATCTTCAAACAAAACGGTTATCACCATGCCCTGGGGCAGGTCAATATCGGTCATTTGTTCGTAGCCTTCGCCAAATTCATCTGTGGAGACAATGCGTTCGGGGGGCACCACCTCGCGAAATACGCCTTGAACGGGATATTCCGTGCCGTCTGGCCCCACCATGACGTAGCGCGACTGGCCGCCGGGGCGCAGGTCCATTGCTTCGACCCGGGTGGTAAAGCCCTCTGGCCCCCACCACTGGGCGATGTGGGCGGGGTCCGTCCAGGCCTGCCATACCAGGTCGCGGGGGGCATTGAAGACGCGGGTGATGACCAGGGTACAATCGGCGCGATCAGACTGAGGGGTGGGTGTCGAAGACGTATTAGCCATTGGGATTCTCCTGAGTTTGCGATTCGGCTTGGAGCTTGGTCAGGTAGTCGTCTAGGCGATCGAGGTTCTCCTCCCAAAATTGACGGTATTGCCCGACCCAGCTGGCGACATCCTTCAAAGGGTCTGTTTCTAGGCGACAGGGTCGCCACTGCGCCTCTCGGCTGCGGGTGATCAGCCCGGCCCGCTCTAGCACTTTGAGGTGCTTGGAGATGGCGGGCAGGCTCATGGCAAAGGGCTGGGCTAGCTCGGTGACCGAGGCTTCGCCCTGGGTGAGCTGAGCCAAAATGGCGCGCCGAGTGGGGTCTGCTAGGGCTGCAAAGGTGACGCTCAGGGGGTCGGTGGGCATTCAGTTGTATTTAACCGCGCAGTTAATTAACTAATAGGTTAAATGTACTAGGGGTGGGTGTCAATGGGTTAGGGGTAGGGCTGCACAAACCGTTACATTCTGGCCAAAAGGTTGTTGCTTGCGGCGGCGAATGGGTGGTGGGCAGTGCTACGGGGTGAGGGAGAGGGTGAGCAATGCCGCTGCGGCCAGGGCCGCCAGGGTGCGGAGGTGGTTCCACAGCGTCCAGTTTTTAAGGTATTTGGCCCAGAGGGTGGTGCCCTCGGCGCTGTTGGGGTTGACGGCGGCCAGCGCGTCGTTGAGCGGCACGTTGAAGGCGATGGTGATAAGAACGGTGCCGAGCAGGTAGAGCAGGCTGCCGGTGATGAGATAGCGAGAACTGGGCTGATTGCTTTGGGTGAATGAGGCAACGACTAGAACAAGGCAGCCCGCCGCGGTGCCAAACAGTGCCCCCATGAACCAGGGGTTGATGACGGTGATGTTGATCGACTGCATGGTGGCGATGCCCTGGGCGGGGGGCTGCTGGCCCAGGGCTGGCATGACAAAGGTGGAAAAGGCGAAGAAGGCACCCGCAACTAGCCCGCAGCCCAGGGCGGTGCAGAGTTTGAGGGTGAATAATCCGGAATCAATGGGGGCCATGGCATCTCCTCAAGGTGCGGGCAATGGGGGTGCGATCGCACCCCCATTGCCATTTAAAAACCAGCTCACGCGGCTACCAGCTGCGCCACCTGAGCCTGGGCCGCCGCAATGGATGCGGCTAAACTTTCGCTGCTGTGCTCGTCGTTCTCGACATGAATGAAGGTAATGTCGGTGATGCCAATGAATCCGAAGGCGACCCGCAGGTACGGATCTTGGTAATTCATGTGGCCGTAGCGCTCGCCGGGGCCAAAGCCTGACGCTCCCCGAGCGGTAATGACGAACATCTTTTTGCCGTGAAGCAGCGGTTGGTAGGGGTCTGCGGCATTCCCATGGTCGATGGCGAAGGTGCGGCCCACGCGCACAATTTGATCGAGGTAAGCCTTAAACGTGCTGGGCACGCTGAAGTTGTACATGGGGACGCCGACGACCAGCAGATCGGCGGCGATCAGCTCGTCGATCAGGCGATCGCTCACCTGCAGAGCTTCCCAGAGTTCCGGGGTGCGCTGCTCCTCCGGAGTGTAGGCCGCGACGATCCAGGGTTCATCGACATGGGGTACGGGCTGGCGACCGACATCGCGGTAGGTGACGGTGTCGTGGGGATGGGTCTGCTGCCAGGCCTCCACAAACTCTCGGGTCAGGCGGCGGGAGTGGGAGCGATCGCCCCGCGGGCTGGAATCGATGTGCAATAGGTGAGCCATGGAGCCTCCAGGTCAGTACCCGTTTAGCCTAAAAAACGGGGTGGTGGGGGCGCTATGTGATTCTTGGGGAGCTGTCAAAATCTTGCGGCGCATCTGCCAGACAGATTTTGTCAATTGACCCTCCAGTTGATTGACCCTGCAACTTGATCTTCAGTCGATAGGGCTTGCGCCAGTTGCCCACCGGGGGCGGTAAGATCAAACCCAGACGCGCTGGGGTAGCCCCATGAGCCTCCTAGGTATTGACCCGATTGCCCCCGACTATGCCCCTGTGCGGTCGAGCCAGGCGCTGGGGTGGAAAAACATTCAGGTTGGGCAATTTCAGCATCCCCCCGGGGAGTGCAACATCCACTCGGGCGATCAGCACACGATCTGTGTGTCGCTGGCGGCGCGGCCCGTGCGGTTTTTGCAGATTAAAGACGGCAAAACCCACAGCAGCCTCTACGGCAAAGGCGATATCTCGATCACTCCGGCGCAGGTGCCGTTTTTTGCCCGTTGGGAAGGCGACGACCACTACCTGGAGCTGCGGCTGCCCGTGGACTTTGTCGGCCAGGTGGCCCAATCGGCCCTGGGGCTCAACCCCGACCGGGTTGAGCTGAGGTCTGAGTTTCGGCGGCGGGATGAGCGCCTGGAGGCGATCGCGCTGATGCTGCTGGGGGAGCTCCACCAGGCCAACCCCGGCGGCCAGCTCTATGTGGAGTCGCTGACGAACCTGCTGGCGGTGCATCTGCTGCGGCAGTACGCGGTCTCCAGGCCCAGCCTGCCTGGCTATGCCAGCGGGCTGCCCCAGCGGCAGCTGCTGCCGGTGTTGGACTATATTCACGGGGCGCTGGATGAGGATGTAAAGCTGGCGGACTTGGCTGCGATCGCAGGTCTCAGCCCCTTTCATTTCAGCCATCAGTTCAAGCAGGCGATGGGAGTGGCCCCCTACCAGTACGTGCTGCAACAGCGCATCGAGCGGGCCAAGCAGTTGTTGAAACAAACCAACCACACTATTGTGGAAATCGCCCTGCTGTGCGGGTTTAACAGCCATAGCCACCTGAGCAAGCAGTTTCGCCAGGCCACCGGCACCACCCCCAGCACCTACCGAGCTACCGTGCGGTGACCGCCTGTTGCGCGCCTCTTTTGTGCCTGATTCATGACCGATTTGTGCCCGATTCATGACCGACCCTGTGACCCAATTTGTGCTCTACAGCAAGCCCGGCTGCCACCTGTGCGAAGGGCTGCAAGAAAAACTCCTTGCCGCCGCCCACCTCCCCTTTGCGCTGGAGGTGCGCGACATCACTACCCGCGACGACTGGTTTCAGCGCTACCAGTACGAAATTCCGGTGCTGTGCCAGGTGGTTGCGGCCCCATCGGGCGAGCAAGAAATTCCCCTGCCGCGGCTGTCGCCCCGGGCTTCTCAGGCCAGGGTGGAGCAGTTGATACAGACGTATATGGGCCAGAGTAAGGCAGAATAGGGCAACTTCAATGATGTGAGGAGTTGCTGACATGAAGCTGCGCCAACTGCTGGAGGGCCTGCCCGCGGGGCTAGTGGATGCTGGGTTTACCCTGCCCGAGGGCGGGCCAGATCCTGACATCAAGGGCCTCTGCACCAATTCCCACGCCTGCCAGCCGGGGGATGTGTTTCTGGGTATGCCCGGCACCCGGGTAGATGGCGGCGAATTTTGGCCCAGCGCCGTGGCCGCCGGAGCCGCTGCGGCCCTGGTGTCGGCCCCGGCCCTGCAGACCCGCCCCGCCGAGGGCGACGCCTGCGTGGTGCCCATGACCGATATGTCGGTGGCCTGTGCCGAGGTGGCAGCGCGGTTCTACAACTATCCGGCCCGGCAGATGGGGCTGGTGGGGGTGACGGGCACCAACGGCAAAACCACCACGACCCACCTCATCGAGCATTTGATGGCGGCGGCGGAGCAGCCCACCGCCCTGCTGGGCACCCTCTACACCCGCTGGCCGGGGCACCAGCAGACCGCTCTCTACACCACCCCCTTTGCAGTAGAGCTCCAGGCCGAGCTGGCCAAGGCGCGCGATGCGGGCTGTCGCTACGCGGTGCTGGAGGTCAGCTCCCACGCCCTGGCCCAAAAGCGGGTGTGGGGCTGCCCCTTTGAGGTGGCGGTGTTTACCAACCTCACCCAGGATCACCTCGACTACCACCGCGACATGGAAGACTACTTCCAGGCCAAGGCGCTGCTGTTTAGCGAGGCGTACCTGACCGGGCGGGCGGTGGTGAATATCGATACGCCCTACGGCGAGCGCCTGGTGGCCCAGCTGCCCCCCGATCGCCGGTGGACCTACAGCACCAAGAATTCCAGTGCCGACCTGTACACCGGCGACCTCACCTACCAGGCCAACGGCGTCACCGGCGAGCTGAAGACCCCGATGGGCACGGTGCCCTTTAGCTCGCCGCTGGTGGGGCAGTTTAACCTGGAAAATTTGCTGGCGGCGGTGGGGGC
>DATIVG010000140.1:0-1725 GCA_035466075.1 Nodosilinea sp. | reverse complement strand
CCCCGATGGACTTTCCCCCTCCCCCATCTCCCCCTCTCCCCCAACTTCTCCATCACTCCATCACCCCATCACTCCCCCACCCCGCCACCTCCCCCTCACCCCCGCCCTCGCCCGCCAGCTCGACCCCGTCGCCTTCGTCTTCTACCGCCCCCTGCCCGCCGGCGACCTCAACGCCCTGTCGCTGCTGCGGTTTGCCTTTCGCGGCCAGGGGCGCGACTGGCTGATGATCGGCCTCACCGGCGTGGCCGCCACGGTGATCGGCATGGTGGTGCCCCAGGCCACGGCGGTGCTGGTCGATACGGTGGTGCCCTACGGCGATCGCGCCCTGCTCTGGCAAATTGGCCTGGGCCTGCTGGCGGCGGCCTTTGGGGCGGCCAGCTTTCAGCTGGCCCAGGCGATCGCCGCCCTGCGGGTCGAGACCGGGGCCGACGCCCACCTGCAAGCCGCCGTGTGGGATCGGCTGCTGAGCCTCAAGACCGGCTTCTTTCGCCAGTACCCCACCGGCGATCTGGCCTCGCGGGTGTCGAGCATCAGCACCATTCGCCGCAAGCTCAGCGGCTCGGCGTTGCAGGGCATTTTTGCCGGGGTTTTCTCGCTGCTCAATCTAGGCCTGCTGATCTACTACAGCCCGCTGCTGGCCGGGGTGGCGCTGGGGGTCGGGCTGCTGGTGATGGCCATTACCGTGGCGGCGGGCCTGGTGCTGGTGCGCCGCTACCGGCCCCTGCTGGAGATCCAGGGGCAGCTCTACGGCCTGGTGGTGCAGCTGATCAACGGCATTGCTAAACTGCGCATCGCCGGGGCCGAAGAGCGGGCCTTTGCCGCCTGGGGCCAGCGCTACGGCCAGCAGCTGCGCCTCACCCTCAGCACCCAGCAGCTAGAGGACGCGGTGGCGGTGTTCAACACGGTGCTGCCGATTTTGACCACCGGGGCCCTGTTTTGGCTGGCCAGCCTCATGCTAGAAGGCGACACCGAACTCTCCACCGGCACCTTTTTGGCCTTCTCGGTGGCCTTTGGCACCTTCATCGCCGGGGCCACCAGCCTCAGCGACACCCTGGTGGATCTGCTCGATGTGGTGCCCCTGTGGCAGCGGGCCAGCCCCATTCTCCACGCCGAGCCCGAGGTCAACCTCAGCAAGGCCGACCCCGGCCAGCTCTCCGGGGCGCTCTCGGTGGATCGCGTCACCTTTCGCTACAGCGATCAGGGGCCGGTGATCCTCGACGAGGTGAGTTTTGCCGCCCAGCCGGGGGAATTCATCGCCCTGGTAGGGCCGTCGGGCTCGGGCAAATCCACCGCCATGCGCCTGCTGCTGGGCTTTGACACCCCCCAGGCGGGAGCGGTCTACTACGACGGCCAGGCCCTCTCGGGGCTGGATGTGGTGGCGGTGCGGCGGCAGTGCGGGGTGGTGCTGCAAACCAGCCGCCTCAGCGCCGGGTCAATCTTTGAGAACCTGGCAGGGGGAGCGCTGATTTCCCTCGATGACGCCTGGGATGCGGCCGAAAAGGCGGGCCTCGCCGCCGACCTGCGGGCCATGCCGATGCAGATGCACACGGTGGTGAGCGAAGGGGGCAGCAACCTGTCGGGGGGCCAGCGCCAGCGATTGCTGATCGCCCGCGCCCTGGCGGTGAAGCCCAAAATCATGCTGATGGATGAGGCCACCAGCGCGTTGGATAACCGGACGCAGGCGATCGTTACCGAGAGTTTGAACCGTCTGAAGGTGACGCGGGT
>DATIVG010000139.1:0-2434 GCA_035466075.1 Nodosilinea sp. | reverse complement strand
ATGGCCTCCTACGAGGCGATTGACGACGCCATGCGCGAGGTGTTTGACCTGCTGCCCCGCACCGAGTCGGAGGAGCTGCGCCGCCGCCCCATCAACGAGGTGAACTCGGAGCTGGTGCCGGCGTCGTAGCGGGCTTTGGTTTAACCACGGCCGGAAAGCTGGCGAAATTGCGCCTGACCCAGTCCATGCCCACCTCGTTGTTGAGCCGGATGTTTTGCGGCTGGTTGGGGTAGATCTTGCCTAGGATATCGGCATCTTGATCGACTACCCCTTTGCCAAGGTTGAGGTAGCTGCGCCCCAGCAGAGCGAAACAGATTGCGGTGGGCGCCGTTTTGGTGGTTGTAGTCGTGCATATTGACCAGTATGGCGAGCAGGTCGGTTTCTACCGTGCAATCGGCGGTGTGGCCGATGAAGGCGTACTGGGCTGCGATCGCACCTAGCACACCTTCATCGGCACCTAGGGTGCGTAGCCCCCGTAGGCCCAGACAAAATCGCCTTGCACTATCAACTCCAGGGGCTCCAGCTGAGGCCGGGTTGGCCGCTGGGTGCCCGGCAGTACCGTGCAGCCTTGGGCATCAAACCCCGGGGCATGGAACGGGCACACCACTCAACTGCTGCCGTTCGCTAATGATTTGCCCCCACTGCGCGTCTGAGGAGCTGGCTAAAAACGGGCGGCGGCGGGGCAAGCAGTGCTACCTGTGCAAAGCCTGCGGTAGGCAGTTCGTCAATCCGCTGGCGGAACGGACTGGGGCTTAGCCACACCCTGCACCAGCGGGTAAAACACCTCCACCCAGGCGGGCTGGGCGGTGGCCAGGGTGGGGTAAGGGCGGCGACTGTAGTCTTTGCCCACCTGCAGCGGAAAGGGCTCGGCCCCGTCCAGCGGCACCCAGGTCACCCCCGCCGCCTGCACGATCGCCCACACCGCCGCAATATCCCAGATTTTAGGCGTCGCTTCCACCGCGCCAATCGCCCAGCCTGCCCCCACGATCAGCAGGTTGTAGGCGGCTGAGCCCAGCATGCGAATTTTGCAGGGGAAGGGCCGAGCCAGCACGGCGGTGCTGCGGGCGCAGAGGCTAAAAAACTCATTGCTGTCGGGGGCCGCCGCACTGCTGTGCATGGGGCGACCGTTGCAGTAGGCCCCGCTGGGCATCTCCAGCCCGCTGTGGCCCGGCCAGTAGCCGTAGAAAGACTGGTTGAGCGGCGGCATGGCCACGTAGCCAAACACCGGCACCCCCCGGTACAGCAGCCCCAAGGAAATACCCCACACCGGAATGCCCCGGGTAAAGTTGGTGGTGCCGTCGATGGGGTCAATGATCCAGCACCAGTCGGTGGCGGGGAAGATGTGCTCGACCTCTTCGCTGAGGATGCCGTGGTCGGGAAATGCGCCCCGGATGGCGCTGCGCAGGGTGTCGTCGGACCAGCGATCGCACCTGGTCACCAGGCTGCCGTCGGCCTTGACATCCGCCTGTACCTGGCCAAACTCTGCCTGTAGCCGTTGCCCCACCGTGGCCGTGATCGCCTCAGCGAAGGCCAGCACCTCGTCCCAAAAATTATCCATCAATTTTCTTTTTGCTAGTCCAGATCGCTCTCCAGGGCGGCAGTAATCGCCGCCTTAGCATTGGCCTGAAATTCTTGAATATCCACGCGGCTGAGCAGCCAAATCGCCACCATCATGCCCACCGCTTGCAGCATAAACACCAGCCCGTAGGCCAAAAACGCCTGGGGCTCCCCCACCTCCCCGGCCCCATTCAGAGTGCTCAGGATGGCGCGCCCCAGATCGAGCACCCCGCCGCCCAGCACCGTGGCGCTGCCCCGGGCAATTGCCTGGGCCAGGCCCCAGGCCCCAATAAAGGTGCCCGCCGTCTCCGCCACGGTCAAGTCCAGCATCAGCACGATCGCCCCCAGGGTGAGAACGCCCGAGGCCGTGCCAAACAAAAACACCGCCGTCAGCAAAATGGCCGGGTTGCCGGTCAGCCCCGACAGGGTAATGCCCACCAGGCACAGCGCCGCCCAGCTACAGCCCACCACCACGGTGCGCTTTTTGCCCAGGCGGGGCACCACCAGCCAGCCGGTGGCGATAATGCTCAGCAGCGTGCCCATGCCAAAGGCGGCATTGAGCTGGGTGGTTTCGGCGATGGTCATGCCAAAGACTTCGCCGCCGTAGGGCTCTAGCACCGCATCCTGCATAAACAGGCTGAGGCTGAGCACCAGCAAAAAGGTAAAAAATAGCCCCGTCTGGCGGCTGGCGGTGAGAATCTTGAGGGCCCGCCCCAGGGTGAGGCTGTCTTCGCGCTGGCCCCCCTGGTCCTCCCGCCGCCCATTCCGCAGCGAGGAGCGCTGGGTGAGCCGCGAATACTTGCGCTCAATGCCGTAGGTGCTCAACACCGCCAGCACGCACACCACCGCCGGGGCAATAATGAACAGCCGATTCACC
>DATIVG010000138.1:0-7044 GCA_035466075.1 Nodosilinea sp. | reverse complement strand
TGCCAATCACCCCAGCTCCGGCGGCACCTACCCCGGTACCCACCGGGCGCGCCCCGGTTTCTCCCGTAATCGGGTCGGGGTTGCTGTCAGCGTCGGGATCGTGGTTAGGGTCGTAGTTGGGATCGCGGTTAATGTCTTCGTTAACGTTCATATTGATAGGTTCCCGTGCTAAAGAATTGGTGCTCAATAGAGACCAATCCGCAACGATCAGCGCTATTAAGCCCTATCTCAAACAGTAGTTACTCCGCCGACCGCCGCCATCGGCTGTTGGGGTGATCTGCCCTCTGCCCCAGGGATGTCTACCGCCCTCTGGGTTGCCATCCCCGGCCCGGCGCTAAATCCTGCTCGGTAACCCCCAATGCAGAAGGGCGAATGCGATCAAGCTGCTGGCTCGGCCAGGCCCGGTGGTTTGACGGTTGAGAATGGGGCCGATGGCAGGCGACTGGGGGTGACGGCATTGGGCAGAACGACATTGGGCAGAACGGCATTGGGCAGGCCAGGGCTGAATTTCGCTGGGGGGCGCCCACCCCTGGCCCACCGGGTCGCGGTCAATCCTGTAGTTATAGACACGATTCTTTCAAACAAGTTAAAGTGGTACTGACTATGAATTACCCCCCTGAACATGGACGAGCAAGCCGCCCTAAAAAAGCCCATCGCCTGCCTGGAAGACGCCATTGAGCGCTGCCAGGTGCTGGGCATGCGGCTGAGTCGGCAGCGGCGCTACATTTTAGAGCTGCTGTGGCAACACCAGGGCCACCTCTCCGCCCGCGAAATCTACGATCGGCTCAACCAAGAGGGCCGCGAGATTGGCCACACCTCCGTCTACCAAAACCTCGATGCTCTCTCGGAGCAGGGCATTATCGAATGCGTGGAGCGGGCCGACGGTCGCCTGTACGGGCACCTCAGCGACTCCCACAGCCACGTCAACTGCCTCGACACCAACGACATCATCGACATTGACGTCACCCTGCCCCCCGATCTGATTCGGCAAATTGAGGCCCGCACCGGCGTCACCATCACCGACTACCGGATCGATTTCTTTGGTACCACCACCCCCTAGCCTGTAGAACGAACTCTCGGAACGAGCCCGTAGACCGTTCAGGCGTTTGAACGGTCTACGGAGGGTGAGGAGCTGCTAGCAACAGGGCTGGGCTGGGTTCGCTCTAGTGCGATCGCACCGGCCTCGGCGGTACCGACTTAGCCGGAGCCAGCAGCTGAATCATCGGCTCCACCAGCCAGGGGGCCAGCCGCAGCGCCAACACCGCCGCATGGCTCTGCCAGCCCACCAAAATCTCCGAGCGGCCCTGGCGAAGGCCCCGCACCAGCGCCTCGGCCACCTGGTCGGGGGTCGAGGGCTGCACCCCGCGAAACCAGTCAAACCCCTTCACCATGTCGGTGTCGGTGAGCGACGGCAGCAGCGCCACCACCCGCACCCGGTAGGGGGCCAGCTCGCTGCGCAGCGCCTGGGTGAAGCCCACAATGGCAAACTTGGTAGCCGAATAGGTGGCCATGGTGGGGGCCGCCACCTTGCCCATCAGGCTCGACACATTGACAATGCAGCCCTCCTGGCGCACGGCCATGCGGCGGGCCACCAGGCGCGTCACGGTGTAGAGACCAATCAAATTGGTGGAAATTTCTGACTGCACCTGGGGCAGCTTGGCCTGCAAAAACGGTGCCTGGTGGGCCACCCCAGCACAGTTGACCAGCAGGTGCACCGGGCCGTGGTGCTGCCAGGCGCGGGCAATCACCACATTCGCCTGGATGGGGTCGGTCAGGTCCACCGGCAGCACCACCGCCTCGGCCCCCAGGTGGCGCACCTCGTCGGCCACGGCCTCCAGCCGCTGCTGGTTGCGGGCCACCAGCAAAATACGTCCCATGCCCTGGCGGGCCAGGGTCTGGGCAATGGCGCGACCAATGCCGCGCGACGCCCCGGTAACCAGAGCAGTTTTACCGTAAAAATCCATAGAAACCTCCTGCTGAATCTGCAATCAGCAATCAGCGCAATTGCGCCTGGGCTACAAAACTGGTGAAAAAATCTGTGGGTAGGCTGTACTCGCCTAAAATCAACGGTCTATTGGGCAAAAGTGGCCTTATCAAGCCTCCGGCAAGCCTCTCGCTCTAGCTGGCGCCGCCAGTCGGGCCAGTAACGGCTGGCAGACCATCACCCGAGACTGGGCTAGGGCCACCGACCATGGCGCGGCAGGCTCACCCAGGGCCACCCCAAGGGAGGGTGCCGCGCGCCTAAATACAGAGCTGACGTATCTGGGTCATGGTTTAAGCTCTCCTTAGCAAAAGACCATCCGAACCATTGACTCAGACCTTAGCACCGGGATCAGGCACCGACCATGATCCTGAAGGAAGTCGCCAAACTGTAACAGTGCTTATCAGCATTCTCAGAAAAAGCGCCGTGCGGAACCCTGACTTTCCAGCGGCCATTTTTTACGGCCCACAGAGAATTGCCTGCCCAGGAGGGCTGGGAGTTTTTTTGTTCCTCTATGAGAGGTGCGATCGCACCCCTCTCAAACCTGAGAAGCCAGTCCCGCATCCTAAGTTACGTATTGTTGTGTTGCAGAAAACCAACCAACGCTACACAAAAGCCCCTCACCCCACCCAGCGCCCATCCCGCACCCCTGGAATGCGTATCATGATGTCTTGCAACCCTTCTCTTCCCCATCTCCTCCATCTCCTCCATCTCCCTCATCTCTCCACCCCAACTCAAAACTCAAAACTCAAAACCACCTCCCCCTACCCCACGGGAAGCCGCTCCGCGTCTACACTCCCCCACCTTCCCCATCTCCCCCACCCGCACTCAAAACCCAAAACTCAAAATTCAAAACCATCTCCCCGCCACCCTCCCACCCCATGACCACTCCCCTCCCCCCCCTCCCCAGCGACATTCTGATCCTCTCCAACGGGCCGGGGGAGATCTCAACCTGGGTGCGCCCGGTGGTCAAGGCCCTGCGCGCCAGCCTGCCAACGGCGCGCATCTCCGTGGTGCTGTCGCCCTGCACCAACGCCTCCGGGCGCGAGGCCGAGATGGCCCGCAGCCTGCCAGAGGTCAACCGCGTGCAGGGGCCAGAGCATTTCTTCCCGTTTTTGCTGACGGGCAAAACCGCCGCCGACTGGGACTGGCACCCGCGGGGCGTGGTGCTGTTTTTGGGCGGTGATCAGGTGTACCCGGTGGTGATCGGCAAGCGCCTGGGCTACCGCACCGTCATCTACGCCGAATGGGATGCCCGCTGGCACCGCTGGGTCGATCGCTTTGGCTGTATGACCCCCGCCATTGTGGCGGCGGCCCCGGCCCAGTTTCGGGCCAAGTGCCAGGTGATTGGCGATCTGATGGCCGACGTGGAAACCGATACCGCCCAGCAGCAAACGGTGCGCCAGCGCCTGCACCTGCGGCCCGACCACGACCTGATCGGCATCATGCCGGGGTCGAAAAAAAATAAGCTCAGCGTGGGCCTGCCCTTTTGCCTGGGCGTGGCCGAGGTCATCCATCGGCAGCGACCCCAGACCCAGTTTGTGATTCCGGTGGCGCCAATGCTGGCGCTGGAGGCCCTGGCCCAGTTTGCCGATGCCGACCAAAACCCCGACATTCGCCTGTTTGAGGGGGCCACCACGGCCCAGCTGGTGACCGCCGAGGCCGAGCTGCCCCGCCTGCGCACCCCCAGCGGGCTGGAGGTGCTGCTATGGCCCACCCACCCCGCCTACGAGGTGATGAGCCAGATGGCCTTTTGCCTCACCACCGTGGGGGCCAACACCGCAGAGCTGGGGGCTTTGGCGGTGCCGATGGTGGTGCTGTTGCCCACCCAAAAGCTGGAGGTGATGAAGTCCTGGGACGGCATTCCGGGGCTGCTGGCCAACCTGCCCGGCGTGGGCGACGGCTTTGCCAGACTGATCAACCGGCTGATTTTGCGGCAGATATATAAGGAAGGAAAGCTGTTTGCCTGGCCGAATATCTGGGCCAAGCGCGAGGTAGTGCCCGAGCTGATTGGCCCGCTTCTGCCGCAGGAGGTGGCGGCCCAGGTAGTGACCTACCTGGAGCAGCCCGAGGCGCTGGCGACCATGCGCCAGGCCCTGCGATCGGCGCGGGGCGAAGCCGGGGCCTCGGGCAAACTGGCGGCAATGGTGGCCGAAGAGCTAAGGTCGTGATACAAAACCCTGCCCCAGCCCTGCCCCAGCCCTGACGCGGCGGCCCGAGCCTGGGCTGCCGCCGCTCAGGCTGCCCCTCTTACCCGATACCTATACAGACTTCCTGCTATGACCCAGGCGCGGACTCAAGCTATTCTCTGGGGCCCGGTGTGGGGCCTGGCCCTGGTGCAGGGGGCGATCACCCTGCTGTGGGTGATTTACAACCTCTACCTGGGGCAGCTGCTCACCCAGCTGGGGTTTTCCCAGGGGTTGGCCACCACCCTGCTGGTGATTGAAAACCTGCTCGCCCTGGTGATGGAGCCGCTGATGGGCACCTGCTCAGACCAGATGCAGCACCGCATTGGCACCCGGCTGCCGATCATTGGCCTGGGGGTGGTGCTGGCGGCGGGCCTGTTTGGGCTGGTGCCGACGGCGCTGCTGTGGGGGCAGGGGCCGTGGCGCTGGGGGCTGCCGCTGCTGCTGGTGGCCTGGGCGCTGGCCATGACGGTGTTTCGCAGCCCGGTGCTGTCGCTGCTGGGGCGCTACGCCGTGGGCACTCGCCTGCCCCAGGCGGCCAGCATTCTCACCCTGGTGGGGGCGCTGGCGGGGGGCATGGGGCCGGTGGCCAACCAGTTTATTTTGGGGCTGGGGCCCTGGGTGGCCTTTGGTGCGGGGTCGGCGGTGTTGCTGGTGGCTGCGATCGCACTGCGCCTGGCCCAGCCCGAGCCCGCCGCGGCGGCCCAACCCCCCCTCGACCAATCGCCAGCGCTGGACTGGCCGGGGCTGGCCCTGGTGTTTGGCACCGGGGTCGGCGTCACCCTGGGTTTTCGGCTCACCATGACGGCCCTGCCCATGGCCATCGACCAGCGGGTGCCCGGCGGCAATGTCGCCCTGGTGCTGGGCACGCTGTTTCTCACCCTGGCGCTGACGGCCATCCCGGCGGGCCGCCTGGCCACCCGCCTGGGCAACCGGCGGGCGATGGTGCTCGGCCTCGGGGCCATGGCAGCCCTGGCGGTGCTGATCGGGTTTATGGCCAGCGTAGCGCTAGGGGTAGCGTTGGCGGCGCTGTTTGGGGCGGCCCTCAGCCTGGTGTTTAACGGCACCCTGCCCTTTGCCCTGGCCATGGTGCCCCCGGCGCGGGCGGGGCTGGGCACGGGCCTCTACTTTAGCGGCGGGGCCCTGGCCGCCAGTCTGGGCGGCCTGTGGCTGAGCCAGAGCACCCCCGGCCTACTGATCAGCAGCCTGGGCAGCGCCCTGGCCTTCTTGGGGGCCGCCCTCTGCGTGGGCTACAGCGATCGCACCCGCCAGGGTCAGCCAGGGGTAGACCCCGCCTAGGCCATTTACCCTTTACCTGTCACCCTCTAGCCTCTACCCGCCCACCGGCTCCGGCTGGCGGGTCACCTCCAGGTAGATGTGCTCTAGCTTGACCGGGTGGCGGGCAATGGAGTCGAGGGGAATGCCCTCAAAGCGCAGCAGCAGATCCTTGAGTTCGAGCTGGTCGGGCACCCAAAAGGCCAGGTCGCCGCCGTACTGGCGGTGGGGGTAGCCCAGCTGCCGCGCCCGGGCAATGGCCGCCTCGCGATCGCGGGTTTCCACGGTGACGATCTCCTGGGCGGGAATGCGCGATCGCAGCTCCTCCAATGTGCCCTCCGCCAGCAGCTGCCCCTGGCGCAAAATGCCGATCCGCTGGCACAGCCGCTCCACCTCATCGAGCAGGTGGGAGGTGAGCAGCACCGTCACCCCCATCGACTTAAACTGACGAATCAGCTGCCACAGCTCCTGCCGCGCCTCAATGTCGAGCCCGGTGGTGGGCTCATCGAGAATCACCAGCTTGGGACGGTGCAAAATTGCCGCCGCCATGCTCAGCCGCCGCTGCATACCGCCGCTGAGGCGCTCGACCGGGGTGTGCTTTTTGTCGAGCAGATTCACCGACTCCAGACAGACATCCACCCGGCGGCGGCAGTCCTGGCGCGAGAGGCCGTAGAGGCGGCCCAAAAACGTCAGGTTGTCGCTACAGGTGAGGCTGCCGTAGAGCAAATTGCTCTGGGGCATCACCCCCACCCAGGCCTTGGTGGCCTCCCCCGCCGGGCGGTCGCCAATGGTCACCGTGCCGCTGTCGGCCTTCAGCAACCCGCAGATGATGTTAATGGTGGTGGTTTTGCCCGCCCCGTTGGGGCCCAGCAGCCCGTAAATTTCCCCCGGCTGAAGATTGAGGCTGAGCTGCTGCAAAACCGGCTTAGAACCGTAGCGCTTCGAGAGATTTTCCAGCTTTAACATGCGGGTTTGCAACTTTGGGGCCAGAGGTGGCTACCCGCCCTTACCGTTCGTTATGCTCAAGACGGGAGGCAGGGAAACGTCTCTGTATCTTATCAGTGAGGACCCCCTATGGCTGGCGATCGCGAACTGGTCCTGGCGGCCAACAAAGCGTTCTACCGGTGCTTTGAGAAAAAAGATCTAGAAGCCATGGAAGCCGTCTGGTCAAAGGGCATCGACTGCCTCTGCATTCACCCCGGCCGCGCCGCCCTCAAGGGCTGGGTCGAAATCCGCGACGCCTGGGAGCGCATCTTTCAAAACACCAGCTACATCGAAATCGACACCGACATCCTCACCGTGGCGGTCAGCGGCGACCTGGCCTACGTGGTGCTGATTGAGAATGTGCTGCAAATTAGCGGCGGCGACCGGCGGCTAGAGGCGCGGTCGATGGCCACCAACGGCTTTGAGCGCATGGCCGGGCATTGGTATATGACCCACCACCACGGCAGCCCGGTGGTCGATTGAGCGCCCCCGCCGCGATGGCTGGCAGGGGTAGTGGTAAATCCGTCCAGGCCGATCTGTCCCCATCCTGTCTGCATACCCTCGATGTGTAGGGGCATTGCAGTGCAATGCCCCTACCAGATACCGGTTTCGAACCGG
>DATIVG010000137.1:0-1815 GCA_035466075.1 Nodosilinea sp. | reverse complement strand
AGAGAGGGGGGTGGGGGAGTGGGGGAGAGAGGGGGGTGGGGGAGTGGGGGAGTGGGGGAAATAGGGGGTGGGGTTGGCGGGGGGATGGGATGGATCGTACTGTTGGGTGTTGATAGGGGTTGGTCAAGTTGACCGAGTGGGCCGAATTGACTGATCTGACCGACGGGCGTAGGACATTGCTCAGCTTACCAGGGTAGATGAGGTCAGCGATGGAGTGGATAAGGACCCGACCCATTGCCCACCGGGGCCTGCACCGAGGTAAGGTGGTGCCAGAAAATTCGCTGGCGGCTTTTGAGGCTGCGATCGCAGCTCACCACCCCATCGAGCTAGACGTACAGCTGCTCGCCGATGGCCATCTGGCGGTATTCCACGACCGCGACCTGAAGCGGCTGACTGGCCACAAGGGCCGCCTTGCCGAGCAAACCCTCTGCACCCTCCAGGGGTTGCGCCTCTACGACACCGACCAGACCATTCCGGCGCTGGCCGAGGTGCTGGCCTGCGTGGCGGGCCGGGTGCCCCTGCTGATTGAACTCAAAAACGAGAAAAAGGTTGGCCCCCCGGAGCGGGCCCTGCTCAAAACCCTGGAGGGCTACGCGGGCGAGTTTGCGGTGCAGTCGTTCAACCCGCGATCGCTCCAGTGGTTGAGGCACCAGGCCCCGGCCATTCTGCGCGGGCAGTTGGCCAGCAAGCCCCAGCCGTTTTTGCGCAGCCACCTGCTGCTCACCTGGGCCAGCGCCCCCCACTTCATTGCCTACAACGTCAGGGCGCTGCCGACGCTGCCCACCACCCTGGCCCGCGAGTACTTTGACCTGCCCCTGCTGGCCTGGACGGTGCGCAACCCCGCCGACTGTGAGCGGGCCCAGCAGCACGCCGACAACTACATTTTTGACCCGTTTTAGCGCGGTTTAGCCCCTGGTTCCCCAGTTGACTGGCTGAGCTGGGTTCTCAGTAAACATTAACGTGGGGCTCATGCGGCCGCGGGGAGTGATTGGGTAGATTATCGGAACGCTCAACGGTGTTACGGTATGCCCCCGTCGATGGAATCTCTATGGCATGTGGCCCGCCAGCCCGCGCGACTGGTGCGGCGATCTAGGCCGGTGGTGTTGGCCCTGGCCCGAGACATTCACCCCAGCCCGGTGCCCTGGGGCGGCGAGGGCGGCCCAGACCGCTGCCCCACGGTTGCCCCCACCGCTGCCCCCGAGGCAATCGCACCGGCCCCGTGGCCCACGGTTTCGGTGGTGATTCCAACGCTGAATGAGGCCCACAACTTGCCTCGGGTGCTAGAGGCGTTGCCCGCGGCGAAAGGCGTTGAGGTGATTGTGGTAGACGGCGGCAGCACCGACTCCACCCTCAAGATCGCCGCCGACTGGGGAGCCCGGGTAGTGGTGTCTGCGCCGGGGCGATCGCGCCAGATGAACCAGGGCGCGGCGGTGGCGACGGGCCCAATGCTGCTGTTTCTCCACGCCGATACCCGTTTGCCCGAGGGCTTTGATGGGGCGATTCGCGAGGCGCTGACCCAGCCGGGGGTGGTGGCCGGGGCCTTTCGCCTGGCCATCGATGGGCCGGGGCGGGGCCTGCGCTGGGTGGAGCGGGGGGTGAATGTGCGATCGCGCCTTTTCCATATGCCCTACGGGGACCAGGGCATCTTTCTCAACGCTGAGGTGTTTCACCGGTTGGGCGGCTTCCCCGACCTGCCGATGATGGAAGATTTTGAGCTGGTGCGGCGGCTGAGAAAGCTCGGTAAAGTTGCGATCGCGCCCCAAACCGTGATCACCAGCGATCGCCGCTGGCGCACCCTCGGCATTCTCCGCACCA
>DATIVG010000136.1:0-2635 GCA_035466075.1 Nodosilinea sp. | reverse complement strand
AGTTTTGAGTTTGGGCCGGGTGGCAAACGCTCAGCCCTTACCCTCGGCTCCGCTTTGGCGGTCGGCGACGAGGGCGGTGGCGGCCATGCCGGTGTGGACAATGCCCAGGGTGCGAAAGGGATCCATCAACGGGTCGATGGCGATGAAGAGCACCAGCACCGCCTCCAGGGGAAGCTTGAGCGGATCCAGCACCAGCCCCAGCATGGTCAGGGTGAGAATGCCGGTGACGCCGGAGGTGGCCATGCCCGCCAAAATTGAGCCCACAATGACGATGCCCAGCCCGGCCAGGCCCAGATCGCGCTGGTAGAGCTGCACCACAAACAGGGTGGCCGAGGCAAAGTAAACCACCGAGCCAAAGCGGCAGAGGGTAATCGCCAGGGGAGTGACCAGGTTGGTGGTTTGGGGGTTGAACTTGAGGTCGTCGCTGAGGCTGGTGATGGCGGCGGGTAGGCAGGCCAGGCTGCTGGAGGTGGCCAGCGACAAAATGGTGGGGTCTTTGAGGGCCAGCAGGGTGGGCCACAGCCCCAGGCCCGAGCGCCGCCAGATGATCAGGGTGCTGATCAGATAGATCAGGGCAAAGGTTGCGATCGCAACCCCCACAAAGTCCACCATCGACACCAGCACCTCCACCCCCACCTGGGAAAGCTGGTAGGCCAGCAGGCTGCACAGCCCCAGGGGCAGCAGGTAGGTGAGTCCGTGAATCACCTTGTTAAACGCCTGGTAGAGGCTGTCGAGGGTGTCAAACAGGGCGGCGGTGCTGGGGCCCTTCACCAGCCCCAGGGAAACGCCAAAAATCATGGCAAACAGCAGCACCTTCAGGGTTTGACCCTCGCTGAGGGCGGCAAAAATATTGTCGGGCACCATGCTGGTGACCAGGGCATTGACATTGCCGGTGGGCGCTTCGGGCAGGGGGCCGCTGAGGGCCATTTCTAAATCGACCCCCGACTGGTTGACCAGCACCCCCAGGGTTTGCAGGGTGGCGGTAGTCAGGTTGCGACCGGGGCCCGCCAGGGCGGCCAGGGCAGCCGCGATCGCGCTGACCCCCAGCAAACTGAGCGGAAACACCACCACAATGCGCTGCACATACTGACGGGCATCGTGGCTCTGCATCAGCCGCCCCAGGCTGTTGGTAATCGCCGCCAGCAAAATCGGCAGCACACACATCTTCAGCAACCCCAGGTACAGGGTGCCAAAGGGAGCAATCCAGGCCGCCACCTGGGGCTGGCGGGTGCCAATCACCACCCCCAAAATGCTGCTGATCAAAATCGCCCAGGGGCTGCGCAACCACTCAATCGAGGCCTGCCGGGGCATATAGGCTTTTAGAGAAGTAACCATGGCGTTGTTAAACCAAGTTGTTAAACCAAAGAGTTCCAGAAGGCTAGGGCGGCGGCGGGCTCTGGGTCGCCCAATAGCTGGCGTATTCATCCAGCACCGTATCGACCGTGTACTGGGCCGAGAGGGTATCGAGGTACTGATCGACAAAGGCCAGCAGGTGGTGACTGCTCCAGGGCAGCACCACCGCCAGGGCGTCCTGGGTGTCGGTGAGGGCAATGGTTTGCAGTTGCAGGGCCGCATCGGGCTTGGTGCGCACCACCTTTTTGATCTCCAGCTCGTCGCGGTAGGCGGCCAAAATATCGCCCCGCACCACCGCCTCCACCGTGTCCTCCCAGGTGGGGTACTCCACAATGGCGGCCTGGGGAAACCGCTGCTGCAAAAAGCCCACGTAGGAGGAGCCCTGAATCACCCCCACCTGGCCGCGCAGGTCGCGAATGGCCTCCACCATTGAGCGCCCCTGGGTCTGCTCAGCCAGCTGCAAGCGGTTGACCAACAGCCCCTGGCGCATGCGCAGGTAGGGCCGCGAAAACCGCACCCGCTGGGCCCGCTTCAGGGTGCGGCTAATTTTAGAAATGGCCAGATCGGCCTTTTGCCCGTAGACCGTATCTACGACCTCGTCAAAGGTCTCCGCCGCGCGGGTGATCTCCAGGGCCACCCCCAGCTGGTCGGCCAGGGCCCGCGCCAGCTGAATATCCAGCCCCCCCAGCTGCCCCTCGCGCTCGACAAAAAACGGCGCATTGTCCTGGCCGAGCACCGCCACCGTCAGCCTGCCCCGCGCCAAAATTTGCTGAATATCTGGCGGCATGGCGGGTGCCGGGGCCGCTGGCCGCTGGGCCGCTGGGCTGGCGCTGCGAGCGGCGGCCTGGGGTGCAGCCTGGGCGGCATCGCCACCGCCCAGGGTGGCCAGCACCAGCAGCAGTACTAGTCCCCAGTGGGCAAGCGACCGCCCTTCCCACCGTTCGCCCGCGACCTGGGCCAGCGCCCACAGGCGTCGGCGGGCGGCGGTAAAGGGGTACCGAGCCCAACTCAATCTCTGCACCATGCTTTCTCCTAGGCGGCTTGCCAGAGCGGTAGCGAACGACAGCCCCAGGCCAGATCCAGCGTGATGTCGGCCACCACGGCTAAGGGATCCACCCAGGGCAAGGGAAGGCATGGCATTTGGGCAAAGGCCACCGATAGCTCTGTGCAGCCCGCAATTACCACCTCTGCCCCCTGGGTTTTGAGCCAGCCCGTCGCCTGCTCCAGTACGGTCAATGCTTTGGTAGATACCTGAGTCCCTGTGGTCTTTATTCCCCAATCG
>DATIVG010000135.1:0-4353 GCA_035466075.1 Nodosilinea sp. | reverse complement strand
GTGTCGAGCAGCAGCCCGGTCATGCCGATGACGGCGTTCATGGGGGTGCGGATTTCGTGGCTCATCATCGCCAGAAACTCGCTCTTGGCCTGGTTGGCCGCCTCCGCTGCCCGACGGGCCTGCTCCAGCTCGTGGAGGTGCTGGTGCAGCTGGGCCTCGGCCCGCTTGCGATCGCTGACATCGGTTTGAATGCCGACAAAGTGGGTGAGCTGCCCCTCGGGGTCGTAGATGGGCGAAATGCTGAGCTGATTCCAGAAGGGCTCGCCGGTTTTGCGGTAGTTGACCACTTCGATGGTGGAGGCACGGCCCTCAACAATGGCCTTGCGCAGGGTGGTAAGACCCGGCTGGTCAACCTGGTCGCCCTGGAGAAAGCGGCAGTTGAGCCCCAGGGCCTCGGTGGGAGAAAAGCCGGTAATGCGCTCAAAGGCCGGGTTGGCGTAGATGATTGGGTTGTTGGGCTGGCGGGCGTCGGTGATGACAATGCCGTTGTTGCTGGCGGCGATCGCCCGGTCGCGCAGCCGCAGGGTGGCGGCGAGCCGCTGCCGTTCGACCTCCGCCAGCTGAATCTGCTCTAGCTGGTGGTGCAGCTCAATTCGGGCCACCACCTGAGCGGCCAAGATTTCTAGGGCCTGCCGCTGCATGGGGGTCAGGGTGCGAGGCACCCGATCGATCACGCAAAGGGTGCCCAGCACATGGCCGTCGGCGTTGGTGAGCGGCATGCCAGCGTAGAAGCGAATGTGGGGCGAGGCGGTCACCAAAGGGTTGTCGCGAAAGCGCTCGTCGGCCTGGGCATCGGGTATCTCAAACAGCTCTGGTCCCAGCAGGGCATGGGCACAAAAGGCGACATCTCGAGGCGTTTCGGTGGCCTCTAGGCCCACGCGAGATTTAAACCACTGTCGCTGTTCGTCGATTAGGCTCACCAGGGCAATGGGCACCTGACAGATCATGGCGGCCAGGCGGGTGAGATTGTCGAACCCGTCGTCGGGAGGGGTATCGAGGATGTGGTAGTTGTGTAGGGCTTGCAGGCGGCAGGCTTCGTTGGCGGGTTGGGGTGCGGGGTGCATAGGCCATTGCCCCTCAGGGCGAGACCTGGGAAAGGGGCCGGGTTCGGGTTCCCTTCCCAGAGGGGGAAAATGTATCGACAAGAACGTATTGACCACAACGCATCTCTAAGAGAGTACCCGTTCTGCGGTGGGGCGACGCCGCCGGGGCCCCCTGGTCAGGGGTGAGGGACGCAGGGCAGATGGGGTGGCGCTACTCTTTAAGGCTAGGCAATTGGCCTGCCGAAGACCGTCGGGAAATTCCTGATTTTACTGGCCGGCAATGCTGAGCCCGAGGCCTGGACCTAGGCAGAGGCCAGGGGGGAAACCCAGGGGAAATCTATGCCCCGATGGGGGTGGGGAGCGGTGCTGCCAGCTGTGTTGCGAAAGGTAGGGCATCGTGAAGTCTTGTGACTGCCGCCGTCGGCGGCGGGCCGGGCCAGGGGGGCTCTGGCGGGTGGGCAACCCTTGCCCCCAGGGCCGCCCACCCGCTGGGCTTTGACCACCCAGGCCCGAAACCGTGAGCTTAGCTACCATGGCCGTAGACGTGCCCTGGGGCCCAGCGGGCACCCTGGTAGAGTCGCCTCAGGAGACACCGGTGTAGCGATGCAAGAAGCTATCCAGCTACTCTGGATTGACGCGATGACGACGACCCTGCCGCCCCTGGCTGAGGCGGGGTCGAGCGCTATTCCTTTGGCGATTACTGTTTTGCCGTCGGTGGCGGCGGCGCTGGCCCACCGGGCGGCCCAGCCCGTGGCCCAGTCGGTGACGGTGGCCCTACTGCGGGTGCCTGCCCCCGGCGGCCTGGCGCCTTTGCTGACCCTTCAGGCGGAGGCCCCGGAGCTGCCGGTGGTGGTTTTGGTGGACCAGGTGGACCAGGGCCTAGGGGCGGTGCGGGCGGGGGCACAGGATTTTGTGCTGCGGCAGGATGTGGAGGGGCCGGGGCTGGGGCGGGTGGTGGCCTGTGCCCTGGAGCGCCACCGTCGCCAGCTCTACCAGGCGGCGGGGCCAGGGGTGGAGGCGCAGCTCGACCTGGCGGCCCTGGAGGCGCGGCTGCGCCACAGCCAGTCGCTGCTGCGGGTGGCCTCCCATGTGAGTCGGCTGGGGGCCTGGTGGGTCGATCTGCCGGAGCAGACCATGTGCTGGTCGGAGGAGATGTACAGAATTTTGGATTGGCCCGCTGACGACGAGCCGCGCCTGGGGGAGGTGGCCCAGTATTTTATTCCGGCTGACCGGGGCAAAATTGGCGCGGCCTTTGAGCGCTGTCGGCGGACGGGGGTGGGCTTTGACCTGGAGCTTCAGGTGGTGACGGCGGCGGGGCGGTCCCTGTGGGTGCGCTCCATTGGCGAGGCGGTGCGCGACAGCTGCGATCGCATCGTGCGGGTGCAGGGGGCCTGCCAGGATATTTCGGCCCAAAAGCTGGCCGAACAGCGGCTGCGCGAGAGCGACGAGCGGTTTCGCCTGCTGTCTAAGGCCACCAACGACGCCATCTGGGACTGGAATATTGTCAGCGATAGCACCTGGCGGGGCGAGGGCTACAAGGCGCTGTTTGGCTACGACAACGGCGACCTGGAGACCAACAACGACTGGTGGCGCGACCGCCTCCACCCCGACGACTGCCTGCGCCTGCTGGCCTCCATCGAGCGCGCCCTGGCCGCCGGGGCCACCAGCTGGATGGAGGAGTACCGCTTTCGCTGCAAGGACGGTCGCTACGCCACCGTGCTCGACCGCGGCTATGTGATCCGCAGCGCCACCGGGGAGCCCCTGCGGATGATTGGCGGCATGGTCAATGTCACCGAGAAGAAAACCCTGGAGGCCCAGCTGATGCAGAGCCAGAAGATGGAGGCGATGGGCCAGCTCACGGGCGGGGTGGCCCACGACTTTAACAACCTGCTGACGGTGATTTTGGGCAATGCCGAGCTGCTGGCTGAGCAGCTGGCCCCCCAGCCAGGGCTGCGATCGCTGGCCGCTATGATCAGCGCCGCCGCCCAGCGGGGGGCCGACTTGACCCAGCGGCTGCTGGTGTTTGCCCGCCGCCAGACCCTGAGCCCCAAACCCGTCGATGTGAATGGGCTGATGGCCCGCCTGGACGGGCTGCTGCGCCGCACCCTGGGGGAGCAGATCGAGATTTGCTACCGCTGCGACCAGCGGCTGGGGGCGGCCCTGGTGGATGCCAGCCAGCTGGAGGGGGCCCTGCTCAACCTCTGCCTCAACGCCCGCGACGCCATGGCCGAGGGGGGCTGTCTCACCCTGGCCACGGCCCCGGTCTCTCTGTCTCCGGCCGCCGCCCTGCCGGGGGCGGGGGACTACGTGATGGTGGCGGTGACCGACACCGGTATGGGCATGGGGGAGGATCTGCTGGGCCAGGTGTTTGAGCCGTTTTTTACCACCAAGCCGGAGGGCAAGGGCACGGGCCTGGGCCTGAGCATGGTCTACGGGTTTGTCAAGCAGTCGAATGGCCACATTCACATTGAGTCAGCGGTGGGGGTGGGCACCACCGTGCGGCTCTACCTGCCCCGCTGCGATCGCACCCCCGAGACTGCCGCCACTGCCCCCTCCCCGGTCGTAGGCGAGGGCGGGGCCGAGGTGGTCTTGCTGGTGGAGGACGACGAGCTGGTGCGGCGCTACGCCCAGCACCAGCTGGAGAGCCTGGGCTACCGGGTGCTGGTGGCCGACAGCGGCCCCACCGCCCTGGATCTGGTGCGCCAGCGACCTGACATCGACCTGCTGTTTACCGATGTGCTCATGCCCGGCGGCCTCAACGGTAGGCCCCTGGCCGAGGCCGCCCAGCGGCTCCGCCCCGGCCTGCGGGTGCTCTACACCTCGGGCCATGCCGACCACACCCTGATCGACCAGGGCCACCTGGAGGCCGGGGTACCGCTGCTGCCCAAGCCCTACCAGCGCAGCGATCTGGCCCGCCAAATTCGCCAGGCCCTGGGGGATGGGTAATGCCATGCCCCAGGGCCTGGACACTAGCCCCAAGCCCCGTAGCCCCCCAGCCCCCAGCCCATGACCCCAAGCCCATGACCCCAAGCCCATGACCCCCAGCCCGTGCCACTAAGCCCTGTAGACCTAACCCCTGTGAACCCAACCCTGCCGAACCCAGACCCTGTGAACCCGCCCCCGCCCCGCCTCTGGATACCCCCACCCCGGCTGGCCCAAGGGCTGATTGTGGTGGGTCTGGGGCTGGTGCTGCTCACCGACCGGATCACCCCCCTGGGGTTTGCCCACGGCTCCCTGTATCCGCTGCTGGTGGCGATGGCGGGGCTGACCCGCCGCCGGGGCTGGGTGGTGGGGGTAACGGCGGTCAGCC
>DATIVG010000134.1:0-2467 GCA_035466075.1 Nodosilinea sp. | reverse complement strand
ATTAAAATAATTACCGCCAAACTGGCCCGGTTGACGGGCTCGTTGTTGACGGTGCGGGCCTGCCTAAAAAAGCGGCGAAACTGCCGCCGGACGCGGTTGACCATGACTCGGGCTCCTGGGAGGTGTTGCTCCGACTGTAGCGCTGGCCCCGGCCCGCACCCGGTTCAGTGAGCCAGTTCTGGTTTCCGTCCCGACCGAGGCGGCGCAGGTTGCAGGGATAGTCTGGGGGCAACTGTCTGGTTTTGCCCCAGGCAGGGCTAGATGGATAAAAGCGTGGGAAGGAAGTGGGCTATGGCTGGGCTGCTGCAATCGTCGGTGGGGCTGCTCCGGTCGCGGCTGTCGCGGCAAATTGTGGCTTGGGTTTTTCTCAGTCTGGCGCTGATTGAGGCCATTATTTTTGTGCCCTCCTACCAGCGGCGGCAGCAGGCCCAGTTGCGCACCCTGGAGCAAGTCTCGGAGGAGTTGCTGTTTACCGTCAAGGTCAGCGCTATGACCAGCCAGGACATTGAGGCGGTGTTTTCGCTGGTGCAGGCCCAGCTGATGCCCAACTCAGTGGTGCAGGGGGCCGCTCTGTACAAGCCCGATGGCAGTCTGCTGCGCCAGTTTGGCGAACCCCCGGAGATAGCGGTCGCCGATCTGGGCCCGCGGGAAATTCGGCGGTAGCTGAATGGGGTGCGATCGCGCTACGACGTGGCCTGGCCCAGCCACCAGTTTCAGGGGCAGTACGTGCTGGCGGTGCGCCATGATGCCGCCGGGGTGCAGGAAGAAATGATCCGCTACGCCCTCTCCATCGCCGGGCTGGTGCTGCTGATTTCGCTGTTTGTTACCTTTGTCACCATCCTGGTGCTCAATCGGCGGTTAATTACCCCACTGCTGCACCTCCGCGACGACCTGCTCGCCGCCGGAGATGCCGTCAGCCAGGACGACAACCCCAAATTTTACTCCGCTTCCCTCACCCGCAACGACGAGCTAGGCGATGTCGCCAACGCCTTTCGCCAGATGTTCGAGCGCGTTTCCCACGAAATTGGCGAGCGGCGGCAGGCCGAGCAGGCTCTGCTAGAGGCCAACGCCCGCTCCGAGCGCCTGCTGCACAACGTGCTGCCCGCCAGCATTGCCGAACAGCTCAAGCAGGAAACCGGCATGGCGATTGCCTCCCGCTTTGACGAAGCCACCATTCTGTTTGCCGACATCGTCAACTTCACCGGCCTGGCGGTAGAGATGCCCCCCACCCAGCTGGTGCGCCTGCTCGACGACATTTTCTCCGCCTTTGACGCCATTGCCGACCGCCTGGAACTCGAAAAAATCAAAACCATTGGCGATGCCTACATGGTGGTCGGCGGCCTGCCCCAGCCCCAACCCGACCATGCCCAGAGGGTGATGGCCATGGCCCTAGAGATGCTGGCAGCGGTCAAACACTTTAAGCGGCAAGATGGCCAGCCCTTCTGTCTACGCATCGGCATCAACACCGGCCCGGTCGTCGCAGGGGTAATTGGCATCAAAAAGTTTAGCTATGACCTCTGGGGCGATGCCGTCAATGTCGCCAGCCGCCTGGAGTCCCAGGGCGTTATTGGCCGCATTCAGGTCAGCCCCGCCACCTATGAACGATTGAAAGACCAATATTCCTTTGAAGCGCGGGGCAGCCTTAAGATCAAAGGGCGAGGGGACATGCAAACGTATCTCTACGGCGGCGGCGAGGCAGACCGGCAGACCGGAGAGGGTTTTGAATTTTGAATTTTGGGAGTTGAGGAGGTTTGCCCAGGATTTGAGGATTGACGAGGCCCCTGACCCTAGCGGTCCGTCAAGCCTAGCACTAGGGCCGCAGGGCCTGGTCTAAATCGGCAATTAGATCCTCCACCTGCTCCAGGCCGATGGAGAGGCGCAGCAGGTTGGGGGCGGTGGCGGTGCCCTGCTCAATGGAGGCGCGGTGCTCAATGGTGCTATGGGGGCTGCCAAAGCTGGTGGCGCGGGCAATCAGGCGGGTTTTGGCCGCTACCGCCATGGCCCGTGCCTGGTCGCCCTTGACCAGAAACGAGAGCAGGCCGCCGTAGCCGGTCATTTGTTTTTGAGCCGTGCTGTGCCCCGGATGATCGGGTAGACCTGGGTATAGCACCTGCTCGATGGCGGCCTGCTGGGCCAGCCAGGTGGCCACCGTCTGGGCGGCCTGGGCCTGGGCCCGCACCCGCAGGGGCAGGGTTTGCAGGCCCCGCAGGGTGAGCCAGCAGTCGAAGGGGGAGGGCACCAGGCCGCCAATGGTTTGCACCAGCCGCAGCTGATCAAAGAGCGGGTTGGGCTGGCGGGTGACGACGGCCCCGCCAATCACATCGCCGTGGCCGGCCAGGTATTTGGTGGTGGCGTGGATGACAAAGTCGGCTCCGTGGGTGAGGGGGGTTTGCAGCACCGGGGAGGCAATGGTGTTGTCGCAGGCCAGGTAGGCGCTCGTCTGGTGGGCCAAGTCGGCCACCGCCTG